>NZ_CP007033.1:0-335000 GCF_000512895.1 Dehalobacter restrictus DSM 9455
GAACTCTTTTATGGCGACGGGATTTAGGCTGATATGTTCTTTTCAAAGCAAACACCCCCTTATAATTCCAAGAATAAAAACTCAGCTGGCGCCAAGCTATTAGCGGCAACCTTAGCTGCACTTAGATCTATCGAAAAGATGTTAGAGCATTTCTGATAGAACTAACAAAAACGAAAGACAGACTACAGAAAATTATACTCCAATTATTTTTATTATGTCAAGAAAATAACTGGTTAATAACTAGGTGAATATAATATGAAGAAGTTCCGGATTGTTTGTGAAGTTTCCTGGATACTCTGAATTAACTGTTGATAACGAAATGAAAAGTTGTTATGATAAATGTACATGTTCGCTCATATTTTGATGATTGGATGTGTATAATTTTTTCTTCTTTATCCGGGGTGTTATCCACAAATAACCTGATATTTGTGAATAATTTTTTTTTACTGATGACTTTGCACTATCAATAAGGGGGTTCTCTATGTCTCCTAATATTATATATTTAAACGCTTTCTGGGAAAATATCCTTGAGAAACTGAAAGATGAATTATCTAAGCCCAGTTTTGAAACTTGGCTGTCTTCAACGAAGCTGGTTGATTTCTCCAACAATCGGCTGACCATCAGTGTTTCCAATGAGTTTGCAAAAGACTGGCTGGAAAGCAGGTATTCCTCGCTCGTTAAATCCACTGTTCAAAATTACCTGAATGCACCGGTTACTCTAAACTTTATCGCAGAGCAAGATCCTTCCGATATTCCTCCAATAGAAACCCCTGGTGTTAATTTTGGCGTTTTGTCTCATTCCCTGAACCCAAAGTATACGTTTGATACTTTTGTAATCGGCAACGGGAATCGTTTTGCCCATGCCGCAGCACTTGCAGTTGCGGAATCTCCTGCTAAATCCTATAACCCTTTATTTGTCTACGGCGGCAGCGGGCTTGGCAAAACGCATCTAATGCATGCGATCAGTCACGTGATCAGCAAGAATTTTCCTTCGATGAAAATTCTCTATGTCACCGGCGAACAGTTCACGAATGAAATGATTGATTCTATCCGTTATGAAAGACAGGTCGAATTCCGGAACACTTACCGGAAAATTGACATCTTATTAATTGACGATATTCAGTTCCTGGCAGGCAAAGAAGGCACCCAGGAAGAATTCTTTCATACGTTTAACACTCTTTATGAGGCCAACAAACAAATCATTATTTCTTCAGACCGTCCCCCGAGAGAAATACCAACACTTGAGGAAAGACTTCGTTCGCGATTTGAATGGGGTTTAACAACTGATATTAATCCGCCTGACTACGAAACAAGAATTGCTATTTTACGCAAAAAAGCTGAGCTGGAAAATTTTATTGTACCTGATGAAATTATTATTTTTATTGCTTCCGAGATTCAATCCAATATCCGGGAGCTGGAAGGTGCCTTAAGTAAAATAACAGCTTACTGCATGCTCACTAACCAACCGATAACCGTTACCCTGGCAGAAGAGATATTGAAGGATATGATCCCACAGAAAAATCAAAAATTGATTTCTCTTGATATGATTCAAAAAAGTGTTGCTGAACATTATAAGATGTCCATTCAGGAATTCAAACAGAAGAAAAGAACAAG
This sequence comes from Dehalobacter restrictus DSM 9455, assembly GCF_000512895.1. NCBI lineage: Bacteria > Bacillati > Bacillota > Clostridia > Eubacteriales > Desulfitobacteriaceae > Dehalobacter > Dehalobacter restrictus. Next base: position 1,615 of record NZ_CP007033.1, read on the forward strand.
AACCATTGCTTTTCCCAGACAAATTGCGATGTTCCTATGCCGCGAGATGACGGATCTTTCTTTGGAACAGATCGGTGACAAATTCGGAGGCCGGGATCATACGACAGTCATTCATGCCTGTGAAAAGATCAGCGAACTGAAAAAAAATGATCCGCTGGTTGAAAAGAGCATCAATGACATTATCAGTAAAATTAAATCAAGTTAGAGTCTGATGAACCTTTATTTTATTTACTTAAACACACCGTAAATTAATAATTGTGGATATCTTTCCATCATTTCCACATGATATCAATACATTTATCCAATCAGACAGAAACCATATTTGGCTTTATATATCCTTTTATCCACAATTATTACCGCTATACTACTACGGTTACTACTAAATTAATATCTTATTATGAATAGTGAATAAATATGGTATAATTTTGAAATAGAGTCAGAATACATAGGAGGTATCCGATGAAAGTCTTATGCAAAAAGGAAGATTTGATTTTAGGAATAAACACTGTACAAAGAGCCGTGTCCTCCAAAAATACGCTTCCTATACTTCAAGGAGTCAGACTGAGAGCAGAAAACCAAAATCTCTGGTTTGAAGCCACTGATCTAGAAATTGGTATTCGATGCCAAGTCCCAGTCAATGTTCAGGAAGAAGGACAAGTCGTTTTACCGGCTAGGCTTTTTTCGGAAATTGCCAGGAAGCTTCCGGATACCGAAATTAGAATTGAAAGTACTGACAATAATATTAATATCTTTTACGATTCCTCTGATTTTGCGGTGAACGGATATGATCCTGAAGAGTATCCTGAGATTTCCGATATTACTTCCAATGAAAGCATTGAACTTCCGGCTTTACTTTTTAAAAGTATGATTCGTAAGACCATATTCGCTTGTTCAGTCGAAGAAACCAGACCTGTTTTTACCGGCGTGCTACTTCAGGTGAATAAAGAAAATATAACACTTGTCGGAACAGATACGCACCGACTGGCACTCAGCAATGAAGTTTTGCAGGGAAATCAAAAAGAGTTCAACGGGATTATTCCAGCCAAGACGCTGCATGAGATTTATAGGCTAATGGAAGATGATGACAGTATTTTAATCAGTTTTAACAATTCCAGAATTATTTTTAAATTTAGCCAGGTTCAAATTGTCACCCGTCTGATTGAAGGACAGTTTCCAAGCTACAAACAGGTTATTCCAGCAACATGCAACACGAAACTTTTGATATATACTCGAAAATTGATGGATGCAGTAGAAAGAGCCTCTCTTTTATCCAAAGACAATTACTTGAAGACCAATACGGTCCGTTTTAATATTGAGAATTCCCATATTAACATCAATCATTTTTCGGAAATGGGTAAAGTATTTGAACAGCTCGAAGTTGAACAGAATGGAGAGGACGTTGCAATTTCTTTTAATGCCAAGTATATCATCGACCTGCTTAAAGTTGTAGACACCGAAAACGTGGTTATGGAAGTTTCTGGACCATCTAGTCCCTGTATCTTCAGGCCCGAAAGTAATGATAAATATTTATGTTTAGTTCTGCCGCTAAGAAATTAGCATGATGATTCGTTTTTAAACATGTATATTAAAGAATTATATTTGGTTAATTTCAGAAATTATCAAGAACAAAAGATTGACTTCCAGCCGGGAATCAACCTGCTAATGGGTTCCAACGGTCAGGGAAAAACGAACATCCTTGAAGGAATCGGGTATCTTATTAGCGGTAAATCGGCCCACTGTAAGTCAGAAAATGATTTAATACGCTGGGGGGAGAAAAATTTTTATCTCTCAGGTTCTTTTCTAGTTTCAGAAAGGCTCTTCATGCTGGAGGGTTATTACGAGACCGGAAAAAAAGTCATGAAGATTAACCAATTGGCTTGTAAACGTCTTTCAGATTACGTTGGTACAGTCAATGGGGTTTCTTTTTATCCGGATGATTTAAATATTGTTAAAAAAGGACCCAACGAAAGAAGGCGTTTTATTGATCTGCTGATTGCCCAGATTAGACCTACGCATTTTGCCCTGCTAAATGCTTATTTAAGGGCTGTTCACCAGAAAAATATTCTTTTGAAAAACGAAAGGAATATTAATCTGTTAAGAATTCAGCTCCAGGCATGGAATGAGCAAATTTGTGAGATCGGTTCCAAGATTATCATTAATCGATCTGAATTTACAGATAAACTGAATACCCACTGCAGAAAGATATTTCAAAGCATTTTTTCGGATGAGGACCATCTCGATATCGTTTATCAAGCCTTAGGAAAAAAGGATTTAGAGCAGGCTTTACAAAGCTTTCCGGAGATACTTGAGAAAAAAATGATACAGGAAATTGAGAGAAAAGCTGTATTGTTCGGACCCCACCGCGACGAAATAATTATTTATCTTAATGGAAATGATACAAGAATATTTGCATCTCAAGGTCAGCAGCGTTCTCTGGTGCTCAGTCTAAAGCTGGCTGAAATGGAAATCATCCGGAATGAAAAAGATGAATATCCGATTTTACTGCTGGATGATGTTCTTTCCGAATTGGATGAATATCGGAGGGACTATTTGATTGAGTATATTAATACCCTGCAAAAACAGACAATCATCACCATGACTGGTGCAGATGACAGGATTACGAATCAGAACGCAGTGGTATATCAGGTATCTAATGGAAATATAAGGAGGAAATAGTTGATGTTTCTGCACATCGGTAATAATATTATGGTGAGAAAAGACAAAGTCATTCTGATCCTTGATTTGGATACAGCAGGAAGCAACCAGATTTCCCGCAGTTTGTTGAATAAAATGATGAAAAAGGGAAACGTACAGAATATTACTGAAAAAGGAAAAGAAAAGTCCTTTGTGATGACGGATTCGGAATATTATCTGTCTCCGATTTCTTCGTCAACGTTAATGAAAAGATCACAAAGCGGAAGTATTCTTTAGTGTATTAGCAAGTGTAAGCACTTTTTGATACATCTAGACTTCTAGGACTTCTGCCAAAGGATTGGCGCCAGCCAAGTTTTCTTTAAGGAAGACGATTCGTTGTTTTATTGACCTCCGGAAGCTGGGAGGTCTTCATATTTGAATGAAAGCAGATTTTATAGTATAATATTAAGGTTAAAGGATAAATTTGGGAGGGAACAGCTTTGCAAAATGAATCGGAATTAGCAAATCAAATAAATCCCGGATCTGATTATAATGCCGGCCAGATAGAAGTACTCGAAGGATTAGAAGCTGTTCGGAAACGCCCCGGTATGTACATCGGTTCCACCAGCAGCCGTGGTTTGCACCATCTGGTTTATGAGATCGTTGACAATAGCATCGATGAGGCTATGGCTGGTTACTGCGATGAAATAGAAGTTATTATTCATCAGGGAGAGAGTATTACTGTTCAAGATAATGGCCGCGGCATACCGGTTGATATGCATGCAAAGATGCAAAAGCCGGCAGTGGAAGTTGCCTTGACAGTATTGCATGCCGGCGGAAAATTTAATAACGAGGCTTATAAGGTTTCTGGTGGCCTGCACGGGGTCGGCATGAGCGTTGTTAATGCGCTTTCCGTTAATTTGCGTGTCGAGATCAAAAAAGATGGGAAAAAGTACAGCCAGGAATATTCCCGCGGCAAAACACTGACGGAACTTAAGGAAATAGGTACGTACCAAGGAAGATCCGGGACAATGATTACTTTCCAGCCTGATCCGGAAATCTTTGAAGATATCGTTTATGACTATGAAGTTCTGGCGCATCGTTTGAAGGAGCTTTCATTTCTGAATAAAAATGTCATGATTACTCTGATTGACGAGCGGAGCGAGGCCAAAGATGTCTATAATCACAATAATGGGCTGATTGATTTTGTAGAATATTTAAATAAAAATAAAGATCCGATTCATCAGAAAGCGATTGTATTTGAGACGGAGAAAGATAATACAAAGGTTGAGATCGCCCTTCAGTATAACGAAAGTTATACCGAAACCTTATTTTCGTATGCTAATAATATCAATACCACAGAAGGCGGGACGCACGAAGCGGGATTTAAAGCGGCCCTGACCAGAGTTGTTAATGACTACGCGCGTAAAAACAATATTTTAAAAGGCAATGAGAATAACTTAAGCGGTGAGGATGTCAGAGAAGGCCTTACAGCCATTATTTCGGTTAAGATCATGGAACCTCAGTTTGAAGGACAGACAAAGACCAAGCTGGGTAACAGTGAAGTTAGATCCATTGTCGACAGCGTGGTTGGCGAAGGTTTAACGACCTTTTTTGAAGAAAATCCAGCCGTTGCCAAGAAGATTGTTGAAAAAGGCTTGCAGGCTACCCGGGCAAGGCTTGCCGCCCGTAAGGCCAGAGATCTTACCCGCAGAAAAAGTGCATTGGAAAGTACTTCTTTGCCGGGTAAACTGGCCGACTGCACCTGGAAAGATCCAAGGTACTGTGAAATGTACATTGTCGAAGGAGACAGCGCCGGCGGCTCAGCCAAACAAGGCAGGAATCAGAAATTTCAAGCGATTCTGCCGTTGCGCGGTAAAATTTTAAACGTCGAAAAAGCCCGATTGGACAGGATTCTGGGAAATATGGAAATAAGAGCAATGATCACAGCGCTTGGAACCGGCATATCTGAAGATTTTGATATTGAAAAAGCCCGCTATCATAAAGTTGTGATTATGACAGATGCCGATGTCGATGGCGCACATATCCGGATTCTCTTGTTGACATTTTTCTACAGGTTTATGAAACCGCTGATTGAAAATCATTATGTTTATATTGCGCAGCCACCGCTTTTTAAGATTAAAAACGGTAAACAAATTCAATATGCTTATAGTGATAAAGAATTGAGTAAGGTTATGGAAACTGTCGGCAGAGAAAAGACAGAAATCCAACGCTATAAAGGTCTTGGTGAAATGAATCCCGAACAGCTTTGGGAGACAACCATGGATCCTGAATCGCGGACCATGTTCCAGGTCGAAATGGAAGATGCCATGAAAGCGGATGAATTGTTCACGATGCTGATGGGCGATAAAGTGGAGCCCCGTAAGGAATTTATTCAAAAACATGCCAGGGATGTACGAAATCTGGATATTTAAAGGAGCGTTGAACCATGTCCATGGAACTTTTTAGCGGCAAGGTTTTGCCCATTGAAATTTCCGATGAATTAAAAAAATCATTTATAGATTATTCCATGAGCGTTATTGTCAGCCGAGCCTTGCCGGATGTACGCGACGGACTGAAACCGGTTCATCGCAGAATTCTTTATGCGATGAATGAATTAGGGATGACGCCGAATAAAGGGTATAGTAAATCGGCCAGACTGGTCGGGGATTGCATGGGGAAATATCACCCACATGGAGATTCATCGATCTATGATGCGTCTGTCAGGATGGCGCAGAATTTTTCCAGTCGTTATCCTTTAATTGACGGACATGGCAACTTTGGTTCCATCGATGGCGATTCAGCGGCTGCCATGCGTTATACAGAGATGAAGATGGCTTCGCTGGCTACGTATATGCTGGCTGATATTGATAAGGATACCGTCAACTTTAGTCCGAACTATGATGAAAGAGAAAAAGAGCCGGACGTTTTGCCGGCGAAATTTCCGAATTTATTGGTTAACGGTTCTTCCGGGATTGCTGTCGGGATGGCCACGAATATACCGCCGCACAATCTGGGAGAAGTCATCGATGGCGTCGTATATTTGATGGACAGTGAGGATAACGAAGATGGAGCACCTCGACCTGGAATCAGAGATCTGATGAAATTTATTAAAGGACCTGATTTTCCGACCGGTGCCCAAATCATGGGCACGGAAGGAATCATCAGCGCGTACACGACTGGCAGGGGATCAATCAAGGTCCGGGCGAAGGCCAATATCGAAAAAATCGAAAAAAACGGGAAAATGCAGATCGTTGTTACGGAAATTCCGTATGTGGTCAATAAGTCCCGGCTGATTGAAAAGATAGCTGAACTTGTTCAGGAAAAGAAAATCGAAGGTATTACCGATTTGCGCGATGAGACCACAATGAAAGGGATTCGTATTGTGATTGAACTGCGCAGGGATGTTACACCTCAGGTCATTCTGAATCAGTTGTATAAGCATACCCAGATGGAAGATAGTTTCGGGATCAATATGCTGGCGCTGGTTGACAATACCCCGAAAGTACTCAACCTGCAGGAAATTCTGGAATATTTTATCAAACACCAAAAGGAAGTTATTGTCCGGCGCAGCCGGTTTGAACTGAAGAAAGCAGAAGATGAGGCACATATTGTTGAAGGACTGCGCAAGGCGCTGGACTATATCGATGAAGTCATTGAGATCATTCGTTCTTCCAAGGATGATGACATTGCCAAAGCCAAACTGATCCTGCGCTTTGATTTCAGCGACAGACAGGCCCAGGCGATTATGGACATGCGCTTAAAGCGCCTGACTGGTTTGGAACGTGAAAAACTGGATGCCCAGTATCAAAGGCTGATGGATGAGATTGCTTACCTGACGGCAGTTTTGAATTCGGACAAAATGGTTCGTGGAATTATTAAAACTGAACTGAAGGAAATCAGGGATAAATTTGCGGACCCGAGACGTTCAGAAATTACCTTTGATGCGACGAAGATGGAAATTGAAGATCTGATCGCGGATGAGGACGTCGTAATTACGGTCACACACAGAGGGTATATCAAAAGACTGCCCTTAAACACCTATCACAGCCAGAGAAGAGGTGGACGTGGTGTCAACGGCATGTCTACCGGAGAAAATGATTTTGTGGAGAGCCTGTTTATTGCCTCTACACATCATCATATTCTTTTCTTCACTTCACGTGGCAAGGTTTACCGTCTGCGGGCGCATGAAATACCTGAGGCAAGCCGGACCGCTAAAGGGACTGCGATTGTGAACCTTTTGAGTCTTGCGCAGGATGAAAAAGTCACTGCGACGATTGCTGTCAAGGAGTTTAAAGACCAATTCAACCTGCTGACAGCAACGAAAAACGGGATTGTCAAAAAGACTTCGCTCCAGGATTACGACACAAAAAGAAGTGATGGCTTGATTGCGCTGACGCTGGATGAAAATGACGAACTGATCGGCGTGCGCCTCACGAAACAAGATGATGATGTCGTGATTGCAACCCGTCTGGGTTTGGCGATTCGTTTCTCTGAGGAAGATGTCAGAGCCATGGGACGGACAGCCCGCGGCGTAAGAGGAATCTCTCTCAGGAAAGATGACTATGTCATTGCCATGGATGTCGTGGATAAAACCGCTAGTGATTTGGAATTGCTGACCGTTACCGAGAATGGCTTTGCTAAACGAAGCGAACTCAGTGAATTCCGGATCCAGGGACGCGGTGGCAAAGGCATTATCGGGCACAGAGTCACTTCTAAGACTGGGCCTCTGGCCGCCGTCAAGGTCGTCACCGCCGATCAGGAACTGATGGTCATTACCGATGAAGGCATTGTGATCCGTCAGGAAGTCAGCGGCATCTCCGTCCAGGGGAGATCGGCCCAGGGAGTCACTGCCATGAGAACCGGTGAAAGCAAGGTCGTGGCCGTAGCTAAATTTGTAAGCAAAGAAGAAGAATAAACGATTAATAAAATGATGTTAGCAGGGAACAATAGGACGATTAACAGATCTATTAGGAGGAATCATTCATGGTTGAGGTAGCTTCATGGAAAGTAAAAACAGGCTTGGCGGAGATGTTAAAAGGCGGCGTCATTATGGATGTCACAACACCCGAGCAGGCAAAAATAGCGGAGGAAGCTGGGGCCTGTGCAGTTATGGCCCTGGAAAGAGTGCCCTCTGATATCCGGGCGGCAGGCGGTGTGGCAAGAATGGCCGATCCTACCATCGTTAAAAAAATCATGGAGGCTGTAACCATTCCGGTTATGGCTAAAGCAAGAATCGGACACTTTGTCGAAGCCCGGATCCTGGAAGCACTTGGCGCGGATTACATCGATGAGAGCGAAGTTCTGACTCCTGCCGACGACCTTTATCACATTGATAAGCATAATTTTAAAGTGCCATTTGTCTGCGGTGCGCGCAATCTCGGTGAAGCCCTGCGTCGGATTGGCGAGGGTGCTGCGATGATCCGCACCAAAGGTGAACCCGGAACAGGCAATGTGGTTGAGGCAGTGCGTCATATGCGGACGGTTATGGCCGATATCCGCCGTCTGACCACCATGCCGAAAGAGGAACTGATGACCGCAGCCAAGGAAATGGCTGCACCTTACGATTTAGTTCTATATGTTGCCGAACACGGCAAACTGCCGGTTGTAAATTTTGCCGCAGGCGGAATTGCAACACCGGCTGATGCAGCCCTCATGATGCAGCTGGGTTGCGACGGTATTTTTGTTGGCTCCGGCATATTTAAATCCTCTGAACCAGCCAAGAGAGCCAGAGCAATCGTTCTCGCAACTACTCATCACAATGATCCGGACATACTGGCCAAACTTTCCGAAGAAATCGGTGAAGCAATGCCTGGTCTGGAGATTTCCTCGATTGCTCCGGCGGAAAGAATGCAGGATCGGGGCTGGTGAGCATGAAAAAGAAGATTGGTGTCCTGGCTATCCAGGGCGCTTTTCGCGAGCACTGCAAATCTTTGGAAAAACTTGGAGTTGAAGCAGTTGAAGTCCGCAGTGTCGATGATTTAAAAGGAATCAGTGGGCTGATTATTCCCGGCGGGGAAAGCACAGCAATCGGTAAGCAGCTTGAAATTGACGGTTTTGGCGATAAAATTGTAGAAATGGCTGGTGAAGGTTTTCCCATTTTTGGGACGTGTGCCGGTATGATTCTGCTCAGTAAAAAAATTGACCGGAGTAACCAGTATTCTTTGGGGCTTCTGGATATCTCCGTCAAACGAAATGCTTTTGGCCGGCAGATTGCGAGTTTTGAAGCGGATATCCCGGTTAAGGGACTAAAAGGCGGAAATTTGCGAGCCGTATTCATCCGCGCGCCGTATGTGACGGAAGCAGGTCCGGAGCTTGATGTGCTGGCCGCATATGCCGGCAAGATTGTCTTGGTCCAGGATGATCATATTCTGGCCAGCGCGTTTCATCCCGAGCTTACCGACGATACCAGAATTCATGAATATTTCATTAACATCGTTGATCAGTATCGAAAATAGGAGGGGCCCGTTATGCTCGATCTAAAATTTGTGCGCAGCAATCCCGAGATTGTCAAAGAAGCGTTAGCGAAACGCTGTGCCGATATCAACCTGGATGATTTTTTGCGCCAAGAGGAAAAAAGACGGCAAATCTTATTTGAGGCGGAAAATCTGAAAGCGGAACGCAATAAGGTATCTGAAGAAGTTGCCCGGCGGAAGAAAAGCGGGCAGGATGCCGAGGAGCTGATCCTTCAAATGCGTGAGGTTGGTCAGAACATCAAAACGCTGGATGACAGTTTAAACGAGATCGAGCAAAAAATGCTGGAAGTACTCTATTTGATCCCGAATATTCCCGATGCATCTGTTCCGGTTGGTAAAGATGAAAATGATAACATCCAAGTCCGCAAATGGGGTGAACCCAGGAAGTTTGAATTTCAACCACTGGCCCACTATGAGCTGGGGGAAAACCTAGATATTTTAGATTTTGCCCGGGCCGGCAAAGTAACCGGGACTCGATTTACGTTCTACAAAGGGCTCGGAGCGCGCCTGGAAAGAGCCTTGATCAATTTTATGATGGACAGGCATGCTGCCAAAGGCTATACGGAGGTCTTTCCGCCGTTTATGGTCAACCGGCAGTCTATGATTTCCACCGGCCAGCTGCCCAAATTTGAAGAAGACGCTTTTAAAGTAGAAAAAACTGATTATTTCCTGATTCCTACAGCGGAAGTACCGGTCACCAATATTTACAGAGATGAGATCCTTGAAGCAGATATGCTTCCAATTAAATTTTGTGCCTACAGTGCGTGTTTCCGCGCCGAAGCCGGAGCGTCCGGGAGGGATACCCGCGGGCTGATCCGCCAGCATCAGTTTAATAAAGTCGAGCTTGTAAAATTCTCCTTTCCGGAGAACTCTTTCCAGGAGTTGGAGATGCTGACCGCGGATGCTGAAGCGATTTTGCAGGAACTGGAACTCTCTTACCGCGTTGTTGCCTTGTCCACCGGCGATCTTGGATTCAGCTCTGCTAAAACGTACGACATTGAAGTATGGCTGCCAAGCTTTAATCTGTACAGGGAAATATCTTCCTGCAGCAATTTTATTGATTTTCAGGCCAGAAGAGCGAATATTCGCTTTCGGCGCGGACCTAAGGAAAAACCGGAGTTTGTGCATACCTTGAACGGCAGCGGACTGGCCATCGGCAGGACCGTATCGGCCATTCTGGAGAACTACCAGGAAGAAGACGGCAGAATCAGGATTCCGAAAGTACTGGTTCCGTACATGGGCACGGAATTTATTGGTTAGATTAGAATAAAAGTTTTTTAGATTATGTTGAGAGCATTAATTCAATTAGATTATTATATTATTTGTTGCTTCATTATTTAAAATTGGCGCAAACAGCTTCTTGTTTAGTTATAAAGTTTATGTTATACTATCTTTCGTCTTACTGCTGGAGGGGTGTCCGAGCGGTTTAAGGAGCCGGTCTTGAAAACCGGTGACTCCGAAAGGGGCCGTGGGTTCGAATCCCACCCCCTCCGCCATGCAATCCATATGGCCTCGTAGCTCAGGTGGATAGAGCGGGGGTTTCCTAAACCCTGTCTTGCGGGGGTTCGAGTCCTCCCGGGGCCACCATTATATTGCAAAGGTTTTAAGGCCTTTTTTTTATTAGATTTGCCGTTGCAAACGTTTAGAAGTACTCGTACTATGTCAATCCTGAATCTGTATTTCCTGTCCAGCATATTTTGATTTTTCTGCGGACCTGGCAGGATGGTATTCGAGGCTGAGAGAAATGAAACATGAAGATTGGATGAGACTTGCGCTTGACCAAGCCCAAAAGGCGTATGACTGCAATGAGATTCCGGTTGGTGCGCTCGTTGTCGTGAATCAGCAGATTCTCTCTGTCGCCTTCAATGAAAAAGAGCAGAAACAAGACCCGACCGGACATGCCGAAATCCTTGCCATCCGGCGAGCAGCTGAAGTGATGGGTCACTGGCGGCTGACGGATGCGACGTTGTATGTCACCTTGGAACCCTGCCCGATGTGTGCCGGCGCGATTCTTCAAGCTAGGATCAAACACCTGATCTACGGAGCGACGGATGCCAAAGGCGGCGCTGTTGAGTCCGTGATGAATGTACTGAACAGAAACTGCTGGAATCACAAAGTTGAAGTCACGGCAGGCGTCTTGGAAGAAGAATGCTCAGTACTGTTAAAACAATATTTTCGGGAAAAACGTACCAAAGCCTAAAGCAAAACCCCATAAAGCATAAAAATATTATATTTATCATGGAGAAGTAGCGAAGTGGTCATAACGCGCCGCACTCGAAATGTGTTGGGCAAAGTGGAAGCCATGTAGCCGAAAACCTTGTATTTATGCGGTTTCTAGTGTCCTCGGAGTTCGAATAGATGTGGATTTTTGAACTGTTCTATCCAAGTTCTATCCGAGGTGCTAAAATAAAGTTAATAATTCGGAGAAGTACCCAAGTGGCTGAAGGGTCCGCACTCGAAATGCGGTAGGCCTGGTATCCCCGGGCGCAAGGGTTCAAATCCCTTCTTCTCCGCCATCATGGAGCTGTTAATTTTAAAGATTAGCAGCTCCTGCCATTTTAAGCGGTAAAGATTTTTGAATGATCTTTGCTGTTTTTTTCTTTGATTGGTATTCCAGATGGCCATAGGTATTGACTGTTGTCCGAATGTCGCTGTGGCCGACCCAATCCCGGATACGCTCCATAGGAACTTCATTGGCCATCATCAACCCAACGCATGAATGTCGAAGGTCATGGAATCTGACGTGGGGCAATCCGGCCTTTCTGAGTAAATCTCGGTGTCTGTTGGTTATATAGTCTGGGTCGATGATTTCCCCCAAAGGATGAACGCAAAGATAACCAAGCCATTCCTTGCTGTAAGAACTGCCGCAAAGCGCCCTCAGTTCTTTATTTTCCGCTATCTTAGCTTTTATCCTTTCCTCGACATAAGGAATTAAAGGATAAGTACGGTTACTTGAATCCGTTTTGAGCTTGTCGGACGGGATATATATTTTTTTCTTGTCGATTACTGCTTTTGTTACGGTGTGGCTGGCCCTAAAGAATTTATACCTGAAATCAAACTGGCTTTCTCTGGTGCCAGCACACTCACTACGCCGCATCCCATAGAAGCCGCCGAGCAATATAGGAATTTCAATAATATCCCCTACGATAAACTCAAGATAATACTGCATCTGATCGACATTGAGAGTAGCGGCATTGTATTTCTCGATTTTGTGCAGGGTGATGGCACTGTTTGGATTTACACTAATCATCTTTTTGCTGACGGCATAATTCAATACCTGGTTGATAATAGTGTAATCCTTGGCAACTGTCGCCTTCTTCTTGCCATGTTTCAGCCGGTAACCATAATGTCCCTTAAGCAGCTCGGGAGTAATCTCCCGGACAGTGCAGCCGTAAGCCTTGAAGGTCGGATATAAGTTGTGCTCGACGTTTTCTGCATATCCGGCCCAGGTATTGAGCTTGATTGTTTTGTCAAAGTTAAAATCTTCGCCGACTACAATATTATCTGGGTGCCTAAAGGCAAGCCATTCATTTAGTAAATCTGCAAACGAGGGATTCTCAGAATAGTTTTCATCAGAATCGGCCTGAGCATTGTTGTTTTCCTCGGGCGTTTCCTGCACAACCGTCTTTTCATCCTTATCAGCTATGCCGTTTTTCAAGTCAAGGGAATATTGGATTCTTGCCGCCAGGCATTTGCTTTCAGCTTCCGCTTCGTTTTCCTCGGTTGTGGCAAGCCCGGTTGATGTCCAAAGGGGCTTGCGTTTTCCGTTCCGATCCTTTCGGTTGAGAACAGTATAATAATAGCCTTTCTTAGGTGTAATGAAGCCTCCTATTAATTCATCCTCGGTCAGTCCGACCATTTTCAGCATTGTGGATAATTCCATATGGTTCCTCCTTTCAAATTATTCACTCACCTGCCGTTGACAAGATGAATGTAGCACAATAAAAAAGGTTCGTAAAATGTGTAAATCTCACTTTTCTTCACTGTCTCTACTTGGACCTATTCTCAAATAACTCAACAAAAAAGGCTTGGGGATTTTATAGGCCCGCCCAACCTTTAGGCATTCAATTTTATTTTCCTGTATCAAACCGTAACCCGTTTTAAGGCTGATGCCAAGAATTTTACACATTTGCTTTATATCAAGCACATCGGGGTATCCTTTTAGCATGATTCGGTAGGCTTTTTCTTGCGTTAATTTTTCATTAGCCATAATTAAGCCTCCTCTTGCTTTCATCAGGTCTATACTTAATAAAAAAATTTTTATATAAAACAATCGTCATTATTTTGATTAGCGCAGCGGGAGAATGCGCCTTCGTTCAGACACGTAGCGCATATCATAAACAGGCGCACCCCTATACTGCACTTCTATTTTGGTTTATAAGACTATGGTTTTATTCGGTGGACAGCGGCTGACCGTCCTCATAGGAATTTCACCTCTCCCAGGTTCTCTGCAAGCCGCCCCCATTACGTGATCCCGCTTAAGCGGGGCTGTGGCTGGACGGAAGTATCATTATCCCTCTGTATGTGTCATCGCCTTAAATGCTGCCAGCATTTATTTATAGCACGGATATTAATCGCTCGTACCTGACCTAATTCAATAGCAACATCATTTATACTTCACTAAATCCGATTGTTGACGGACTGGTGGTTATGGCGTATCTGCTATTTGGCTTTCCTTTTCAGGACATACAGGGAAAGTACCGAATAAAACAATTATTTAATTGTCAAAGATCAGTTAAGGGGGAAGAATTTTTGTCCCTCTAATAACCACTTCATTTTTCAGGCAAAATCGCAGGGTGTTACCGGAAATTTTTTAAAAACTTTTCGATATTTTTTAATCCACGTTCGATGGATTCCCTAACTGCGCTTTCACTAATGCCATCTGCTTTAGCAATGGCGGTTTTGCTTATCCCCAAAAAGAAATGGGCATAAACACGTTTTGCCTGTTTTTCCGGCAAACTGTTGATGGCAGTATACAACTCATGATTGGTGACTCTCCTCTCATAAATCTCTTGAGGAGACAAGGAAATGAAAACAATTTCCTGCTCAATACCGTCACCACGGTCGAGAGAGTAATAGGCTTTTTGTCTGTATGTGCGTAATCTGTAAGCATTCTCGCTCAGCTTGAAGCACTTCAGCGATAAAGCGATTTCATCCGCAACTTCAACAAAAAAGTCAGATTGATAAAATGGGTAATAATCTCGCAAATTAATCCTTTTCATCTTCAGACCTCCGTTTTGATTTTTTTGTAAAAACCAAAACAGAGGGCGGGGAACGGCACCTGAGGGATTTAAATAATTTTTTTGAAAAAAAAGAAAATATATAATAATGGCGATTGTAAGCCTTAAGCTGATAAGCAACATGTTTTTGCCAAATAAAAAAGCACGCAGTTTGCTTAAGGCAAATCGCGGGCTCATCCACCGTGACGTTTGTCAAGTAAGATTTATAAAGAACATTATGAAATTCTTCTTTATTTACACCTCAGGAGGGTAATTTTTAACATGCTTCGCAATCAGCAACACTCCCTTTGCTTGGGGCAAAGAGCAAAGCCATGAAAAAACAACCCTAATCTCAGGGGGTAACGCAACTATAAGCAAATAAAAAAACTGCCTCAAAAGGGCAGGATATACCATAAAACTGTTCGGCAACCAGGCTGTCATAGTGCATTGGCACGTTAGACCCTATGGCTTTGCGTCGCTGTCTTTAGACAACTTTGCCCTTATCTTTTTATTTAGTTAATGTCTGCGTTAAGTCAAAGGAATAAAATACTGTCTTAATCGACAGAAAATACTAAATACGCATATAAGAAGTAATGGGTTCTTATATGTCATATTATGTTAATTATATAATAAACCCTTTTTGCATAAATCTGTGTCAAATTGTGTTGTCGAAAAAGCGGATATTGTATATCATTTCCAAAAACCAAACCAGCCTTGTATTTTACTAAACCTGCTATGTTTCGGAATTTATGCTATATTTTAGTAATCCCTAAATTTGTAGTTTTGTAAGTTTGGAGATTGTTTTCTTGGTTTTGTCACGGATTTAGGCACGGTGTTGGCTTTGGGATTCCTATTTACAGGGTTTTCTTATAAATTGCTTATTTTTGTCGGAGCAGTCATTGTGGTGTGTTTTGTAGGAATCCCCCTGGCAAAATGGATCTTTGCAAGATACAGCGGGAAAGTCAGTGAGCCGGAAATTAAATTTTTTCTGCTGATTCTTCTGTTTTTGGGATTTCTCGCGGAATATTCCGGCAGCGAGGCGGTACTCCCGGCTTATATTATTGGTTTAGCTATGGCAGGATTTTTTCTGCAATATAAAGAAACGCTCCATAAAATGCGGGCTATTGCTTTTGTAGCCTTTACACCGTTCTATTTTATAAAAGCAGGTTCCCTTGTTTCCGTTAAAGCACTTGCGGCAACGTTGTTCCTAATCGTAATTCTATTGCTGGTTAAAGTTGGAGCAAAATTTATCGGAGTGCTTCCAGCTACCAGGTTCTTTAAATACAAAAGAAGGGACGGTATCTATACCACCCTTCTTATGAGCACCGGACTGACATTTGGAACAATTTTGGCTTTATACGGACTGACAAATAAATATATCAGCAACTCTCAATACAGCGTGAATGTAACCGTAGTTATTTTAAGCGCCGTTATTCCGACTTTGATAGCCCAGAAATTCTTTTTCCCTAAAAATGTTTTACGAGAACGAGTTTTACAAGGAGAATCTAACGATGGAAATAAAAAAATAAACATTATTGACATATGTTCGAAATTGATTATAATCAAATACATAAAGGGCATATGTCAATAATGTTTATGGCCTAAGGGAGGAAAAGATATGCCAAGACCAAGAAAATGGAGAAAAGTATGCTGCCTGCCGGAAAGCAGCCTTTTCGGTCCGCTTAATGCAGCTATTGATCAGGAGAATTTGGTCTTAATGCTGGTTGATGAGTATGAAACCATACGGCTCATCGACTTGCAGGGTTTTACGCAGGAAGAGTGCGCGGAACAAATGCATATTGCCCGTACGACTGTTCAGCGCATCTATAATGATGCACGAAAAAAGATGGCGGAATCTCTGGTAAACGGGAAAGTCTTGCGTATAGAAGGCGGAGATTACGAGCTCTGCAAAGGTTTGGAGAAAACCTGCCGCTGCGGGGGATGTTACAGGCACCGCTGCCGCACAGAATTTTCTGGACCTGACGAAAAAGGAAACTAGTATTAATAATTAAACAAAGGGAGGATAAAGATGAAGATAGCGATACCGGTAGACGATAATTCAATGGATACCAGCGTTTGTATTTCTTTTGGACGGGCTCCTTACTTTCTTCTTTACGATACCGAAACAGAAGAAAACAATTTTCTGAATAACAGCGCCGCTGCCAGCCAAGGCGGAGCAGGAATCAAAGCCGCGCAAAATATTGTTGACAGCGGAGCAGAGGCAATCATTACACCGCGTTGCGGTGAGAATGCCGCAGAAGTGCTCAAAGTAGCGGAAATTGCACTTTATAAAAATACCAATAATTCTATCCGGGATAATATTGAAGCCTTGAAGGAAGGAAAATTAAATTTACTGGACGATATTCACCCCGGTTTTCATCAACATGGAGGGAGCTAATGAAAATTGCTGTCTTAAGCGGCAAAGGAGGCACGGGTAAAACCCTAGTAAGCGTCAACCTGGCGGCAGTGTCACCAGAATCCGTATATATCGACTGTGATGTGGAAGAGCCGAACGGATATCTGTTCTTTAAACCGCAGGACATAAAAAATAAACGGGTAACGGTTAAACTTCCCCAGGCTGACTCAAAGCTGTGCAACGGCTGCCGCACCTGTGTCAATTTCTGCAAATTCAACGCTCTGGCCTATATTAAGAATAACCTGATTGTCTTTAACGAGATCTGTCATTCCTGCGGGGGGTGTCTGCTTTTCTGTCCGCAAAAAGCAATTTCGGAAAAAGATAGGGAAATAGGCATGATCCAAAGGGGTATATCCGGTAATGTCCGGGTCGTGACCGGAATGCTGAATATAGGCGAAGCATCAGGGGTGCCGGTTATTGAAAAGCTTTTGCAGGATAGCCGTAAGGAGAACAAAGATGTTTTTATCGACTGTCCGCCCGGGAGCGCCTGTATGGTCATGGAGAGCATCAAAGATGCCGATTACTGTATTTTGGTAGCTGAGCCGACCATCTTTGGCGTCCACAACTTAGAAATGGTTTATGAACTTGTAAATCTTTTTCAAAAACCATTCGGCGTTGTCCTTAACAAATGCCTGGAGGGTGAAAACCCCGCCGAAGATTATTGCCTGCAAAACGAGATCAAAATTCTCAATAAAATTCCGTTTGACCTGGAATTGGGAACAATGAATTCCAATGGGCAGATAGCGGTAAGAAAACATCCGAAATACAGAGACCTATTCCAAAACCTGTTGCAGGCGGTAAGGAAGGAGGCAAGGCATGAAACAGCTTCTGATTCTTAGCGGGAAAGGCGGTACAGGAAAGACAACCGTTGCGGGCGCTTTTATCAAGCTTGCCGATGCCAGAGCTTATGCCGATTGCGATGTGGACGCCCCTAATCTTCACCTGATCAGAGCTCATAGTTTACCGGCTAAGCGATCGGATTATTACGGTATGAGAAAAGCGATTATTGATGCAGAATCCTGCCGGAGCTGCGGTCTTTGCAGGCAAAACTGCCGCTTTGAGGCTATTAATAAAAGCAACGGCCAATATGAAGTTGATGCCTATGCTTGCGAAGGCTGCGGCGTCTGCGAAGCAGTTTGCCCGATGGGGGCAGTTTCACTCCAACCTGCCGTAGCCGGAGAGCTGATGCTTTATAAAGATGATATGGTCTTCTCTACCGCCAGGCTTAAAATGGGTAGCGGTACTTCCGGTAAGCTGGTAACCGAGGTGAAAAAGCAGCTGAGGCAGGAAGCAATGGACGCTGATCTGGCCGTTATAGACGGTTCGCCGGGAATAGGCTGTCCGGTAATCGCTTCCCTTAACGGGGCGGACATGGTCCTGATCGTTGCTGAGCCGTCTCTGTCAGGAATCAGCGATATGGAGAGAATCATTACAATGGCTGAGAAGTTTAAAATGAAAACCGGAGTCTGTGTTAACAAGTATGATACCAACGAAGAGCTTGCCCTGAAAATTGAAGCATTTTGCAGGGAGCGGGCTCTGCCTTTCTTGGGCAAAATTCCGTTTGACACCGCAGCCATAAAAGCCGTAAACAAAGGGCAAAGTATTATCGACGTCGACTGTCCGTCAGGACGGGCCGCAACCAAAGTTTTTTATAAAACCTTACTGATAATGAACAGTTGAACGATTTGTTTGAATTACCAATTTAAGCATAAGGAGAGTAAATAAAGATGAGCGAAAATTGTAATCAGAATTGCAATACCTGCAGCGACGAATGCGCCGACAGAAAAGAACAGGCGGATTTCTCCGCCAAACCGCATGAACTGAGCAATATCAAGAAAGTGATTGGCATTGTCAGCGGCAAAGGAGGCGTGGGAAAATCACTCGTTACTTCCATGATGGCCGTAACTATGGCCAGGAGGGGTTATAAGGCCGCCATACTCGATGCGGACATCACAGGCCCGTCCATTCCGAAAGCTTTTGGCATTAGTCAGAAACCCGATGCCAGCGAGCTTGGTCTTTTTCCCGCCAAGAGCAAAACAGGCATCCAGCTCATGTCGATCAACTTGTTGCTGGAAAATGAAACCGATCCTGTTATTTGGCGGGGACCGATTCTTTCCGGCGTAATTAAACAGTTCTGGTCCGAAGTTATATGGGGCGACGTTGACTTCATGTTTATCGATATGCCGCCCGGCACGGGCGATGTACCGCTGACGGTATTCCAATCCATTAAGCTGGACGGCGTTATTATCGTGGCTTCACCTCAGGAACTGGTTTCCATGATTGTTTCCAAAGCAGTGAAAATGGCCAAATCAATGAATATACCTATCTTAGGATTAGTAGAAAACATGTCCTATTTTAAGTGCCCGGATTGTGGCAAGGAATACAAAATATTCGGGGAAAGCTCTATCGAAAAGATAGCTGAACAGCATCAACTAAAAGTTCTAGCCACATTGCCGATCGATCCGAAAATAGCTGTAGCCTGTGATAAAGGGATGATTGAACTTTATAACGGTAATTGGTTTGACGACGCAGCGGATATTCTGGAAGGCTCAGGAGAAAAAATTGCTGATACAAAAAAATTACAAAATCAAAAAAGGAGGAACGACAAAATGAAAATTGCTGTAGCGAGTGAAGGGAAAATGGTTACCGAACACTTTGGACACTGTGAAGGTTTCATCATCTATGAGGCGGAAAACGGGCAAATTGCCAAGAGCGAGACCATAGCAAACCCCGGACATAAACCCGGATTTTTACCGAACTTTTTAAACGATAGGGGAGTCAAGGTCATCATTTCCGGCGGCATGGGCGGCGGAGCAATTGACATCTTCAATGAAAAAGGCATTGAGGTAATTACTGGCGCTTCGGGCGAAGCCAAAACTGTCGTAGAGCAATACCTTCAGGGCAACCTTAAATCCACAGGATCTGTCTGTCATGAGCATCAGCATCATGATGAATGCGGGAGACACTAATCAGAACAACTGCACAAGGAAGAGGGTTAGAGACTCTTAGCTATCAGATAATAAGGCTCATAAGGCAGGAAAGACTAAGAAAAGGTGTGGTAGATAAAAAGATGTCCAAACTCAATTCTGAAATCCAAATTATATTCAGTAAACAGGATGTTTTCCGGTAGCTACGGCTGCTAAAGATGGGACACCAAATGTCGTCCCTATGACTTTTGTAAAAGTTCTTGATGAAAATAATCTTTTACTCGTTGACAATTTTATGAATAAAACTAAGAAGAATCTTGAAGTCAACCCGATCATGGCAGTTTCCATTTGGGATTTGTCAACCTGTAAATCCTATCAGATTAAAGGGAGCACAACGGTTGTGGATTCGGGCAGCGTATTTGAGGATGCCAGGGCTTGGGTCAAAGAGAAAATGCCGGTTCTGCAACCTAAGGGCGCAGTAATCTTAAAGGTCGAAAAAATATTTGATTGTTCTCCCGGCCCTACTTTAGGGCAAGAGCTCTAACTGTCATCATTATGCCCTCTAAATAATATGACTGAGAAATAAACATAAACTGACTGTTAAAATTATTCCTGCAACGCATTAAGCCGAAGAAAAATGACATTGGTGAAGTTGAAGCATGGGCCGACCTGTTTCTGGTTACAGGAAGTACGCTCTGCAACGGGTCAATCATTAATTTTCTTTCTATTAAAAAACCTGTAGTTTATTTCGGGATAACAATTGCCGCTGCCGCATCTTTGTTAGGGTTAAAACGTTTTTGCTCACAAGCTCTTTAACGATAGATAATTTCAGACAAAGAAACAAGATTTAAAAATAAAGCAGCTTAGCATTGAAGTCAAGCTGCTTTGTTATGCAGAAAACAGAAACGAATTAAAATTACTTAAGAAATTAGCAAGAAAGAGTTGAAAATTAAACAGCACTTTGTTAATATACCCATACGGGGTATATTTGTTTTCTCAGTAAGTTGTGAAAGGAGTGCTAATATGGCAATTGTAATTGATAAAAATCGTTGTCCGGAAAACCATCCCTGTCCGTCCGTGAGGGTATGTCCTGTAAATGCTTTGATTCAACAAGGATATAAAGCTCCGAAGGTAGACGCTGAGAGTTGTATTGAGTGTAATAAGTGCGTAAATTATTGTCCGATGGGAGCCATAAAAAATTTAGCAAAAGTTTTCTAGGTTTTGTTCGTATATCAGAAAGTATAAAATACTTTCTGATATATCTAAGTGCAGCTAGGGCTACCGCCAAAGACTTGGCGCCAGCCAAGTTTTACTTATGATCCGAAGGGAAGATCTATTTGCACGATTGTGCCCTGATCTATTTTACTGTCCAGTGTCACCAAACCGTTCAGCAGCTGCACCAAATGCTTGGCAATGGCCAGTCCAAGCCCGGTTCCGCTGCTTTTTCGTGATTTATCTGTTTTATAAAACCGGTCCCAGATATACGGAAGTTCTTCAGCGGGGATACCCTGTCCTTGGTCCTGAACCGTTATTTTAAATGTTTTATCCAATTTTAAACTTACGGTAACTACAGTTTTTGCCGGTGAATATTTAATGGAATTATCCAGGAAGATAACGATCAGCTGTCTTAGCCTGTCATAATCGCTGTTTACAGGGGGTACATCTTGGGGAATATCACAGTGGATTTGAATTTCCTTGCTGTCGGCGATTGTTTGCATACTCTTGACCACATCCGCCAGAAGGCTCGGAATGTGAACGGGTTCGAAATTAATGGCTATTTTTCCTGACTGAAGTCTGGAAAGTTCCAAAAGATCCTGAACGAGCCGCTCCAAACTCCTGGTCTCCGCAAGCATGCGCCCGTAATAACGTTTGATATCTTCCGGCTGCTCGATTGTCCCGTCTTCCAGCGCTTCCAGCGAACCCCGGATTACGGTAAGCGGGGTCCTAAACTCATGGGAAACATTGGCGATAAAATCTCTTCTCACCTGTTCCAGCTTATCGATTTTCTCCCTGGCCTGGGAAAGTTCCGAGGCCAAAAAATCAAGGGAATTTCCCAGCTGGCCGATTTCATCTTGTTGTTTTATGCCAGTCCGCGCGTCGTAATTGCCGTGAGCCATTTCCAGCGCAGTCTTGTTCATCACTTTCAGAGGACGGGTGAAAAGAACCGAATAAAAGATGCCCAAACCGATAGCAATAATGAGAGAAACCAAAAGACTGGCAAGCAGGATGTGGAATGTTTTATTCAACGCATTCGTAATTCCGTTCACGGGAGTGTGCAGAAGAACGGTACCAATTACCTGCTTGTTGGCGTCGAAAATAGGGACACCGACGGTTAACGTTGCTTCCTGGTACACGCTGCTGAAGCTTTGGCTGATTGACTCTCTGCCGGAAAGAACATCGGTTATGACGTTTTCTGCTTCCGACGGCAGCGGCCCTGAGTAGAACGTGTGGTTTTGGCCCACTCCTGCTCCCATAGCACCCATACCATTGCCCTTGCCGTTCCCCATGCCATTGCCATTACCGGTAAAGACCAGAGGGCTGCCCTGTTTATCCATGATCCAGACATTGGCTTCAGCCATGGTATCCAAGAAACGTGTAAATCCGCCAATACCCCGCATTTGACCATTGCTTTGCAGGTTGGCGGAAACAACTTCGGAGATACTGCGCGCCCTTTCCAACATGGTTTGCTCCCGGCTGTCCAATTCATACTGGCGGAAAACCTGAATAAAAATCAGCCCCAGCGTAAGCATGGAGATTAAAACAATTAAGACAAACCCGGTGGTCAATTTAAAGGCGATATTTTTTTTAAACATGTTTCACCTCAAATTTATAGCCCACACCCCAGATGGTCTTTATCTCCCAGGAAGAGGCACCTAATCTATCAATTTTAGCCCGGAGCCTTTTGATATGGGTATCAACCGTCCGGGCATCCCCGAAATATTCATAGCCCCAGATACTGCTTAAAAGGTTCTCACGTGAGTAAACCTTCCCCGGATTAGATGCTAAAAGCCAGAATATTTCCAGTTCCTTTTTGGTAAGATTTATGGGCTTCCCGTTTATTTGAACGGTATAATCGGAAAGGTTGATTTCAAGCCCCGTAAAAGTGACGATATTTTTTCTGCCGTCATTTTTTCTGTCGTCCTCCGGCAAATCTATTCGTCTCAGTACAGCCCGGATCCGGGCCATTACTTCCGCAGGGCTGAAGGGTTTTACAATGTAGTCGTCTGCGCCTATATCCAATCCCATAATCCGGTCCGCATCTTCACTTTTAGCCGTAACCATAATAATCGGAACGTTGGAGCTTTGGCGTATCTCCCGGCAAATTTCAAACCCGTCCTTTTTGGGCATCATAACATCCAGTAATAGGAGTACAGGGGAATACCGGTAAAACATTGCCAGTGCTTCTTCACCGTCATACGCAATGACTGGGATAAAGCCTTCCTTGGCAACATATGATTTTAAAATATCGACGATTGCTTCGTTATCATCGGCAATTAAAATATGCTTGCTCAAAACAAAGTCCCTCCTGCCAAACCGATAAAAGAGAAACCCCTTATTGAAAGATATAAGGTGATTTGTATATTATAGCATTTTTTGCTAAAAAATTTGTGGCAAAACTATGACGATTCATATGTCAAACTTAGTTCGGACTTTTGTCAAACTTTCGCCACATTTTCCGTTTAGAATAAAGACAGAAAAAAATCAATCCAAGAATGGAGTGTGAATCATGAAAAACGTTAAAAAGCTGATTGCTTTAGTTACGGTAGTTGGAGTCTTGGGAGTATCGGGAGCTGCTTATGCAGCCGACATCAAAACACCGGCGGAGCTTGCTGCGGCGTTAACAGGCAAATCACTTACCGAAGTTACCCAGGAACGGGCTGAAGGGAAGACTTACGGGGCGATAGCCCTGGAGGCCGGCAAATTGGATGAGTTTAAAGACCAGATGCTCGAACAGAAAAAAGCCGTATTAGACCAACGGGTAAAAGACGGGACGCTTACTCAACAACAGGCCGACCAGATCTTGACCAGAATTGAGAACAACCAAGCTGTCTGTGACGGAACCGGCAGTGCCGGGATTGGCAGGGGAGCTGGTGCAGGCTTTGGTCAGGGCAAAGGTATGGGCTCAGGAAGAGGCAGCGGTACAGGAAGCTGCAATGGGAGCGGATTTGGTGGCGGAATGGGTCTGGGAAGAATCTAACTTTTCAGACATCAGAACTTGAAACGAAATGCCAGGGAAGTGGAAAGGTGCTTTTCCCTGGCATTTGTTTTAAGCTGTCCTGCCACAAAAAAATTATGAAAAAAATAAGAGGTGTTGGCATGAATTGGAATAAAACAGCGAAATGGCTTCGAATAATAATTTTAGTCGGGCTGCTGGTCTGGATTACAGTGGACGCTTATCTGCATCAGGTTTACGGAGGGGCAAAAGTTCCGTCCGTACATGCCTTATGCCCGTTTGGAGCGCTGGAAAGCTTATATTCTTTGCTCTTTTTCGGAAGTTTTATTAAGAAAATATTTATGGGTACAGTTATATTATTGGTATTGACTGTCGTGTTGGCGGTAATATTTAGGAGAAGTTTCTGCGGGCTGCTTTGCCCTTTTGGAACATTGCAGGAACTGTTTGCAAGGCTGGGACAAAAGATATTCAAAAAACGTTTTACCGTACCGCCTTTTGTAGATAAACCGTTACGATATTTAAAATATCTTATCTTGGCGTTGACGATAGGCATGGCTTGGTATACAGGGATACTGTGGATGGCGCCCTATGATCCTTATTCCGCTTATTCTCATATATCGGCGGTATATGCGAGTATCCAGGAGGATCCTGCTGCAATCGTTGGCTTTATCCTGTTGATTGTAACATTGATCGGCTCACTGTTATACGATCGTTTCTTTTGTAAATATCTTTGCCCGGCCGGCGCTTTCTATGCAATTATCGGTAAGATAAGCCCGACTAAAATTGTAAGAAATAATCAGGCTTGTATTAACTGCAAGGCCTGCAACAAGGCTTGTCCGGTCAATATCAATGTCGCCAAAGCAGAAAAAATTACAGATGCGGAATGTCTGAATTGCAATGAATGTGTCCTTGCTTGTCCGAAGAAAGGGGCATTGGAGGTGAAGACAGCAAATAAAGTTATACACCCATTAACAGCTCTCATTCTAGTTGTTTTCCTGTTTTTCGGCACAATTGCCATCGCCCAGGCCACAGGAAATTACCAAGTAACATCGTCGCCCCAGAAGGGTGAAATTGTTTCCATTACCGAAGTCAAAGGATCTTATACGATAGAGGATGCTGCGGAAGCAACAGGACTACCCTTGCAGGAAATCTATGAAAAACTGAGTATTCCTGAAAGCGTCTCGAAAAATACCAAACTTAAAGATATTTCTAAAGAAATACCGGGTTATAGTCTTGATGAAACGAAGGAGAAATTATAAAGTCGTATAGCATACGCCGCTTTGTCTTTCGTTGATTTCTTGTTATGATAAGAAAGAACAAAGATAGATGGAGGACGAATTATGGGAAAACTATTGTCGATTCATATCAGTCCGGAACGAGGTACGGTAAAATCGGATGTGCAGAAGTTCTGATTGTAAAAGGATGGGGCGTGGAGGGCGATGCCCATGGTGGTGATTCGGACCGGCAAGTTAGTATTTTCCCCGTAGAAGCTTTGACTAAGTTGCCGGTAGAGAAGAAGAAAGAAGTCTTAGAGGATGGATATACGTAAAATGTTACAATTTTCGGCGTTCCTTTAGAAGAACTGCTCGTTGGAGGAATCGTTCGCCTTGGCGAGGCGGAAGTGCAGATCTTGTATGTCGGTAAGGAACAATACAAAGAGCATGGAAGACCGTATATCGTCAGCAGTGAAGGACGTTTTGGCCGTGTTGTGAAAGAGGGGCGTATCTGGGTTGGGGATTCAGTAGAATTGCTTTGATACTAATTTTTAATAAATCTACCGTATTTTTTAAGAATGAAAGATGTTATCACGCCAAAGATTGTCAAAATTATTAGTGCAAACAGATTGGTAAGAGGTTGGGATTGTATTTGAGGGGCAATATTCAATAAGGGCATAAAAAACCCCATGGAAGCAAATCCAACTGCATTCGCTGCAATAATACCTTTTAAAATGGCAAAATCCTTGCCGGTTATTTTCATGATGATAACTAATAATATTGTTGTGCCAATGCCCAGAGCCATTGTTCCAACAATTCCTAAGAATATCCCGATAGGGGAATTAACTTGGCTCCAACTTAGAAAAACATCTGCGGCAATATTCCATGGAGATGTCATCGGAATTCCCAAAGCGATAAGAATATAGGATAAGAAGTCCATAATAATTGTGCCAATAATACCTGCAATGGTAGCAGCTCCAATAGGGTCTTTCATTTTTGGATACCCCCACAGTATTAAAATTTGTTATTTAATGTTTCTCTGTTTAAATGCTTTTTATGTATAGAATATAAATTTCAGGACTAGCCTAAACAGTCTATCTCAAGGCGTCCGGGCAATCCAAATTTCTTTTATATTCAAAAGGGTATTCCACTAAAGGTAGGTTATAAAGCATGCCGGAAAAAATAAAAGTAGCCTTTGTTTGTGTTCACAATTCCTGCCGTTCCCAAATGGCGGAAGCAATATCCAAGATAATAGCAAAAGACAGCTTCGAGGCTTATTCGGCTGGTACGGAAATCAAAGATAAAATTAACCAGGACGCGGTAGCGGCGATTAAGGAACTTTATGATGTGGATATGAACATATCACAAAAATCCAAACTTATATCAGACATTCCGCCGGTAGACATTGTTATTACCATGGGATGCAATGTAAATTGTCCTTTCGTGCCCTGCAAACACAGGGAAGACTGGGGCCTTGAAGATCCGACAGGAAAAGATAAGCAGGAATTTATAAGAACGGCTAAAATCATTGAAGAGAAAATTCTGGATCTCAAAAGTAGATTGCATGGCTTATCGTAATATCGTTTTAATGACGATGACTCGCTTTTCTTAAAAGCTATATAGGACAAGTAAAAGGTGAGCATGAAAAGAAGTAATCTGAATAAGATTTTCAATGAACCGGCTAGATGATAAATAAGGCATTTAGCCGGTTTTTGCAATAGTCAGAACACGAGGTTGACAAAAACTGTTTTACGCAATATTATAATATAAGAATATTAGAAAATACTAATATATAAGAAATATTTGAGGTGATAATAATGTCCAATATGAGTGAACAGCTTGTTTCCAATGTATTTAAAACCTTGGCTCATCCGACCAGAATTCAAATTGTGAAGCTTTTGCGGGAAGGGGAGATGTGTGTTTGCGAGATTCTCCCTAATCTTGACTCTGAACAGTCCAATACCTCCCAACACCTTGCTCTGCTCAAAAACCAGGGTATTGTGGACAGCAAAAAAGATGGGACAAAGGTTATTTATTCAGTTAAAAACAAAGAGGTATACCAGATGATTGAACTTGCTGAAGCAATTATTCTTCGCCAGATAGAAGAGACTAAAAGTCTGCTGTCAAAATAACTGGGAAATGGAAATAATAAATCAAGATAGCAATAATGGGGGCAGAGTCTAATGGATAAGAAAAAAATAATCATGATACTTGGTTTCGCCGGATTTGTGGTGATGGCGGATAACTGGGTGGTTTCGCCCATTCTTCCTTCAATCGCCCAAAACTTGAATGTGAATGTTGCATCTGCTTCGATTGTCATTACGGCTTACATGTTGCCGTTTGGTATATTTCAGCTGCTGTTTGGTTATCTGGCTGAACGCTTTGGCAAGAGGCAGGTCATCACCTTTTCAATTTCGATGTTTACAATAGCCGCGGCCCTTTGTGCTTTTGCTTGGGCAATTCCTGTTTTGGCGGGGTTTAGGGCTTTGACGGGAATATTTGCCGCCGCGATCATGCCGGTTTCACTCGCTCTAATCGGTGATTTGTTTCCAATGGAAGAGAGACAGTCAGCCATAGGTTCTTTCATGGGCTTATCTTTCTTAGGCCAGGGGCTTAGTATGGCCATCGGTGGTTCAATTGCCTACTTTCTGAATTGGAGAGGCGTGTTTGGCGTTTACGCAGTGCTTGCTGTTGTTTCCTCCCTCTTGTTGTTTACCATAGGCAGAAAGATACCTTCTGCAAAAAACAAAGATACCAAGGCTTTAACACCGTATATCAATATCCTGAAAAATCCTTCGAGTGTAATCATTTACGCTTTAGTCATCTTTGAAGGACTTTTCCTTCTGGGCTCATTTTCATTTCTGGGAGGATTTATTAAAACGGTATTTAACCTGAATAATTTTGCTATTGGCATGGTCATGACTGCGTTCGGCCTAATGGCGCTGCTTGCCGGCAGAAGAGCCGGTAAAATTGCAGCCAGAATAGGCCGCAAGAAAACGACCGTCCTTGGCTTAAGCCTGGCCTTTATCGCTGACCTCTTACTTGTGGCGATGGGAAGCGTATTGCCTGTCGTAGTTATCGCAGTTGGACTTATGGGTGCCGGTTTTATGATGGCCCATTCCACCTTCCTGACTATTGCCACAGAATTTGCAGCCAAAGCGAGGGGTATTGCCATGTCGCTGGTTGCCTTTTGTTTCATGGGCGGGGGAGGTATAGGGACCGCCATTGGGGGCAAGATTGTCGCAGTTTCAAGTTTTAATTCATTATTTTGCATTTACGGTGCAGGACTTTTATTGCTTACAGTTATTGCCTTGCTTGTTAAAAGCAGTTTTCAGGCAAAGAGTGCTTAAGAAAAGATAGTGGAATCGCTTTAGGAAAAATGAAAGAAGTGATATAGATGTTTGCAGCAATAGATTGGGTTTTAAAAGAGTTAACGTACTATTTAAGCTATGGTCTGACGGTTCTGATCCGCTGGGTTTTAGACTTGGTTGGCGCTAATTCTTCCATCTTGGAATCAAGCCAGTATAAAGGCGCGGTCAACTTTTTCTTTTACGACACTATGAAAATATTTTTAATGTTGTCTGTAATCATCTTTATCGTGTCAATCATCAGAAGCTTCTTTCCTCCGGAAAGGACCAAAAAACTTTTAGGGGAAGGAAAAGCTCGAGGTTTTTTAGGCAATATCTTTGCCGCCCTCCTGGGAATTGTAACTCCTTTTTGCTCCTGTTCTGCCGTACCGGTGTTCATAGGATTTGTCGAGTCGGGTATTCCCCTGGGAGTGACATTTTCCTTCCTTATTTCTTCGCCCATGGTTAACGAAGTGGCTCTTGTCATGTTGTGGGGGTTATTTGGCTGGCAGATCGCCCTGCTCTATATCGCCACAGGGGTAATCGTAGCAATAATTGCGGGAATTATTATTGGCAAACTTAAAATGGAAGAGTATGTTGAAGAATATGTCTACAACATGAAAATGGGTGAGGCTGAAATTGAAAATCCCACCTGGAAACAACGTTTCGGAGATGCGCGGCATTATGTTGCGGAAATCCTTAAGAAGATTTGGCCTTACGTCATCATCGGTATAGCGATCGGCGCTGTCATGCACGGGTGGGCACCGGCAGGCTTGCTGGCCAAATATGCCGGGAAAGAGAATCCTTTTGCCGTGTTTGTGGCGGTTTTAATCGGGATACCGCTTTATTCCAATGCGGCCGGAACCATTCCTATTGTTAAAGAACTTACCCGACTGGGGATGCCTATGGGAACCGCGCTTTCCTTCATGATGTCGGTAACGGCGCTAAGCCTGCCTGAAATGATCATTCTGAGAAAAGTTTTAAAACCAAAGCTCCTGGCAGTGTTTATCGGAATCATGGCAGTGACCATTGTTATTATCGGTTATTTGTTCAATCTAATAATCCCGTAGGAAATAATTTATAATCCCGTAAGGAAATGTCAAACAATCATAGAGTGAAAGGATGGTAATAAGAATGATGAATATTAAAATATTGGGCTCAGGTTGTTCCAACTGCAAAAAACTGCAGGCAGTTACTGAGGAAGCAGTGAAAGATGCTGGGGTTGATGCTACAATTGAAAAAGTTGAGGATATCAAGAAGATAATGGCCTATGGTGTGATGAGAACACCAGCTTTGGTAATCAATGAAAAAATAAAAGCTTTTGGGAGAATCCCAACTAAGGATGAGATTAAGAAATATATTAAAGAGGTTTAAGTATGTTTACAATTATCCTTTATGTTCTGGCCGGAGGACTTCTTCTGCTTTCCTTTCTTAAAGATAAAAAAAAGACCAAGATTGCACTGATGAAAGCCTGGAAGTCCTTCGAAAACATACTGCCGCAGTTTTTATCTATTCTTATTATCATTGGTATTATGCTGGCGGTGCTAAGTCCTGATACTATATCCAAATTGATCGGCCAGCAGTCCGGTTGTTTTGGAATGGTTGTTGCCGCTATTGTCGGTTCAATTACATTAATACCGGGCTTTGTTGCTTTTCCCTTAGCAGCGGCGCTTCTCAAAAGCGGAGCGGGTTTTATGCAGATAGCGGTATTTATTTCCACTTTGATGATGGTGGGTATTGTTACCATACCTCTTGAAATAAAATATTTTGGTAAAAAAGCTGCAATATTAAGAAACTCTTTAGCATTCATATTTTCTTTCGTTGTAGCACTCGTGATAGGAGTGGTGCTGGGGTGAAAAAACTACTGAACCGTTATAAATTCTTCATTATTCTCGCGGTCATTAACTTAGGACTTGTTGTTATTTATCCTTCATTAGGTAAAAATTCTTTAAGCATAACCTGGAGTAATACCCTTGAGATGCTTTCTGTCATACCTCCAATTTTTATTCTTCTCGGACTTCTGGATGTTTGGGTCCAAAGAGAGACAATGATCAAACTGATGGGAGAAAAATCAGGATTTATCGGGGTAGCTTTAGCTTTCTTTCTGGGCTCAGCGGCTGCAGGACCCTTATATGCGGCGTTCCCCATAGCTGGGGTTCTTTTGAAAAAGGGAAGCAAATTTTCTAATGTGCTTATCTTCATAGGGGCATGGTCAACAACCAAAATACCGATGCTGCTTTTCGAGACATCAGCGATGGGTTGGAAGTTTATGCTGACAAGGTTCATCATCGATATTCCTGGAATCGCCTTGATTGCCTATATAACACAAAAGGTTTTACATGAAAAAGAAATCAATCTTATATTTAAAAAGGCTAAGAACCAAATATAGAAGTAAGTTAAACTTAAAATGTTGATCTGAAATTCTATAGATACAGCTAAAATAATAACTTACTCTTAGTGTATAAAAGGCAAAAAAGTTTATAAAGCTCCGGATCATACAATTCTTTTTGCTTTTCCATAATCTCAAATGTAGTTTCTGCTTTCATAGCCTTTCGGTAAGGCCTATCACTTGTTAAAGCATCGAAAGTATCTGTGATCCTTATAATTCTTGCTCCTAAAGGGATGGATTATCCTTTACACCCATAAGGGTATCCGCTTCCATCAAAGTTTTCATGATGGAATAAAATATCCTCTGAGCATAATAAAAAAGGTTCGTAAATTGTGCAAATTTCATTTTCATTCCCTGCCGCTGCTTGGACCTATTTTCAGATAACTCAATAAAAAGGGCTTGGGGATTTTATAGGCCCGGCCAACCTTTAAGCATTCAATTTTATTTTCTTGTATCAAACCATATCCTGTCTTTAGGCTAACTCCAAGAATTTTACACATTTGCTTCATATCGAGCATAACTTTATTTAACTCATCATTTAGGCAAATTACTAATTGCTTGGTTTGAGCCGATAACGACTAAAATATCGCCTTGTTTAATAAGTGCCTCCGCGCCAGGTGCCGCGATTATTTCTTCCGCACTTTTAATGGCTATTACGCTTACCCGATATTTTGCCCGCAGATTTAATTTTCCTATGGTCTTATCCACAAATTCCCGGGGAGCATAAACTTCTATGATGCTATAATCTGGAGATAACTCAATATATTCTAATAAATCATTGGTGGAAGTGAGATTATGTGCCACCCGTATTCCCATATCGCGTTCCGGATAGATAACCCGGTCCACTCCTATTTTTTCTAAAACCCTGCCATGAAGAGCGTCTTTCGCTTTGGCAACAACTCTCTGTACCCCAAGTTCTTTGAGCAATACAGATACTAAAATATTTGATTGGATATCATCACCAATCCCGACAATGGCGACATCAAAATTGCGAATACCTAACCTTTTTAAAGACTCTTCGTCTCTGGCATCCAATTGAACCGCTTGGGTTACTTGATTAGCGATATCCTGTATTTCTTTTTCCGAATTATCGATAACTAATACTTCATAACCAACCTTATACAAGGAAGTAGCCACACTTTTCCCAAAACGTCCGATCCCAATCACCACAAACTGTTTATCCTTTTTCATTTCTCTTGCTCCTATCCAATCATTATTTTTGATTCGGGATATTTTGCTTGATTACCTGGATTGTTACCTTTGCCGATGGAAAAAGCGATTGTCAATAAACCAACTCTTCCAATAAACATTGTAAGAATAATTAAGATTTTCCCAAAAAGTGTGAGATTAGATGTTATTCCCATGGACAAGCCGACTGTACCGAAAGCAGATACAGTTTCAAACAATAAAGCTATCAAATCCGCCTTTTCCGTAATCGACAACAACCCAGTAACTAAAATAATCCACATGATAGCCATGGTCATAATCGCCACTGCCTTCTGGACAACTTCTCCGGGAATAGATCTTCCATGAACGGTCACTTGACTTTTATTCCTGAATATGCTGAAAATCGATAACATGATCGCTACAAAAGTTGTTGTTTTTATTCCTCCCCCGGTCGACCCAGGTGAAGCTCCTATGAACATAAAAACTATCATTAGTAGTATCGTTGTATCTTGAAGCGCGGAAATATCTATAGTGTTGAATCCGGCAGTACGGGAAGTGACCGATTGAAATAAAGAAGAAAGAATTTTCCCTTGGTACCCAAGATTGCCAAGCGTGTCAGGATTATTGAACTCCAGAAGGAAAAAGAGTATAGCCCCGATTGCAATCAATAACCCTGTCGTACGGATTACAACCCAGGAATGCAAGCTTATTTTTCTTCCACGTTGAGAATAGACATCGGAAATTACCGAGAAACCAATACCGCCTAAGACAATCAAGACCATTACTGTCAGATTGGTTACGATATCATTTTGAAACCTCACCAGACTATTGCCAAACAGATCAAACCCTGCATTGTTAAACGCTGATACAGTATGGAATACCGCGTAATAAAGGGCTTTACCGAAGTTTAAATCAAAAGACCATCGGAGCGTGAGGATAATGACTCCAATACCTTCAATGAGAAATGACGCCGTAAAAATATATTTAGCCAACCTTACGATTCCTTCCACTGAAGACTGGTTATAGGCTTCCTGCAAAATTATTCTATCTTGAAGATTTATTTTCTTCCCGAGAAGGATTGCAAAGAAAGTGGCAAAGGTCATAAAACCAAGACCACCGATCTGAATTAACAAAAGGATGAGGATTTGCCCGAATACTGAAAATACAGATCCGGTGTCTACAACAACCAGCCCTGTAACACAGACAGCTGAGGTTGCTGTAAACAAAGCATCAATCAAAGATAATCCTTTTTCGTTAACAGTGGCTATAGATAAGCTCAACAACAAAGTTCCGACGAGGATGACAGAAATAAATCCGATAGCCAGTATCTGTGGGGGCGAGAGTTTTTTCTTTCCTTTTATAGATTGCGTATTAATATCAATCTTAAATATGTCATTCATACTTGTCTCCATGCAATCATCATAAAGTCATAATATTCATCTACTAACCGCTAACCGACCCTGCCTTGTTGTCGTAAAAATATAACTGATTGCCATCAGCACTATCATTAGTTTTATGACTAATCTATAAAAAAGCTATGTGTTATTCTATCTGATACAAGATCTTCTTTTTCGCCATAATAGCCAACATAGCGTTACCTTCCTCATCATCAGTCGCTACTATTAGGCTTTGACCAGAAAAGTTTTGGCAACCTGCATAATGAGGAAGGCTCTTCATCGACGACAAAATATTTTTGGTCAGATTAAAATAAATAAACAAAGTAGATATAAACTGAGGCTATTACAATCGAGAGCAACATTAAAGGAAAACCAAGTTTAAAAAACATTTTGAACGTAATTGAAAAACCCTGCTTTTCCGAGAGACCGGCAACTATTACGTTAGCGGATGCCCCGATCAATGTACCATTTCCTCCCAAACAAGCCCCTAATGAAAGAGCCCACCATAGTGGTCTTAGGTTTTCAATTCCTCCTAATTCCCCCATCTTTTGGATCAAGGGAATCATGGTGGCGACAAAGGGGATATTATCTACAAATGCTGAAGCAATAGCAGACAACCACAGAATGGACATTGTCGTTAATGTTAAGGCCCCACCGGTAGCATCTAATGCCTTCTTAGCAATCCATTCAATAATACCTACATGCCCTAACGCCCCAACCAGCACGAACAGTCCAGCAAAGAAAAAGATAGTAGGCCATTCGATTGTCAGCAAGATATCTTCCGGCTCCTCACGGGTAATTAATAACAAAAGAATGGCGCCACCCAACGCAATCGTTGCAGATTCCAGATGCAACAAACCATGTAGAATGAAACCTACTATTGTTACAGAAAGCACAACTAAGCATTTGCGCAAAAGAAAGTGATCCTTGATCGCCTGACTTTCATCCAAGGACATAATCTTTGCTTTTCTCTTCTCATCCACAACTAATGATTTCCGATAAATTAATTTCAAAGCAAGCATATTTGCGGCAAAAACTATTACAACTACCCCGCCTAGATTTAGGATAAAATCAACAAAGGTAAGGCCGGTAGCGCTGCCGATCATGATGTTTGGAGGATCACCAATTAACGTAGCCGTTCCCCCGATATTTGAGGCTATAACTTGAGTAAGCAAAAAGGGAATAGGATTTATATTTAACTTTTCGGTTATCGAAAACGTAACTGGTACCATAAGCAGTACTGTCGTTACATTATCCAGAAGTGCAGATGTTACTGCTGTTATGATTGCCAAGAATAACATAATAAGCCATGGATCTCCCTTTGCGGTTTTAGCCGCTTTTAAGGCGAGGAATTCGAACACGCCAGTGCGACGGGTAATACCAACAATGATCATCATCCCAATTAATAATCCTATAGTGTTAAAATCGATTGCTTTAACTGCTTCCTCCTGGTTTAGAATGCCTACTAAAATGATGAGGGCACTCCCAGCTAAAGCAACTACCGTTCTATGTAGTTTTTCGCTTATTATTAAAGCATAGGTTATTAAAAAAATTACCAATGCAACGATAACTTGTGTATTATGCGACATATCTTTCCTCCATCCATAAAATTCGAGATCAAGGTCTATTTAATATTTCAATTTTTAACTTCCCTTATTTACCCCCTAACGGATTATACACAACAAAAAAATCCTTCTAAAATTAACATCAAATTCTCAAATCAAAAGCACAAAGTGGGAAGCCTTAACAAAAGACTTCCCACCCCAAAAGTCAACATCCTTGAATACGAACCAATATGGTCGCTTCAACACGGTAAAATAAGTATATAATTTCTTTCCTATGTTACTACTTTCTTCTAGCCTAGTCTAGAAGAATATTATTATCTTCTGATTTTGATTCTGGGATAAAGTAAGATAGGAAAATGAAAATAGTAATTGATAATCTGGGGTTCGCTGTGTCCGACTTAACAGGGATGGTTCATTCTGTATAAGGGTGATGTTATAAGCCATCCCTTTAACCCACCATACTTAATCATTGCATTGATGGCTTCCATTTCACTCCAGAGGTACCCTCCAAAGAGTTTTCTTAATCGGTCATCTATTGAACACTTTACAGCTTGGGCATGATTGATCGTAGCAGCCGTCATTCCATAAAGCAGTTGGTTAAAGATAAAATAATCATCAATAAATTCAGTATTGTCAACTAACCCTAATGATTTTGGAGGTCTTTTGGGAATAGGCAACCCTAAAGTGTTCATTTCGTCTTCCAACTGTTTAGCTTGTTGTTCCGACATTTCATAGCGCTTATTAAGGAGAAGTCCAAAGTCTCCATCATGAACAAGCCGCGAAAAGAACTTTATTTGCTCCATGTTTAAATAACGATAAACCAGATGATCCCATAGGTAGCAGTCCTCTTTGCTGCCTTCTGGGACGTTAGGATACATCGGCGGCTGATGGACCCACTTTTTCAGTTTCAAATAATTAAGGATGGAATCCAGGTTATAAATCTCCTCTTCTACGAATCTCATAAATAAGCTGCGAACATCATCGGAGACACTAGCGTTTCTCACTGCCCGAACTTTTATCTCCAGTCGTTCTTGTGCTATTAACAAAAGAAATTTGCCAATCTGTTGGTCAGTTACCACCTGGGAATTTATTACTTCGTGTACATCTTTAGGCGGATAATCGGGAGATTTAACATTGTATTTATTCATTATTTTTTCAATCTTATTGTTCCGGTCTTTCAAATCATCAAGTATATCTTGTAGCTTAAATTTCAAATCTATATCATGAGCGTAATTTTGATAAATTTCAAGCTTTACCATAATACCATAATTATATGTCAAAATATTCCAAAGGCTATAAACTCCGCCTACACTTATTTCATTCATTTTTTCTTCTTTAGCAAAAGCCAAGACCATAGTCAGTCCCCTTTTTATAGATATTGTAAACAATAAAGTAGTTTCCTATGCTAATCCTATTATTCCAAATTGTTTTTCCCTATTTGTGTAACAAATTGAAAAAGATGAACCCTCTATCTTTTGGAGAATAACTTGCAGCAAAACGCAATTCTTATATACGGCCTTCTTTATATCTGAAACAATAAGCATCTTGCCGCCTTTTAGTTGTTCTTCAAAAGATCGAAGAATCTCACTTTCTCCTGCCTCAGTTAGATATTTTTCCGAAGACTTCCTAGGTTCTTCTAATAGCCATAAAAGAGAGAGTCCGCATAGGACACCCCCTTTTGCTTGATAAGTGATGTAACATTTTATGATTCGTTTTTAAATTAGATACTTTTGGATTACAACAGGTACATTGTTGCCAGCACACCTGTAAGAGACATAACGATGGCGTAAGGCAGCGCCAATTTTACCATTTCCAGGTAAGACAGGCGAATCAGCGGAGCCAGAGCAGACGTCAAGAGGAACAGAAACGCCGCCTGACCGTTTGGCGTAGCAACAGATGGGATATTTGTACCCATATTAATGGCAACTGCCAGCTTGTTGTACTGCTCCAGCGCAATACCTCCGGCTTCAAATGCTTGCTGTGTTTCAGTCATATATACCGTAGCAACAAATACGTTGTCACTGATTGCTGAAAGGACACCGTTGGCCGCAAAAAAAGCGACAAGCTGATTCTGTCCTTCCATGTTCAGTACCCATTGAATAATCGGCGTAAACAAATGCTGGTCATGAATAACCGCGACGACGGCGAAAAATACGACCAGCAGCGCAGTAAACGGCAGCGCTTCTTCAAAGGCATGACCAATGCGCTTTTCTTCAGTAACCCCATTGAAGGCTGTAAGCAGGATAATAATCATCAGACCAATAATGCCTACTTCCGCCAGGTGCAGCGCCAGGGAGAAGATCAGCAGAACGCCGCACAAAGCCATAACAATCAGGCGTACACGTCCTCGCATATTTCTGACAGCATCTTTGGCCTTTACATCATCTTCCATAACCTTTCGTACCGACTCAGGAAACTGGTAGCCGTACCCCCAGAACTTAGTAACTTCAAGGATAATGGTGGTCAGAAGACCAACGATCAATACC
Source organism: Dehalobacter restrictus DSM 9455 (assembly GCF_000512895.1). NCBI lineage: Bacteria > Bacillati > Bacillota > Clostridia > Eubacteriales > Desulfitobacteriaceae > Dehalobacter > Dehalobacter restrictus. The sequence goes on from NZ_CP007033.1 coordinate 39,026, forward strand.
GGGATAGACACAGGGGCGCATTGTATAAAGAAATCTACGAAATCCCATTTCATGATGGAGCCAATCAACAGATTCTGCGGTTCACCAACCAGCGTTATTGCTCCGCCCAGCGCAGTGCCCACCGCGCCATGCATCATAAGATTACGCAGAAAACCACGAAACTCGTCCAGATCCTCATGATATTTCTCATCAACACTATGATCGTGATTAATGTCATACTCTTCGTATACTTTTTCACTGGAAGCAAACTTATGGAAGATGTTATAGAAACCGTAGGCCACGGCGATAATCACCGCCGTTACGGTCAGCGCATCCAGAAATGCGGAAAGAAACGCACCCAATACAGCGAACAGAAATGAAAGCGCGACTTTAGAGTGTACTTTAGTAAGGAGCTTGGAAAACAGGTACACAAGACCTTCTTTCATAAAATAGATCCCGGCGACCATGAACATCAGAAGAAGAATAACCGGCAGGTTCGTTTCAACTTCACTATAGACCATTTGAGGGCTAGTAAGTCCGAGCACAACGGCTTCGATTGCCAGAAGCCCACCGGCAGGAAGCGGATAACATTTTAACGCCATTGCCAGGGTAAAAATGAATTCGACAATCAACACCCAACCGGTAACATACATACCGGCGGTATACATCAAAATAGGGTTCAATAACAGAAAAGCAAGAATTGCTCTTTTGTACCAGTCCGGAGCGTGACCCAGAAAATTTGCTTTGAATGCTTGTCCGATGCCCATTTGTTTCATATGTACCATCCTCCCAAGTGAAAATAAAAGACATAAAAAAGAGAGTAATCCAAAATGGAACTACTCCCCCCCAAGAAGTTCAATTACTTGCAGCCTGGCAATCATAGCAACTTACAAGCAGCCTTAGACCCATAGCTTTAGCGTCCTTCACTTTCACGAAGTTTGCACCAACTCGTACAACTTTATATTGTTATTTTTGCTTAAGCTTATACATTATAACAAATAAATTTTCTTTTGAATACCCTGAATATATCCATTTTATGCTGAATTGTCCAGTTATTTATCTTAAGTATTTTGCTTTTTAATATGATCCTTTAGCCAATCAGGCTATCTCTCATCCTTTGGAACATGAAAAAGAAAAGCGACATGGTTAGCTCCACCATTACGTAATTGAACAAAATCTTGTTCCCCTTGACAATCCACACTCGTCAACGTCTTTATTCCAATCTCATCGTCTGAAAGCGTAAATATACCTACTATATATAAATCGCCATATTTAACTGCGATTACATCACCCGTCTCAAGTTCGAGCCGGTCCTTCGTATTGGGGTATAATAAATGAGCCTCAACATTGTTTTTAGCGATAACCCCCATATAGTATTTCTTGCCGCACATAAATTCCCCAAAAGAAATCTTATTCTCCGGATTTTGTATTGCTGCCCGGGCATATTCATTTGCTAAACTTGCACGTCCGGATTTAACCGCGCCTAGTATCTGTCTTTTCCATTCTTCCATTCGAAGACCTCCTACTTGCGTTTAATACCGATAGATCTCATTTATTATTATACTAAAAAAAAAGCAATGCTCAAATCTTTATGATTATGCAAATTCCTCATTTTCTAATAAGATAGCCAGAAATATTACAGTTGTTGATAAGTCTACCTCGATACAAATACCCCAGCTTGCTTAAAGACACATTTATTCCAAAATTTTTAGCCATGGAAAGGCTATATTCTGTAACAAAGCCCTTGCATTTCAATTGTTTTTCTAGTTGGAATATTAATTCGCTTAATATGTTTTTTAAAACAGTCACACTTTATTTGAAATGTAACATTTAATTAAAATTGTTATTTTGCTTTTGTTATGCCAAGTACACAGTACATCCTTATTAAGCAATAAATATAGCCCAAGGCCCTTGTCCCAACGGTAAATATGATGTTGTGGAAGGTCGGCCACTCAAATAATAGGTAGCCTCCTCTCCATCAGTTCTTTCACGTCACGGACTTTTGCTCCGACTAGGGCTAGTTAGTCAGCAGCTTCAGCCCAGTCGCCTTCACAATGGCGTTGCCGTTCTCAGCGTCCACCGTCCGAATGCTCACGCGGTCACCCTCGTTCACCAACACCACACTCTCGCTCTCGGCCACCGAGATTGCAAAATAAACATCATCCGAATCAAACAGCAAGTAATAAATGCTGGTGCCGTCGATGACAGCCACCCTGATGTCCTGCACTACCCCCTCAGTTCCACTCGTCACAATCGGCACCTCGTCGATCAGCCCGTTCTGGTTGAGCAGCCGAACATACTCCAGCTCACACTCCGCCACCGTCGAACCTGTCGCTACGATGTTGTACTTCTGGACATTGACCATTGCGTACATCTTGACGAGCGCAGCGTTGTCCTTAAGGGCAACAAAATAGGTCGGTTGCTCGGAGATGTTAAGCAACAGCGGGAAGGTCGCGACGTACCCCAGGTGCTGCACCACGCCCTGGGCAGAGTTCATCGCTGAGAACTCCTCTGCACCTGCGCAGGAGTAATACCTCGTCTCTTTCGTGCGTTGGTTGCTAAGAATAAAACCGATGTTGCTCTGATCGCCTGTGACCGAGGTAATACCGGTATAGACATAAACATCATCGTTCTGAGCAATATAATTGTAGCCGTCCGTAGTGACGGTCACGCCCTTCTGCCCGAATAAGGAGTTTAAGATGCCGCTGGAATACTTGCCGTGGTAGTCGTACTGCTCGATGATGAGCTCGGCCGAGTAGACCTGGTCGACCCAAGTTGGCACGTCTTTATAATAGGTGGACTGGCCTGTCACCGCGTCGACTAGGACTGCGCCGTCGATATCGGTGCCGCCGAATAATCCAATGGTCTTTTCGATTTTAGGGCAGATCCAGTAGGGATGCCCACCGTCGTCAATTTCGAAGTGGGGGGTATCAAACATATAGGTTGGGAAGTTAAATCGCAGATGGCGGTTGAGGTTGCGGGAGAAATGCTCTGCGTTGGTGTATTTGATGCCCTTGTCAATCCGCACAACGTCGACATTTTGGGTTACCATGTCGATAATGATGTAGGCAGGGATGCCTTCGGCGCGATTACCAAACCATTTAAAGATATCACCATAGGCAAGGGTGGCGACCCGCACCGGCTGATTTTTGTAGTTCATCTGGGTGTAGTCGTTAACCACCTCAAACTGACTAACCATGTCGGCAAGTTCCCCAAGCTTGCGGTCACCGAGGCGCTGGGCAGAGGTCTTGTCCAGCATGGGAATCTGATCGTAAGCAATTTGTTTGACCTCGGCTGCGAAGTCACCCGTCACTACCGGCAGAATCTCGGAATAGGCACTAGCGCGTAGGATAACACTGGAGATAATGCCCCCCAAGATGAGCACCGCGACCAACCCTATGCAGATAAAGGCGGGGACAATGCAGGACTTTTTAAACGCTCTTAAGGTGGATTTAATGTCAATTAACTGATTTGCCATACCTTTAGCTATTACCGTAACAAGGCAGAAGATGACAAGGCAGATGCACAGGAATATGTATAAATCAGTATTGTGAAAATTGAGGGCGGGCAGCGCGGCATAGAAATAGACCGCCGCAAAGACGATGGTGACGATCAGTGCTGTTACTAAAGATGGCAGCCGCTTGTACGGCATTTTATTAGTTTTCCTAGTTCGTCCATTCATATATATAACCTCCATTTTCTAATCTTATTAGATAAACTAGAACTTTAAGAACTTTCCTTTTCTTAGTCTTTCTGAAATGAGGCCAGTATTATTTACTTTGTTCCAAATAAATACTGCGGCTGGGGAATGCGACCGAGACATTCTCTTGCTCCAGAATTTCCATTATTTTATAGTTTGCATTCTCTTTAACACGAAGATACTCTTGCCAGGAAGTTGTTGTTGTATAAAAGTAAAGAAAGATATCTAAACTGCTCTCATTGAACTCATTAAATCGAACTATGATCAATTCCTTATCCACGTCTTCATGTTTATTTAACATCGTACTGATTCTTTCCACACAAGTTTGAATCTTATTTCTGGGTGTGGAATATGCGAGCCCCAGGTTAAAATTTATTTCTCGCTTCCCCATCTTGGTCCAATTTGTAATTGCTTCATTTGCCAAAGTGGAATTTGGAACAGTAACCAAAGCCTGAGCAAAAGTTCTGATTTTAGTACTGCGAAAAGTAATATCTTCTACTACCCCTTCGACACTGGGCGTTTTAATCCAGTTCCCAATTGTGAAAGGTTTCTCAGTTATTATGACAATTCCACCTAAAATATTCTTGATTGTATCCTGAGCTGCAAGGGCAATTGCTAACCCACCTAATCCCAGACCTGCTAAAAACCCCCCCACATTATATCCACACTCACTGGCGATGATACTTATGACCAATATTACAATAACAAATCGGAGAAGTTGAGAGATAAACGGAAATAATATCCTGTCTACTTCTATATCAAACCGTTTGGCTATTTTAATAAAAAAGGCGGATGAAGTCGATGACAAATTATATAGACCCCATCCGATCAAAATTATTATTAGAGAACGGAATATCTTGATAAACAGAATATAATAATTGCTGTCGAATGGTAAAAACATAAGAGCATAATAAATACCAATCACTATAAATAAAACTCTTATAGGCTTTTCAAATGATAATAAAATATTTGATACTATATCTACAGGTGTTTTTTTAACGATTTTTAATATTATTTTAAAAAGATATTTTGAAAAGATCTTACGAAAGATAATAAAAAAATAAAAATTGCCAAAGATATTCCTATATTCCGGCAAAGTTCACTATTTAGATTTGCCATTAGTTTTATAGCCATAATTGGCCTCCAAACATTATGCTAATTTATTAATCTTTAGATAAATTCTCCATCATCTTTACCCATATACGTTGCGTTTCAATAAATTCTTCATAATGTTTTTTCACATTATTATTGTATTTCTCCAGTTCAGCCAAAATGTTTATAAACTCTTGCAGTCCAAAATAAGTGCATATTCCAGGTAGAACTTCTTTAAGTTGTTGGCGTATTTTTTCAATTTTTTCCTCATAACAATGCTGCTGTGTTATATAAAGTAATAATGGTTTGTATCGAATCCACCCAATACAGGCATTGTAAAAACGCCGGACAATTTGTTCATTATCAGCTTTGATAAACTTTAACCGGATTGGCAGCACCCCTTCTAAAAGATGATTGTAGGTAGAGAAGCCATCATGGAATGTATAACAGGGCACTTTCAAAACCTTTCTTTCACTTAAGCAAGTACTTAGGAAAGTATCCTCTCCTCTAGCTCCTGGAGGGTTGTAGAAAGGAAAGACCCGATGCGGATCGGTAAGATTGATGCCTAGGTTCCCGCCAGAAATAAATTTAGCATGATTGACTTCCTGAACCTCTTTTGTTTTATTGCTAACTAATATGGTCGTATCCGCATATGTCACTCCGCCATTGTTCATCACTGTCTTGATGTTATCCCAGTTTAGAATGTCGTTACTTATAGCCTCAATAAATGAACGAAAGTCTGTCTCTGTCATCGTATCATTGTATTCCACAAATGGTATTGGTGATATATAACCGCAGTGATATCCATGAGTTAAGTCCGCTTGTCCAATGTTTTTAATATGGGTTGAAAGAACATGCTGACCTCCCCAGACAGCATTCTTTTGAGTATTGGTAACCGCCACTGGGTATTCATCGTCATCTAAAAAAATCAAATAATCCATATCATTCTTTATGGCGCTGTAAAGCACAGCGTTACGCTGAGAGGCATAGCCTTTTCCAAAAATTTTCCCCGCTTCTGTATGATTGATAATATTTTCTTTAATCAGATTTTCTATTTCTTCGTTTATATCTCTCTTCCCAATATATATAGCACCGTCAATATTCTCGGCTAGTTCCGGGTGCATGTTGATGTAATCTTTTTTATTAGTTTTATTATAAGTAAGATCATACGCTACAAAAATATTTAATAAGATTTTATTGTTATCCACCAGACCAGATTCTTTCCAATTATGAATGTAACTTCTCAGTACCTTTTGAAAACTCTTTCTGCCGGTTGCAAAACCAATTCCTATTTTTAGACATTTTCCCTTATACAAAATTACACCTCCTTTTGTTCCAAAACAAATACTGGTTATTAATTTATCTACTATTTTTTATCCCAACATTTTGCCCATATAATCATAACAACTTTTTACTCTTGGCAAAATCTAAGGATACAGCTTCCTCCATAGTGTATATACCCTTTTCTTTCCCCATCAACCATTTCGCTGCGTATATAGCCCCATGTCCAAAAGCCGACCTACTGATAGATTCATGAGTAATTCAAATGGTTTGATGAGGCAACCCGAATATCACTTCGTGTTTACCGACGATGCCCCCTACTCTCATGGAGTTCACATGTTGTTGTTTATCGAGACCTAGATCTTCAGCAATTCTTAACGCTGTTCCCGATACGTCTTTTTTTTCACGGAAATGTTCTTCGATTATTTCTATATCGGCGTTGGGCGCAATAATTTGAAGCACTTTAGAAGCCTCAATCAAGAAATTAATGCCTAAAGTTATGTTTGGAGAATATAATACTGCGGTTTTTTTACCTAGTTCATACAATTTATGCAGATGTTCCTCGTCGTATCTGGATATAGCAGAAACAATCCGAGTTCCCTGAGAAGCTGCTTGATAGTAGTAATCTACTGCACTAACTGCGGCAAAATCAATGATCACATCTACTTCATGAGATATATAAAAAGTATCAGGGTCAATACTTGCTATGGAATAAAACTTTCCTTCGTCATGATTGAATCCTAACAAGTAACTTGCATAATCGCCTTCGTTAGCCAGCGATTTTCTCATTACCCATTTTAATTCGCACATTTCATCCTTTATGATTTCCTGAGCAACTATAGCTCCTGTCTTGCCAAAGCCAAATAAACCAACGCTAATTTTCATTTAGCATCAAATCCTTGTTGATTGTTTTTATATATTTAAGTGAGAAATAAATTAATTCATAAAACCTCGACCCCAATAAAACACTTTTAAATTGTTCGTTTTCAAGTCTTTTACGCATTATTTTTTTAATGCCTTTACCCAAATATTCATATCCTCATAGCCGCCAGAAATATTGCAGTTGTTGATAAGTCTACCTCGATATATATATCCCAGTTTGCTTAAAGACTTATTTATTCCGAGATTTTTAGCCCTAGAAAGGCTATACGCTGTAACAAAGCCATTACGTTTCAAGTGCGTTTCCAGTTGGAATATCAATTCGCTTAATATATTTCTGCCTCTATATTTAGGATTAGTAGCACAATCAGTTATCTCAGCATTCATGTGTTGTTTGTCCAGATCCGCCGAAGCAATACTGATAATTTTCCTTTCTTCTTCCGCCACCATAAACAAAACATGATCCCGCATGACTTTTTGAAGATACTCTCTGCTAAAAATTGGTGTTGGATAGGTTTCAAATACCGCTTGAAAAAGCTGAATCATCTGGGGAATATCGTCCGGCACGGCCTGCCTCATTGTATAATTTTTATTCTTAGTCAGCTCAAATCTATTGGTATTCTTAACGCAATAGTCAATAATTCTGTTTTCTTTCTCCTCATAGAGTGAATTTTCGCGTCTTTTGTCAAGAAAAAGCGACATACAAGTTGCATCCTCTCCCTGAAAAAAACCGTCGATAACCCCCTCTGCTACAAACCCGCATTCCTCAAAGATATTTATCTGATGTTTATGACAATTCACGATAATTTTACCCAGGTTTTCTTTTTTGGCATAATCAATAATCTCTTTGATTATCAACTCAGACAGAAGAGAATGACTCAATATTTTAAGCCTTTTATTGCGATAATCTACGTATATGTCTATATCTGAAATATTTATATATTGATTCTTGAAGTTATCTTGATCTGTATTCATGAAACCCCTCCCTCTTGTTGAGTCTTACGTTTGTGCTTGGGATCAAACATACTTGTTCACCTCTGTATAACTTTTCTAATCCACGGTATTCTTTATTCTTGAATTTACCGCATGTGCCGCATTTTTGGCACTGGTGCGTTTTATCCTCAGGCTCGGTATACGTACAAATTACACCTTCAAAATTTCTAAGAATGACCTTTTCCGGAGAATATGAAATCAAATATTGCGGATTAACCGGGATCTTACCACCGCCCCCCGGCGCATCCACAACAAACTGTGGAATAGCTAGACCCGAGGTATGTCCCCGCAGCATTTCTATGATTTCTATCCCCACGGAAACCGAAGTTCTGAAATGCTCTATTCCTTCTGAAAGGTCACACTGATAAAGGTAATATGGTCTGATTCTGGATCTAACCAGGTTTTGCACCAAATCGCGCATAATATAGGGGCAATCATTAATACCTTTTAAAAGCACTGACTGGTTGCCAAGAGGTATTCCGGCATCAGCCAATTTTCCGCATGCTTCCCTGGCCTCAGCTGTCAGTTCTTTGGGGTGGTTAAAGTGCGTATTCAGCCAAATAGGATGGTATTTTTTCAGCATTGTGCAGAGCTTATCAGTGATTCTCTGAGGCATGACGACAGGTGTTCTAGTACCTATACGAATTATCTCCACATGTTTAATTTCCCGAATTGATTTTATAATAGCTTCCAGCTTGTCATCAGCGAGACACAATGGATCCCCGCCCGACAAAAGCACATCCCTGACTTCTTTATGCGCTTTAATATAATTGATTGCCCGTTTGATATTATCCAGGGAAAGCGCCTTATCCTCCTGATCGGCAAATCGTCTTCTGGTACAGTGACGACAGTACATTGAACACTGATCAGTAATAAGCAACAGTACGCGATCGGGATATCTGTGAGTAAGGCCGGGAACCGGCGCGTCGGCTGTTTCATGCAGCGGATCACTACTGTCAAATTTGGAGATTTTGGTTTCATGAATCGTTGGAATAGCTTGTCTTCTTGCCGGGCAATGTTCGTCATTTGGATCCATAAGTGTAGAATAGTAGGGCGTTATTGCCATACGTAATTTTTTTAGACTTACCGCCACTCCCTGACGCTCATCTTGGGTAAGGTTGACTACTTGTTCCAATTGATCAATCCTTGTAATTCTGCTGGAAATCTGCCACTTCCAGTCCTGCCATTGTTCTTCCGTTACATTTTTATACAAGGGTATATCCCTAAAATTTCTTTGCATATTATTTAATTCCCCCTTCAGATTCTCATTGAAGATTGTCATCCTCAATATTTGTGGTATATAAAACAAAAAGCTACAGAGAAGTATCTGCAGCGTATGCCAAAATATATACCTTAACTAAAGGTGTAATTAAGCATATCAATCACCTTCTCTTCCAACGCTTACGAGATTAGCTGACGGATTCGGGTCGAAAGAGCTTAACCCTACCAAAGCAACCGCTTTGAATTCACCCCTATTGTTTGGGTCTCCCGTTCCTAACGGATTCAGCGTATAAATATATTCAGTTGTTGTTGTCTTAAAAAGAATAAATAAAGGTGGATAGCTATACCAACATTTGGTAGCCTCCCACCCCAGAGCCCGCTTCTCTTGAAAATGGTAATAACCATTCCAACCGAAACTAACCTTATAAAATTCTTTAATTAAGTTAATAATTAAGCTTTCTTTTATAAGATAACATTAAGCTACCCACATGTCAATTTAAACTGTTAATATTTGGTTGATAGAATTGTAGAACAGAAAGCTATCTGGCATAGCAAGCAGATGATTTTCCCTTGATATTATAACCTAAACAACCACTGATACATTTCTTTTCGTCCCAGAACCTGCATCCATGGCATTGCTTAAACGGAGGACTGCTATATCTTTTACTGTCAATTTCAAGCAGAAAAAAATCGTTGACATCTTGAACGGTATTAAAATCTTTAATATTTACCCTTAGATAATCTTCAAAAACGAAACATCGAGCGACGCTCAAGTCAGGCCTTATATCCATAACCGGCGAACATATTCCCTTGTGAATAAGATCGAAACCTGAGTAAATGAAATTCACAAGCTGCTCATTGGAAAAAATACACTTGGGCGGATTATTGCAATCAACATGAGGAGAAATCCCGTTTCTATGGCAATCATCTAAGAAGTCAACTAATGCAGGAACAAAACTCGCGTAATGTTCGAGACTGCCATTCCGATTGTTATCTGAGGGCACAGTAATACTATACCGGATGGTCTTTAATTTTAGTCTTTTGCTTTGCTCAATAATATATTGATATTTAAAATTTGGCTCGAAGATATTAATGCCGAGCGTAACTTGAGGTTCGATATTCTTTCTGCGATATTCGAATACCAGGTTTTCTACATTGTCTATTGTCTTATTATATAGATGCTCGCCGATTACATCGGATCCATTAAGATTAATCAAAAATGAAACCTTGTTATCCACAATGGATCGGCTCAAGGCATTATCTAAAGCGATGGCATTGGTGAAAATCTGGATTCTCCGGAAAAATGGATCATCTATTCCTTGATTCACCCACTTTTCAAAGTTCGGATGCAATGTCGGTTCCCCCCCGAGCAGCCTTAAATCAATATGCGCCGACTTCTTAAAGAAATTGATTATATATCCATAATTGTCATCGGAAATATCGACCTTGTTCTTCGGATCACAATTTGCAAAGCAATATGAACAATTTAAGTTGCAGTAATTATTTAACATAATATTCATAGTAACCTCCATTCAGCCGCGCCGCTGGCGGCACAAATAAAAATGAAAAAGGAGAAAGAGATATCTTTATATAACATTCCGGACAGCAAAAAAATAGCATTGATGCTTTCATTTACCGGGTAATTACATTTTGAAAGTGCTTTACGTTTGTGATAGCAACAGCATTGCTTGATCCCGAACTATTGCTGGCAGTAACATAAAAAGTTATCGGCTGAACAGTTGTCCCGGCAGGGATCGTAAAATATCCCACCCACGTATTTCCTCCGGTATTTGTAAAGGGAATTACTGTTGAATTTAAAGTATTGGTCGCAGTAACGGAAGTGGTGGCCCCGGTAGTCGTCGCTGTAATCTGGATTGTGGTGTTTGGAAATGCGATGGCCTGTACACTTGCTACAACCGAGGGGGGCGGCGTCCAATTATTCCAATTGCTATAATTGCTGTAAGCGCCCCAATCACCATAGTTGCCATAGTTACTATAGTTACTGTAGTTGCTGTAATTCGAATAAGCAGTCCAATTCGAATATTGGCTCCATGTTTCGGTATGGTTTTCCCATTGCGTATGGTTTTCCCAAGCACCGGAATTAGAGTAGTTGGCGTTCCAATTTACATAATTGCCGTAAGTGTTGTTGTATACATCGGTATAAGCGCCATAATTTCCATAATTAGTCCATCCGGAGTTGGGCCAGGACCATTCCACCCAAGCGAAAGCTTTCTCGGGCTGCAAGGAAAAATTAAGGCCCAAAGCCTTGGAGTATTTGCCGTCTTTGGCTTTTGGCCGATCCGGATGATTGTTGTCAAGAACCAAGTCTTGAGTTATTGATGTATGAAGAATGCTTAGTGAAAGAAAGGCAAACAGCAATTTTTTCAATCTGGAAAACGTTCTTGCCATATCACCCACCTACTGCACAGGATAATGGACCTTCCTGCCCTTTCCCCGCAACATAATGCTCAATTTGTTCCGCTTTATGAAAACAATACTTGCATGTAGCCCCGCATTGGGCGGCGCATTGCGGCTTTTTTTCCATGAAATAATCTAGCTTTGGCAAAAACTCAAATATTTCCTTCATCTTCAGCGTCCCGTACTGATTGAAAACTTTATTCATAAAACGTGAATTGTAAGTATTATAGAATTCATTCAGCGCATATTCCGGATCGGTAGCGCCAAGCATATAGGCCTTTATCTTATTGACCAATTCCGGCTTAGGGTGATCCCTGCCAACCAGCTTGATGCTGCTAACCCCGACTTTCTCATAATAGGGGATTTCCCAAGGGTAAATAATCCGGTTCAGCACCATTTGAATCGCAGGACTTTTAAAGGTAATCTGATCGCAAATGAATTTAGGGAATTCCCGGAATAAAGCGCTGCATTTATGAATGTTTTCCTGCTTGCCAAACAAGGCATAATGAATATTCTTTGTCGGGCAACAAAAGATACAGCCCTCATCGGCCATCAATTCCAAGCCAACATCAGGCAGCAGTTTTTTAAATGATTCTATAAAAGCAAAATCCTTGTTGAGATCGGAAGCAGGAATGATATTGGAGAGCCCTAGATTTTCGCTCACATACTTCGCTTGGTTGATTGACCGGATATCCATCATCGTTGAAGCGTTTACTGCCAACCCGCTGAATTCCTCTTTCAAAAAGTCGGCAAGAAGCTGGCTCCCAACCGTAATGCTTCGCACCCCGATATCCGCCAAATGCTCGACAAACTGCTTCAGTTGGGGAATATTTGATTCAAAGTCATACAGGGAAATAGTTGAGATATTATTCATCAGATAAATGAAGGCCATCCCGTTATCGGAAAGCTCTTTTATATAAGGCCTTAAATCTTCCAGTGTCCGGATTTTGCCGCTGTCTTCCTGCAAATTAACCGACCGGCCATGTTCATGCCCTGATTTGGCGTAGGATGTAACAGGCAGACTGTTATATACGGAGCGGATCTTATACTTCGCCTTATCCTGGCTGTTAAGTTTTATTAATTCCTGAATATACCCATAGTCATACAATAAAGGAACTGAATAGTACAGTTCCCGCGGCTGGTTTGGGGGTTGGAATTTTTGTTTTTTCTTAAAGATATTGATCATAATATCAACCTCTCTTAAATAACGAGAAACTCCTTCAGCTTGTTTTCAGCGTGAGCAGGAGTTTCGATCCGTTTAATCGATTCTTCTAAAATATTTTTCATCATCTTGGCACTTCTGAATTGATGCCTGAATAAAAAGTTCAAGAATCTCGGGTTATATTTCGGCATATCGTCAAAATCAATTTCATTAATAACTCTTATAATATGGCTAATTACGTGCCGGTGCGTGTAGCAATTTTCAGGCTCCGGCTTATTCATGGTCAAATCGTACTGGATGTTGTCATTGTAGCAGCCGCTATGGCAGCAGTAGAAATAATCACAATTGCCGCAATGCCGCAGCATCCGCCGGGTCCCCTCGTACCATCTCTTATGGTTGGGATGATTTAAGATATCTTGAACCGATTCCATCTCAAAAATATTCCCGAAAGACACGGCAGCGCTCTCCGGCCAGTCCCGGCCGCAATGATAAATCGTACCGTCCGGTTGGGTTGAAAACCAGTAATCCTTTCCGGCGCAGTCCGTAAAAGCGCAGGAACCTCCAGCATCCAAGGCGGCCATGAGATATCGCTCGCACAGATCCGAATCAGCCGGTCTGTAAGTGTCTAAGATCCAATAGTCAAAGAATTTGCAGATTTCCTCGGCAACCGTTTTCCCGTCCAGGGTATAGGAATTCATATTTTTATGGGCCGCAAAGATGAGGTTCATCTTGCAGCCCAGGCCTAAGCGTTTAAAGTATTCGTAATCGTCAATCATTTGGTGGATATTATCTTTCGTAATGATCATGATGGCGCCGCCCAAGACCTCGTTTTTATCCGCTATGGCAATGGACTGCATCAACCTGTCGGTATTTTTCCGGGTCAAATAGTTTGTTAAGCCATCGAAACTGAAGCCCGGCCGGATGTTCCACTTCCTTAACACAGCGGCGTTTTCATCGTCGATAAGCGTCAAGTTGGATTGCATGCAAATATTGGCTTTCTTAAATTGCTGCTTGATCAGAGTGTTTGCCTCATCATAGAATTCTTTCCCGATCAGCAAAGGCTCCCCGCCGTGCCATATCCAGGTGCCGACATTGACGTCTTTGAACACTTTTAAAATCTGCCTGACCACTTCCAGCGTGACTTTGTTCCCTTCTACGTCAAGATCCTTGCGAAACATCACGTCGTAACAATACGGGCAATGCAGGTTGCAGGCATGCGTCGTTTTTACTATTAAGGTTGTTTTATCGGGATAAGTAATATTTTCCGCCGCGGCCATCTTTTTGAAATCGATATCGCCCTCAAAATACTCCTTATGCCTTTTTATTTGTTTGAGAGACATGGAGAACATCAAGTTTTTATTGCCGGCAATAACGTCGAGAATCTCCCCGGAACCCATGCCGGGCATAATTTCCTGGTAAACTGAGCTGCGCAGTTCCCTTTCGTATTTGTTGTTGAATTTACGGAACTGCTGCAATTCATCTTTGGCTATCAAATTCATAAGCATACCCCCTACATCTTCAGCTGGGTGTTTTCTTCGGAATCGACCTTCCAAACCCCGTTTACCTGCAGCAAAATAATTCTTTCCTCATATTTGCTTACCCAATAGTTGCCGCCGTTTTGTGCTGCATTGATGACGATGGTCAACTTCAGGAAAGCCCCTTCCTGATTATTTAGTTGGGGGATTTGATTAAAACTTATATCGTCAAGGCATAAAGACTTCACTTGTCTGGTATCCTTGTTTTTGATACTTTCAGATTTAAAATTCGGAAAAAAGTTGTCCAACGAATTTTGGAAATTCGCCGTCGTATAACTGCTTCCCGGCATTTGCGACATTGCTTCAAGCTTCTTATAATCGGTGGATTTGAATTCTACCAGCCACCGGGCGGCCACTTCGTAAGCGGCTTTCTCTCTGTCTGCTTTTGCAGCATTATTTTGGACATCAACCTGACGCCCCAAGCTATACAAAGATAACCCGGAATTGGCGGGAGGCTTCGGCTCCGGCTCTGGCTCTGGCTTGCTTGGTTGAGCCGGCTCAGTCTTTGGCTGGACTTTGGGCTCAGCACTGGGTTCAACTTTTGTTTCGGTTTTGACTTCCGGCTGCGGAGCTTGCTGAGGTTCAACCTCTTTAATCGGCTCAAGCTCTTTTTCCGGGCTTTGATTGTCTTTTTGAGTCTGGGTATCCTGCTGGACCGGAACATTTTGTACCGGATCAGTCTTTTTGGAACTGCATCCAAAAAGAATCAAGGACAAAACAAGAAGCAGAATAGAAAATGTTTTAACTCTTAACTTTAACATGGTCGTATCCTCCTTTCGGGCCTACCGGAACATCCTCATCGCCTATTTTGATATAGGTTTGGGAAAGTGTTTTTTTCTCCGACGGGTCAGCAGTTCTGCGACGCTCGTCCATATTCATCTCCATTTCCTCCAGTTGAGACAATATGGCTAGCCTGATAAATCGTTCCTTACTCATCCCAATTGAAGCGCTAAATCCTTCCGTTCTTTGATTTAAGTTATCTGAAACCTCTAGTTCCCATTTAAACATATCCATATCTCCTCTTCAATTATGCTCTTAGATATTCATGATTTCATAGATTTTCATTAGTTGTTACAACTTGATCGCCTCCCCACAAGTTGAACCAAAGAAATAGTGGTCCAGATGATTGAGGATCCTCCCAAAAAACTGGTCCACTTTCAATGTTAGAAATCGTTCTTATTTGCCTAAGAATCGGCAATTGTAATCTTTGTGGTAGATCTATCTTACTTATATCATAATGACTACATCACCCCTTGATCTTTTCTAGCCCGTTTTCTATAGATGCATTTGAATAAAAATAGTATCACTTGATATGTCATAGTTTACGCCAACAAGCAGGAAGATAATAAAAACTGAGTAGGGTTGCACTGGTATTTAAGAAGGTAGGAGCAAAGTATAACGAAACATTTGACGTATTTACTACCCGTTTTCTTCATATTACAATATATATATAAGAATTTAAGGGAGGTAGGAAAACGGAAATGGAAATGGAGCAATTAATTAATCAAGTTGTATTACAGTATTTTCAAAATAAGGGTGTTCAAGAAAAATTTCTGGATTATCTGAACCGGCATGATGTTGTTAGTCGGGAGATATTTTCATATCTTGGCAAGGATTACTCAAATATTGGAGACAGTCTCTTATTCCCACCTATTCCCAAAAAAGTATTCCTTCGTAGAATTCCATTCTACTTCTATAAGCCAGACATAAGCGCAGATAGAGTAGGTTGCTTGTCCCAATATATTAACAGTTTTTATATTAACAATAGGAATGAAGAATCCTATCGCGACAAAATTGAAGTTTTTTATGAAGCGCTTGAAAAGTTATTATACGATTATAAAATTCCGGTTAGTGAGATCTTTGAATACCCCATTATTCAAAGTGGCCGCATCGAACAAGCAGACCTGCTTTTACAATGGGTGCATTATCTTGAGTTAGCACAAAAATACGATATAGAGGACCTAATTCCGCAACACTTTTTTATTTCCTATAATAGTCTGCTCGAAAAGGAAAAACTGCCCCCAGTCATTTTTGATTTAAAGGAAATGTATATCGGGGAATACGTGGGCAGAACGAAAAATATTTTCCGGATGGAAGGTACATTCCCTTGCGATGAAAAGGGAAGACCGATTATGCGATGGATAGGTGTTGATGTTAGAAACGCCACTCGCATATGGGCAGAGGTCAATGAAAAGCATAAGGGATATCTGTTTGTTGAAGCAAATCCTAAAACATTAATCCGAGGTCGGAATTGTTGGGGACCAAATGATGATGGTTCCGACGCTTGGTACGAGCTATATGCCGGTCCTCAACTGATGGAGTTTGATTTTGAGGCACTGAAAGACATAAGAAAGAGAGAGGGCTTAACACAGCAACAGATCGCTGATTGGATTGGTGCATCACTAAGAACATATCAAAAATGGGAAAGCGGAGACACGAATCCAGACTGTTACTACTTACTCAGATTAATGAACGTTCTGGATATTAGACAAGTATCGGAATTGACGAAAATAGTTGATGTTGATTGACTCATATTGTACCATTATTTGTAAAGCTACTTGCATTAGAAAGAAAGGTCATTTTTATATGAAATCAGTTTTAATTGGCAATGGAATCAATATCCAATTTGGCGGTAAGGCCTATTGCAATGACTTCATCTTAATGAGGATCATGTTCAACGCCAAAGCGAATAAATATAATCCATTGTTTGACGGCCTACTTTCAGGTGAAGGTATTGAGAGCATCTTCAGAGCTTTCGTAGATATTGCAAACAAAGCTCGAAACGGTGATTATGATAGAATCGGCAATTCTGATGACCGGAAAGCCATTGCGGATTTTAAGGACAGATATACCGTTCCCATCACGAAATATTATGAGATTATGCTTGAGGACTGGTTTCTGCTGATCCGGTTGTTCTTTATTGCGAATGCCGACATAAAAGATCAGTGGCAGTCAGCAAAGCAAGGATTTGAGCGTATAATCCTTGATGGAATCTATAATGATGGGATGCTTACTGACGTCCATCAAAATATGAACAAAAAGGTAAAGCGTTTTTTTGCTGGATTCGATAATATTTTTTCTCTTAATTATGATTGCAACCTCGAAGCGTTAACAGGTAGGAATGTGCTTCATCTACACGGCAACTATTCTGTCCCCGCTGACAGTGAAAACCCCGATACTGTCGAAGGGTATATGCGCCAGCAGGCAGGGCAGCTGGTTGTCATTGACGAGTTCCGGCATTGCTTTTGTAATGCGCTGCTGGATTATAGCGGCGAACTCAAAATTAAACGAGCTTTATATGTCAAGAAAGGTACCACCGAAATGAATCGCTGGCTTGAGCTATCAAGACGCGACGAAGCGGAATTTAAAAAGCAAACCGCACTTCTGAGGGCAAAGGACGAATATGCTTTCCAGTTCGTTAACACGTACGTTCAGAACCCTAATCTGAAGGTAGGCACGGATTTACCATTTTGAAGCGCTCTCAAAGTTAGAGGGAGAACTGCATATCATAGGGCTGTCCCCAAACAATGACAGCCATATATTCAGGTGCATAAACGAAAGCAAGTTGGAGAAAGTCTGGTTTTACTATTTTTCCGAAACAAATAAAGACATCCCTGTCGCCAAACCCTATGAACCATTGTTCGTCAAGGATTTATGGAAATCGTTAGACGCTGAAAAGAAAATATACAATAACTCCTATCCCATACCGGATAACCCCGAAGTGGATAAGTTTATCGAGGTGTTCAATGCGTTGTCGTTTGACCCAATTCCCAAGAAGAAAATTATTGACGAAGTAAACTCTATCCCACAGTTTGAAGCGACCCGGCTATGTACAATGGTAAGAAAAAAGATGGAAGAGCAAAAAAGCCGTGGAAATCCCAAAAACGAAAAAGAGCTGGAACGGGACATCTTAGAGATCGGCAGTATAGGGTTGCGTGAAGGGGTTTTGCCTGCCGCCCTGTTAATGCTGTATATAATGAATTATAAGAATTAGGGTAAAAATCACCAAGCGAGCGGGGGTAAATTAATGTGCGAAGTTAATGTTAGTGATGATTTTGGTATATGCCAGTTTGGTAACTATGCTTTGTTTAACCCTGAAAATATTAGCAGCCTCTCAAAGAAAATTATTGATATATCTAAACCATTTACAAAATTGCTCCCTGTTTTGAAGGAAATAAAAAACATGTATATTGTCTCTTGTTTTCAAAAGAGTGATGAGATAACCAATGCAATTGAATTAATCCGCCTATGCCGTAATAACCATACCTTTATTACGGTTATTACCCCAAAAGCCTCATTAAGAGGTCAATTGGCAGTTAATCAAATTAAAAATGAAGCGGACATTTTTTTGATTCTTGAAAATGAATATTGGGAAGATGAGAAAATAGTTGACCCAGTATCGTATGCAATTTCGTTTTTGGTTGAAGCATTTGATGAAGTAATAATAAGCAAAGATCACGTGCCGTCGTATGATGGCCCACTTTATGCATTTTCTAAATCTGGAACAGCGGAAATAATAACATTTAAAGTTCTAAAAAGTGAATATGAAAAAGAAAATTATGAGATTGCTGACGAAATAAAAGAAAAACTATCTGGAAAGCGTTTAGCCTTATTAAATATAAAGTCATGTGATGATGTGCGTGTATGGCCTAAGGAGGTAATAACTAAGGCTGTTAAACGCGCTTCTGGAAATATGCTTTATGCTTCTTGGTGTTCTTTATTTGGTCAAAGCATTGGTAAAAGAACATGGGTAACAGTTATTGTTTCAGATTTAGATAATAAGGATAATAGCTATAATGGCCCCAAAAATAGGACTTTTTTTCAAGGTGGACACTTATGATAACAAAACCTTCATTTCTTTCCTTATAGGAATACTCGTAAAAAATAATTTTAATATTTAAACAATAATGAAGTAACTATATAGCATAAAGAGATCAAAGTGGCACCGCCACCGGGAAAAAATCTGCTTTTTACGCCATTAGCAAAGAAATTGTTATTTTCTCCGATAGCGATCAAAACAAGTGAATCTGTTTTTATATCATTAATAGTTTGGGTTAAGCCTTTAACCCGTACAGTTTGAAAAAAGAAATAAAAGAAAGCTGAAAACATGAAGAGAGCTGAATTAAAGAAGAAGGCTCCGGGTGTTAAAAACAGGCTCAGAGCCAATAACAATTTAACATCACCTCCCCTCATCGCCCCGTGGGAATAGACGAATAAGAGAATTAAGAAAAGGAAAAAGAAAGAAACGCCATAGCTTACGGAATATGTTTTGGCGTATATGACATAAATTATCCCGAGAATAAACCCGGGTATTGTCACCCAATTATATATTTTCCGCTTCTGCCAATCCGTCAGAACACAAATTGACAGCATCACTAAAGGTATCAGCAATGCTAAATAATTGACCATACATTTAATCATTCCTTACATTCAAATTATGGTGAGATTTTTAAAGCAGCGTCTTTCCCTATTTTAATTGTCCAATAAGGGGTTGGATTTACGATTTGGGTAAGGCCTCGCCTTACTCTGACTTCGATATAAACCACATAGGACGGCTCAGTGATAGCGTGATTGTCAATCGGGCTTACTGCCGGCAAAACATCAGAATTATAGGTTTTATAATAAAGCGTTGCTTTATTGACATAAATAACCGGCGAGCCCGGTAGCGGATTGAGGTTATTGTCTAAAGATAAATTTTTCTTTACCATTTCTAAAAAAACAACATCCGCTTGCGCTGGGTCTATAGCTAAAATACCTTGATTTAATTTGGCCTGGTCGGTTTGCTGGCTGGCTGCTAAAGCGGCAAATTTTACACTGTCCGTTATTCCCCGTTTTATGTTTATGGCGTGGTAGTAATCCGTCCCCCAGCCAATAAGGGCAAGAGAAATGCCCAAAAAAATCAGCAGTTCAATTAAAGATGAACCCCGATCGTCTTTTATTATTTTATATAGCTTCTTCATAAACACCTCATTTAAGGCAAATATTGACTCATGATCGTTTTGGTTACCGTAACCGTCTCCGATTTAGAAACCGGGTGTCCGCTTGACCAATCGGTAAATTTCCGGGGTCCGGTTATGGAAATTGTTATATATTGTCCGTAAGTAACGCGGCTAGCATCACTGCCCGATCCGGTAACCACAAATAAACCGGTATCGACGCCGGTGTGTTTCAGCTGATCTTTCATCAGATTTCGGACCTCTGTCGTAGTTCCTCCGACAACGGCAGCCCTTTCCAACCCGAGATTCACGGCGTTAACCATGGATCCCTGCAAGTTATTAAGGAAAAACATCGATATGAATGTGAAGAATATCGCCATCCATAATGCAAAGACAATTAAGAATTCAATCAAGGTAGATCCGCGTTCATTATCAGGGTTTTTCATTAGTTTTTTTGTAAATTCAGCATAATTTTAAGCGGATAGCATACGTCTGAACATATACTATCCGCCATCTCCCTTCCTCCTCACGGTGAGGAATATTTTCATTAAGGAGTGGTGATATTAGTTATACTGGTATTCATATCCGTCAATTTGCCGCGGATTGTAACAAACAACACCGATACGGCTGCAACCGTAGCCAGAACACCGCCGAAGATCCAAATAATATTTTGAACAAGATCTCCGCCTTCATCTTTGTAAAGGTTTTTTAGAAAATTTCCCATAAAAAAATAACCCCCCCTTCTTAATTAAGTTTGCTCATTCCGGCTGAGTCATTTGCTATTTTGGCTGTTATTGTATTGTAAAGAATCACAGCAATGCCTATTGTTGCCAGAATACCACCAAACAGCAAAACAATATTTTGAACAAGATCCCCCCTTTCATCATGCAACAATGTTGCCAGATAGCGGACAATTTTTTTCACATATTGCTACCTCCCTACATTATTTGACCAAGGCTTTGATTAGCCTGGTATAGCAGCGGGACAAGAATGATTACCGGGATCATAATAAAAGGAATTGCGGTTAATGCTTCGACAAGCATTTTTTTGTTTTTATACCGCCTTATTTCTTTTAATCCCTCAATATATTCAATATCCCGGGACCGGCTTGCCATATACGCAACCATATTAGAACTATCAATGGTGATAGATTGCATTAGAATATCCGCTAAGTTTTTCAATTCATCGATATCCGTTTCTTTACTCAATTTAGCAAGTGCCGGTTTTGGCCCTGTTATGGACATATCCTGCAGGAGTCTTTCTAAGTGAGGCCGTAATTTATTTGTCGCGAATAAAGCCCCGCGAATAGAATCGGCTATGGTTTGCCCCGCTTTTCTTAAATCAACAATATAGGTCATGATTTCCGACAACTCATTGATGAGAGCATTTTTGTACTGGTTGTAAAAATACGCAAGAATGGCTGTGGGCGCTATGGTCCCCACAAAAAAGCCTACGCAGATTAACCCTATTGCCATCAGCAAGTCTTTTGTGGAAAAACCCGCAAAGCCAAAAAGAATGGCGAATATGAATGGGGATAATTTTTTAAAAATCATATATTCCGCATATCCCATCGGCATTGTTCCAGGCTGTCTGAGTATTTCCAGCATGTAAGCCGAACGGTCATGCCTTCGGGTTTTGCTTAATAATTTAGAGATATATTTTGCTGTCTTTTTGCGAAGTTTTTCTAAAGGAGTCTCCTGAGCTTGTCTATAAGAAAGCTTGGTAGTGCCAAGAGAATTTATTCTCTTGAACTCCTTGCGGTTAGTCTTAATAAAAAACGCTGCTATAAGCAGCATCAACCCCAGTGATAATCCTATAGAACAAATCAAGCGTATACTCATACTTACCTAATCCTCCATTGATAAAAATTTCAGCAACAGCGCAGCCTCAATTAAGACAGAAATAATGATGGCATTCGTATAAAGGTGCCCAAATGAAGATTGTTTTACCAGGGCCAATGAATCCGGCCAAAAAAGACTTACGCCTAGATACGTAAGAATCATTACCAGCGTAAAAGCCACAGCTTTGGAGATTAGCGGATTAAGATCCTCTTTAATTGATTGCGCCCTGTTTTTTCTTGATCTGATTTTGTCCGTAAGCCTGTATAAAAGCTCTTCTGTGTTGCCCCCTGCCATCCTCGAAGAAACGATAACGTTGTAAAAATCCCTGAAAGACTGCAGTTTCAAAATTATAGATATTTTATATACAACCGCATCGAATTCTTCCCCATTATTCACCCTGGACTGGATTCGGCTAAACAATGAGCGCATTTGAGAAGGCATGGCAGCGATTGAATCCCAGGTTGCAGCTTCAAGATTATTACGGACAATATAATTGTTTAAGATAAGACTGAAAGTGTTCAATGCCTGTTTATTCAGCCTTCTTCGCGTACTGTGATAGATTAGATTTATCATTACCCAAGGAATTAGTAAGCCTATAACCGTAAAAATAATAGTGCCGAGAACATTATGGGTTACGATTACAGCCCCCGGATTCTGATAGGTTGGATTCGGAATTTTTCCCGAAAGGATCACTATTGACAGGAGAAAAGCAATAAAACAAAACCCTATACTAATAAAAAGAAGAGCTTTTAAGCTCAACTTCAAATTTGTAATATAGATTCTTTGATTGTAATATCTTGCGAAATTACTTATCCTGTTGTTATTTTTAACTTTGTCTTGCAAATAGTTTATCCTTTTATTTATGAAACCAGATATTTGCTTCTTTTCTTTTTTCCCGAGAAACCATACAATTACAGACAATAAAAGCCCAATGCTTATTCCATAACAAAGAACAAGCGTCATACCAACCACCTCTTAACATCACTGGCATTTTTTCTGCCTTTGGCAATAAGACGATAAGCAAGTTTTTTGCTTATGGGGTTAAAGATCATTTTCCCGTCGCTATCTCTTTTAAAAATATCTTTAATAACAATATTACACTCCGAATCCAGATCTAATTCAGCGACTTGGGTAATTTCAATTTTTCTATCCACTATCCCTAACTGGATAATAATATCCACTGCCGTGACGATTTCTGTGTTAATTACCTTGTCACTGACATTGGAGATAGATTGAACCTTGGTTCTTAATTCCTGACAGCATGATTCAGCGTCATAGGTATGAATTGAGGCCATTGTATTGGCGTGACCGGATCGCATGGCCCTAAGCGTATACATTGCCTCAATCGGAAAACGGATTTCACCAACCAAAATTACATCCGGGTCCATTCTCATAACCTGCGGGTAGATTTCCTCTACCCCTAAAGGATTGTATTTTGTGTCGCGTTCAAGCATTTCAACTACCTCAAGACCAGGGTAGTATTTTACCAGCTGCAGCTCCGGGCCATTTTCGATAGTTATTATCCGCAAACCGCTTTCGGGATCGCCCGGATCGTTTTCATCCGGAATAAGATCTTGAAAAATTGAGGCCAAGGTACGAATCAAAGTTGTTTTTCCGGTGTGAGTCCCGCCGCTGACTATGATTGTAGCCCCCGCTCTTACAACATCCCGAATAAAATCAACCTGTCGATAAGAATGTTCTTTGCTTGGAATACTTTTGATCACGTCACGCTCTTTATTTAGAGAATTTAGAGATCTGCTTTTTTCAGCTATTTTTAACGTCCCGATCTTTTCAAGTTCTTCCAAGGAAAAGTTTTTATCCCTAAATCTCCGGATATTTAATGTAATTCCGTGGCTAGGGACTATCGAGCTTTTATTAATTACAACCCTGCTTCGATCCGGAAGCCAAGCATTATCCACCATAGGGCTGCCCTCATTAGCTTCTGAGTGGCAGGTGAGCAATATGCGTTCTGTTATTTTTTCAAGATGAGCCAGATCTGTAAACTTAATATCCTTTGCTAAATACCTGATTCCATTCTTTTTATACGTGATTTGATACGGACCATTTACGCATATTTCTGTTATCTCAGCATCAAGAAGAAGGTCATGGATAACATCATACCCAATGATGTATTTATATACCTCCCAAGCAATTTCATCGATACTCATATCGGGTACATCTAGTTTCTCATGACGAATAATATCTTTTATAACATTGCGGATTTGTTCTTGACATTCACCTACCCCATAAATAGCATCGTTAAGCAATTTAGGGTGGTTTTCAGTTAATATTGTCTGAATAATACTTGTTGTTTGATATAGATGATTTTTGCTTTCTGTGTCATACGCTTTTTGTTCAACAGCTTTAACTGAACTGATTCTCATTTAAATATCCTCCAATTCGAATCCCGCAATATACGTCGTTTTTTTACGGCTTTAGTTAAATGAAGCCGCAGCAGAATATTTTCAATTGCTTTATCAAATTTACCGTATTTTAATAAGGGAACCAGCGAGACAGTGGAGTTATCATAATTCACCTTGGAAACGCCCGGTACTGTTCCAAGCAGGGGCAGCGAAAGATTGCCCTCAATTTTATTTTTCGTGTACACTGCTTTATTGGAATATTGGTTGATGATTAATTGGAATTTATTCATATCCATATTTCGGGCATGTAAATTATTAAGCCATTTAGCAGTGTTCTCAATCGTGTTTCTGTTCTGGTCTACAACGACCAACACATCTGTTGCTGTTTTCAGCGCTGCGTCGGTGGAAATAAGCAGCGTATCGCTTTGGACGTCAATAAAAAGAATATCTACGAGATCGAATAACTCGTATATTATTGTACGGGTTTGAATATCTCCCAGCTTATCAATTAATTGGGGGTTTTTAATTAATCCCGTCCAACATAATAAATTTGGAAGGTTCTTCGTTATGTGGGCGTTTTCCTTAAGCAAATCGTGATAAGAATAATTATCCTGCCAGGACTTAAGGATATATTCAATTGAGCTTTCTTTATCTTCCAGATCTAAAAATAAGTGGAGGCAGGGCGTTATTAGCGAAAAATCCAACAACCCTATTTTTAAGTTTGTTTCCTTTGCCAGTTTCCGGGCCAAATTGCATGCAAGCGTCGACTTTCCTACACTGCAGACACTCCATAAGGCGATTATTTTCTTCGCCTGCTCATTAACCGCTTTATTTTCATCAACCATAAGATTTCCTCCAATAACTCTTACTTTTGAAGCTGAAGCAATGAAACAATAAAATCTTTGCCAATATTCATCTGTGAATTTTCGATAACATCGTTTATATTGTATAGATTCTTGGCATTCTTATCGCGCTGCCCCAACGAAATAGTTCCCATTGTTTCGGCCTGTTTTATTACTAAAAACTGTTTAGGAGTAACCTTTGCAATAATTTCTACCGGGATACCGGTTGTTTGTTCACTGCCTGATAAACTCACAACAGATGATGAACCATTCAAATACGGGATATCTGCAGAAGATAATATCCTGCCCGATGAATCAGCAGTCGCTTCAATAAATAAATCAGTGACAATATATCCGGCAAGCGATAAATTACCCGTTTGTTTTGGGTCAAGAGTTAAAACAAGGTCAACGGTTTGTCCGTATTTAGCAAGGCCGGCAATGGATCCGTTGTAATCTGTTTTGAAGGCGATTAATCTCGAATTTTCAACCTCCGCCTTTGTGTTTTGTTCTATTTTATCCAACCGCACCGGATCGCCTTCTTTTAAAGGCCAATTCAGAGACTTGTTTGCTACCTGGTTGATACTTGCTGCAACTCCCGAAGGCACACTTTCCCTTGGAACACTCTTAACTTTCAATTGCTGTGCCCTTATTACGGTATCTTCAGGAATATTTGTGGCGGCATAAACCACAGGAATTAAACCCTTTGCATTATCCATATAAAAATAAAGGCCTATGCCGCTCCCAAAAGCGATAACCAAACCTAAGATAAAAAAAACTTTTCTCAAAAAAAACACTCCTCAATTTATTATTTTAGAAACCGGGAAATAAAATTTCAGGTTTTCCGAGGAAGTAACCTTGTCCATAGTGAGAACCATTTATCCTTGCCGCCCGCAATTGTTCATGGTTTTCTATGCCTTCAACAATTACCTTGGTATTCAGTCTTGTCGCATGTCCAACAAAAGCCATTACCAAACTGTCACGGCTTGCAACATTCTTTGATTGAATAAGACTTTTATCAAGCTTAATATATTCAGGCTCAACAAGGCACAAAGATTCCAATGTAGCCGAGCCGGTACCAAAATCATCTAAAGCCAAAATAAAACCTAAGTCTCTTAGGACATTTAAAGACGGAAAGCAAATTCTATCCGATTCAGTTATTTCCAATACTACATTTTGACCTTTTAAACATTCCCAAAAATAAGGATCGGGCAAGCTTGGATGAACGTTAATAAACGTCTTTTTTTTTGTGCTTTTTCCGATCCGGCATATTTCCGCCAAAATTAAAGTTTCCAATTCCAGCACTAAATTTTTTTTGGCAGCCTCTAAAAAAACTTTGTCAGGCCTAAAATTTTCCCATCGGGCTAAAGCTTCAAAGCCGAATACCTTCATTTTCTGTAAATCCCAAATTGGCTGAAAAGCTATTTCTGTTTTTAATCTTCCGGACAAAATATTGTCCAGAAAACAGGATGAGCTTTTTGATTGGCTATTCGTGATAATCACCTGCCGTTACTTTCAAGATGGAGACAGCTATTCAAAAAACTTAGGTCTGCCAATCGTATAGAAGCCTGATGAACTTGAGCCGGAAACACTGGTTACCGCTACATTGTTTTCTCCGGCATTGCAATTGGCAATCAACAGATCTCCGTTTTGCTTACCTACAACTATGCCTACATGGCTTAAATTGGAATAAAACGCCAGATCTCCCGGCTGTGCCTGATTCCAACTTACCGCAGTACAGGCAGTATACTGACTGGAGGTACCAAATCCGATTCTATCCGCGACATCTGAATTTTCCGTAGCATTAGCAAACACCCATGCCACATAGCCCGAGCAGTCCAATCCGAAAGGCCGTACTGTTCCGGTGGTAGGACTTCCCTCGGCTGTTACCTTGGTAAGTGTTCCCCACCGGCTGTCCCAGCCGATAATTGTGGATTTGCCGCCCCAAAAATAGTTTACTTTGCCGAGAAGGGAATAAGCAGCCAGCACAGTATTTTTCCGTTGTTCATCCAAATCTTCCGGCAGGTTTTGCGTAATAACCGCGATTTCCTGCGGGGAAAGGGTAATATCCATATAGCTGCCGATAAGCCTCATAAATAGCTGCTGGTATTTGTCCTGCATAAGCTCGTTCAACATTCCCACTTGCTGCGGATTGAAATGGTATTCGACGATTATGTTCGAATAAAATTTAGAGGTGACATGAATATGCAAGACTGTCTCGGTGCTGGTAACCGTTTCTTCGCTTGTGTTGCCGTCCTTATCCGTGGTGATTGCCGTTCCCTCATGCTCAATTGTTTCCAGCCAGTAGTCGATTTTGTTCATATCCCAAAAAATATTCCGCAGGATCCCAACTTTTGTGTCGTCAAGGGTGGCAACTTCAATGCCGTTTTCCGGATCAGAGGCCACTTTTACCGCGTAAACCGCCAGGATGTCCCGCCAGTTACTGACCATATTGCTACTATCGTTGTTGGATAAATCCAGCGTGTCATGCGGGTTTTCCTTCTCTATCTGATCAAGTTTTGTCGCAAATTCTCCGTTCAGCTGGCTAACGGCCTCTGTCATAACCGGCGTATTCTTACCGGTGTCTTCATTGGAAAAGAAAACCCCGAAAACTGACTCTGACATGAGCCCTACCAGGCATACCAGCAGGATGATAACAACCGCTGCCCAGCCGCCTGCGGCAATCATTGCAAGCAGGCTCTTCAACGCCGCAATGATTGTTTTAATTGTGATCTGCATTGCTTTTACCGCCGCTTTTGCTGAGACAGCCGCCACTCTTGTTGCCGCCTGCGTAGCCCTTTTAGCGGTTTGGGCGGTCTTAACGGTGTTTTGGGCTGCTGACCGTGAGATCTTAATGGCTGTCTTAGCACTGCGTTCGATGGTCTTAACTCTTCTTTGCGCCGTTTTTACCGTGCCTTTAGCCGCTTGCTTTACGGTTATACTACTCTCTCTGGCAGATTGTTTGATCCTGCGTCCTGTTTGGCCGTGAATTTTACCGCCCTGCAATGCTGCTTTTTCTGCGGACTGAAAAACTGAATTTTGGAAGGTCTGTGCAGCTTTTCTTTCAGCCGCTTGCTTCGCCGTTAAAGTTGCTTTGCCCTGAACATATCTCTGTTTTGATTTTGGGACTTTAGCGCCGGGATAGGAGGTATGCCCCGACTGATCCCCGCGAGTAATAGTGTTAGAAGTACCCGTCCCGCCTGCCCGCCGTTCCTTGATTTCCCACACCGCGTTTTTACCGTGTTCTCCCACAGTTAGCGCTTTTTGAGCAACTGTTTCCGTACCGTCTTTTACTCCACTCACTGCCTTATCCACATAGTTACTGTCTTCGTTATGCCCATTTTGCTCCGTCTGCTCCTTTGTACGGATATAGGCGTTTTTCATCCTATGAGATACATCCGAAGCCTTATCCAGTACCTTAATATCTCTGATAACAGATTTTGTCCTTATTTCTCTCATCAACCCACACCTCCTCCCCGACTGGACATAATCTATCTGAAAGGTTTACAGTTCCTTTGCAGAGAGCTGCCGATCAGGATGCTCCGTACCCCGGCAATACTCGGGATAGCGCAGCCGGATAGCTTCAAAAAAGTAAGGAGCAAAACGGCAGTCAAACAGTTCATACGGCGCGGAGTACCTCTCTTTCCCCCCCTCTGTCCACCCGTTCCAAAGGTTAAAAGCCAAGCGGCATAGACGGATGGTTCCTCCCGTCTGCCAGGCTGCCGCAAGATTTTGCGTCTCGATGCAATTCTCTTCAAAATCAAATAAGGAATGAATATTCTCCCTTGTTTCCTTACTAATCCCCATCGTGTAAAAAAACGCCCTGTGATACACGTCGGTATTACCTGCCGCTTTAAGCATATTGTAATAAAAGGCCTCATGCTCTTTGCCTGCAAATCGGATATTTTCCATTGAATTTCCTCCTTCAATATGATGAAAAAGCCGTCATTACGTACCGGCTTTCCCCAATGAACATATAGGATTAGATTTCAGCCTGTTCGCCAGGTTTTGTAGTCATCAGGCGATAGAGCCTGGTGTTGCGCGGAAATTGATCGGCAAAGGGGACAAGGGAGCTTCCCACCTTAATCAACCCGTTCCCGGCGTCCACGTTGGTGATGTAGCTGAGCTGAAGGTCAGAAATGTTCAAAAGCCTGGCCAGCTCCATTCTGTCGGTGCTAGCCTGATTGAGCATGACGATAAATTCACTGTTGGCCAGCATGGTCCTGGCTGTGTGACTCTGCAGCAAATCATCAACATTTTGGGTAATGCCTGTGCAGAACGCCCCGTACTTCCGGACGCGCTTCCACAGGGTAAAAAGGAAATTGGCCGAATACTCATGCTGAAACATCAGGTAAATTTCATCAATAATTATAAAAGTATTTCTACCCTTGGCCCGGTTCCGGGTAATCCGGTTCAGGATGCTGTCCAGCACCACCAGCATACCGATGGGCAAAAGCTGCTTGCCCAAGTCCAGAATGTCGTAGCAAATCAGGCGGTTGTTGACGTCCACATTAGTCGGTTTTGCGAAAGTGTTCAGGCTGCCGCTGGTGAACAGCTCAATAGCCAGGGCAATTTCCTGCGCTTCCGATTCATCCTGTTTTAAAAGCTCCGCATGAAAATCCTGCAAGGTGGGCGTTATCCCCTGAAAGTTGCTTTGCAGATACTTCCGGTAAACACTTGCGGTGCAGCGATCGATCAGGGACTTTTGTTTAGCCCCCAGGTTTTGGCCACCGATCAGCTGCTCACATAAGGAAAGGACAAATTCGGATTTTAGGATGACCGGATTAGCCCCGTCGCCGTAATCGCGGTTCATGTCCATGGCATTGATATGGTTCGGTGAAGTTGCGGAAATATGGATGATCTCACCGCCCATGGCTTTGACAAGGGAAGAATATTCTCGCTCCGGGTCGATCAGTATTATGTCGTCATCGCTGGACAGGATCTGGTTGACAATCTCCCGCTTGGCTGTAAAGCTCTTGCCGGAACCGGATACGCCCAGGATGAAGCTGTTACCGTTTAAGAGCAGCTTGCGGTTGGCGATTATCATGTTCTTGGATATGACATTCTGGCCATAATAGATGCCGCCGCTGTGGGAAATTTCCTGCGCCCGGAAAGGAATAAACACCGCCGTACTCTCGGTGGTTAGCGTCCGGATAGCTTCGATTTTCCTTAGCCCATAGGGCAGCACGGTATTTAATCCGTCCATCTGCTGGAATGTCAGGGTGGAAAACTGACAGAGATGCTTCCGCGCAGTGGTCAGCAGGGTTTCGGTATCGCTGTCCAGCTGCTCCTTACTGTCCGCAACATGCACCATGGTCAGCACCGCAAACATCATCCGCTGGTCGCGGGTTGTCAGGTCGTCGAGGAATTCCTTACTTTCTTTGCGTTGCTGTTCCATGTCGTAGGGAACAACGGCGGAAAAGTTATTGTTCTGGTTTTGCCGTCTCTGCCAGTTTGTGATGTTGGTTTCCACCCCAAGCAGTCTATTTTCCACCTCCCGTACCGCTTCATCCGTGGGGATGGGGATAATATCCAACGACAACATCATGCTGCGGTTAAAATCGCAGAGTTCGGATATCATGCTGTCTTTGATATAGCTGGCGTATTCCCTTAAGAAAATGACGCGCCCGTACTTGTTTCCCATGCAGAAGTGGTCTTTTTCAAATTCAAAGGTGTCTGGAGAAATATAATCCTTGAAGTCGTGCCCCTTTTGCATTGTTTCGGATAGATCGAACCGGAAATCCGTTTCTTCGCAGGGACGAAAAAAATCATGCAGGATGCGCAGGCGGTCCATAGTATCCAGTTCCACACACTTGGAGCCAAGATGGGAAAAGTGGGTGATCAGGTCGGCTCCAATGCGAGAGAAGTAGTTCCGTGATTCCTCAATATTCTTTTTCAGCACCGATACGGTTACATATTTATCCTGGACAATCCCGTTAGCGCCGGTGGCCTTGTCCAAAAGCATCCGGTTGTATTCCCCACGGTAATCGTCCAGCCCGTCCCCTTTATGCGGGATGAGAATAGAGCTTTCAAAGTCCGTTTTGTTCAAGCGGCGGTTGTTGATGGTGATTTTGGTGGTCGCTCCGCTGTCCAAAGAATTGAGCAGCTCCGAATAAGACAGGAACATTGCTTCCTTGTCTTCTTTGGAGGCCACCGCGTAATTAATATCTGTAAAACGAAAGGACTTGGAAAATTTGTTGCCCACCTTAAAAATCCCGTCAGACCAAATGGCCTTAATCGGGATAACCTGCTGGACGCCTTTGGGGACAACAAACTTCTCCTTATCCTGCTTCACGATTTTCTGCAGGGTCTTAATCATGTCGTTTCCATTCCTCCTTTTCCTTGTTTTGAATGCTCTGCTTCAACGCTTCGAAATACACGTTTGTCGGATAAAACATCAGTTTTTTGGGCAGGATAAACTCCGATTTGAGATACGCCCAGAAAAACTGTTCCGCTGTCATGCCGTGATAGCGGATAAACCCCATGACGGCAAAGGGGAACGCACCCAAAATGCACACCCAGCTCACTGTTTCCGTGCCTAAGACATTCCGCAGGCCGAAGTAGATTCCGACGGCAACGCCAACAGCCAGGAGAGAAAAAACAAACTGTCGCATTGACAGTCCAAAGAACAAGCTTTCCGTGTAATCCCGGATTTCCCGGTTGATTTTAACTTCCAAAGTACATCCACCTCCGTAAAAAAACAGCGCCCCTCAACGAAGCGCCATCAAGATTTTTTTTACCGTTCCTGCCGGTTTTTTTTATGCTTTTCTTTTTCGATTTGGATCTTGACCACCAATTCGTCAACCTTACGGTTCTGTTCCATAAATGCCTCATCCTCTATAATGCGAATACCGTTTTTTAAAGCTTTATTACCAAGTCTGTTAAGTTTTTTCTTCTCTCTTTCAAACTCGTCATAGAGAGACCCCTTTTTCATTCTCTAATCTCCTTTGTCTGATTTTAAGCCGGATGACAAAAGAGTGTTCTTCATCATCCTCATAATGCAGCTTGATGTGTTTACGTACCATGAAACAGCAGATTTCTGTCTCATCTTTTAGAAGGACTCCTTTCGGTTTTTACTGCGATTATCGACTTATTTTTATATTTTACTGCGATTATCGCATTAAAACCATTGTCCCTTCACATAAAATTGAGAAGAATAGTGAGGTGCAAGGGTATGAAACCACGACAGAACCCGCCCGGCAATAAAAACATGATTGGAGCCAAGGTTGTTGCCCTTAGGAAAGCAAAGAAAATTAAGCAGAAAGATTTTTTAGCGAAACTGCAAACCGTGGGCTTGGACATCAGTGCGACAAGTCTTTCACGTCTTGAAGGGCAATACCGCCTTGTTCAGGATTATGAGATTGTTGCGATTGCGAAAGCATTGGATATTTCTATTGAAGATTTGCTGGGGAAAAGACGGAATGATTAATAAAGGTACGCCGCTAAAATAGTCCGTGCACAGCCTTCCATTTCCTTCCTTGATACTTAATAATAGGGATAGGAAAGGAGGGTTCGTTTGTGTTGTATACATCCATTTTCTTATTTTTACTGATGCTGGCTCTAAACTTCATCTTTAAGATTGCGTCGGTTTTTCGCTTGGGCGTGCCGTTGCTTTATGTTCTTTTGGTGGGCGCTTTGTTCCCAAACTTTGTACAGGAACATGAAATGCTGACAACTCTAATCTTTTTAGCCCTGCTTGGCCTTGTGGCTCTGAGTTGGGTTGCGGCCATCCGTCGAAAAATCCGGCACAGGCGGGAGCAGAAGGAAAACCAATATTATGAGGACATAAACACCTGAGAGTATTAAATTTACAACCCCATCATTTCCCGCACCACCCGGTCAGCCATTTTTACAGCCCCGACCAGCACCAGCATATTGAAAATCGACTCCCCGATATAGGACCATACCATTGTGACGGCGCTGGCACCGGTGTCCACCATCGGTGGGGAGGACGCAAAGACGGAAAAGATTACGCAGGCCAGGACGATAATGGCTCCTTCCAGACACACGGCGGCGTAGCCTTTCAGAAAGGCTTTGCCGATGCTTTGGCTCGGCTCTCCGGCGAAGGAGGCCAGAGGCACGGGGGCAATGGCGGTGTATAAAAATATTTTAAAAAAACGGGCGTACACCGTAAGGATCATAATGAAGGAAAGCACCGTAATAAATAATCCGCCGATAAGCGTCACCGCCCACAGTGGAATACTCGCCCAGAAACCGCAATTCTCAATGGCCTGCACAATGGTGTCGGGCAGTACGGTCTGGGTGGTCGTCCCAAAGCCTGCAGCGCTCATGATGGTGGAGATAATCCCCTGCACGATATTGAACAGAGCCATCATTAGGTCCAGTCCATAAGTCACGACGCCTTTGGCCAGGGCAAAACGGATGAAAAGCTTCAAGGCGTGCTCCGGCTTTTTTACTTCGGCGAAGCTGCCGCAGGTTTTCACTACGCCAATGACAAAAAACAACACCAACAGGGCCATGCCAACGGCCTGCAATGCGCCATGAATATTAACGATAACATTCCAAATACCGCCGCCTTTAAATTCAGTTGGCGATTGGGTAATAATTTGCAAAATCTCCGCCAGCTTTGCATTCCAGGTTGCCAGGGCGTTATTGAGATTGTCGATGACCCAGTTGCCGTTTGACAAATAAACTCACCTCATTTCCGAGACAAAGCCCGCGTACGAAACGAGGGCTTATCTTTGTAATCGTTACCGGCATGGTTCATCCCTGCTGGGCATTTTGTCCCTGATGACGGCATATTTGTTATCCACGTAGAATTTATTGACAAACGGGTTATAGATCGCATGGCACTTGACTCCGTTATATTCGGCAAGATAATCGTTGTCACCCAGCCTCTTGAGGATGGTAGCTTTCCGCAGTTCGCCGTTCAGTGAATGAATGTGCATTTCTTCATTGATCGGAAATGTATTAAACATGGTGATCAACCTCCTGTAATCAGAGTAAGGATCTCTTTGGCAAAGGTAATAATCACTCCGCCCGCCAGTGTCAGGAAGCCGTTGGCCCGCTGGGAAGGGTCGTGGGATTTAAGGGAAAGGCCGATTTGCACAATGCCGAAGCCTAAGAGAATCATCCCAATGGCGCGGATCAGTCCAAAGATGAAGTCGGACAGATTGTTGACCACCTGGAGGGGATCGCCTGCCGCGTAAGCAGGGGCGGCCAAGAAGGAAAGCATTAGTACCAGTGTGCAGTAAACTGCAATAGTCCTTTTGATTTTCCTGGACATTTTCATAGAATCATGCCTCCAATGTATTGTTTTTCAGGATTGCATCTGGGTTTCGAGTTCTTCCTCGGAGAGAAGCTCGTAATCGCTGTTTTCGTTTAGAACCACAGCTTTCCAGTCCAGGGCAGTTTCCGTACCGCCGTGCCGGAAAGGTTGGCCGCTGCCGTCAACAGTCAGTTTCAGATTGGAGTGTTTAAGGATATCATACTTGTCGTCCATAATGGCTCGTTCACCGCGGATAAAGAGCAAGGCATAGCGGTTGTCCAGCATCCGCACCTCGTCGGGCGTCAGAAGCTCGCGCCCTGACAACTGATAATTGACGGAGTAGCTTCCATTACGGCCCTTGCTCTGACCGTAGGTGTTCATGTCAATGGTTTCCTTGCCTAAAAGCTCGGATACATACTTATGGGTTGACTGCTCATTGCCGCCCAAATACAAAAATTCGTCGCAGTTGCCGACAATAGATTCCCAGGTATCTTTAAACAAGGCTTTGAGCTGTGCCAGGTTTTGTAGGATGATGGACACGGATATTTCCCTGGAACGTATGGTGGACAGCAGCTTGTCAAACTCATCAGGCAGAGCGACATTGGCAAATTCATCCATGACAAAGTGGACATGAACGGGCAACCTGCCTCCGTACTTATAGTCGGCAAGGTACATGAGGCTTTGGAATAGCTGGGTGTAAAGCATCCCGACTATAAAATTAAAGGATGAATCGTTGTCGGGTATCACGGCAAAGAGCGCTGTCTTTTTTTCCCCGACTGAGGACAGTTCCATTTCATCCACCGTGGTGATTCCCGAGAGGGTGGACAGGTTGAACTTTTCCAGCCGGACACCCAAACCGATGAGAATAGATTTGGCGGTTTTGCCCGCCGCCAGTTTGAAGATGTTATATTGCTTGACTGCTAGGTGCTCCGATTCCCGCATTTCCAGCCTTTCGAACAGCTCGTCAAGGGGGCTTTGATAGGATTCGTCATCCTCATGGACCTCGGCGGCGGCGATCATCTCCATGACCATCGGAAAATTCTGCTCTTCCTTAGGCGCTTCATAAAGAAGATAGAGGATTAATGCCTCCAGTAAAGCGGTTTCAGCGCGTTCCCAAAAGGGGTCGTTGGTGTTGGAACCTTTGGGCGTAGTGTTGCGGATCAGGTTGGTGACGAGCTTTAACACGTCTTTGTCGTCCTTGAGGTAAGCGAAGGGATTGTAGCAATGGGACAGGTGCATGTTAATTAAATCCAGAACCTTGATGTCATAACCTTTTGCTTTTAACAGGTTTCCCGTGTCCCGCAGAATTTCCCCTTTGGGGTCGAGAACGATAAAAGAGGTGTTAGCCTGCATGACGTTGGGTTTGGCGTAAAACCTTGTCTTTCCGGAGCCAGAGCCGCCCACCACCATGACATTCAAATTCCGTTTGTGCTTATGGCCGTCCAGGCCGATACGAACGTTTTGCGTCAGGATTTTGTTTTTTTGAGGCTCTTTGTCCCGATATTTCTTGCAGACAGTCGCCGCGCCTCCCCAGCTCGCGCTGCCGTGCTCCTCTCGTCTACGGTAATTGTGCTTGGTGGAGAGGTAAATCCCTGTGCCCATGCCGTAGGCGGCAACAAAGAGCAGGATGCACTTGAGCGAATCGTTTACCCACCGAATATCAAAAGGATTGTTTATCGCTACCGTGAGATTGGCAAGGATTTCAGGAAGTCCCCCGGAAAGGGAAGGGGCGGTCAGCAAGGCCGCCCATACCACAGGGATTAAAAAAACCGCAAAGAGTATCAGGTTGCTCCTTGCGATTTCAGCGCGCTTCATCGTGACTCCTGCGCTTCTGCTTTTTGGTCGGGGCGTCGATGGTTTTGAGAAGCAGCTCGTCTACGGCATCGGTGGGGCGTTGTTCTTCAATCAGGCCGTTTCTGAGTTCGTTCAAGGCGTTTACCATAACGCCGTATTCGTAGTCGTCCAGGGTAAGCACCCTTTCTTCTTCCTTCATAGGCAATTCCTCCTAACGTTCCCGTTCCGGTCTCTTTTCCTGCCGCTGCTGTGCAAGCATCCGGTTCATCCTGCCGGAAATTTCACCGGCAGTTTCTCGAATGGTTGAAAGCTCGGCACGAATCTCCTGTGGATTCATGCTTTCCAGCATTTCCGGAGCGTGGTCGAAACGGTAGCCGCTTGTATCCCCACCGTATTGCTTGCATAGCATATATGACGCGCAGTAGGCATGGAAGCCATTCTCGGAACGGCTATAATCCCCATCGCTTTTGTCCATTTCGGCATGGGCCAGTTCCTGGGATAGGGCGCGGAAAATATTTTCCGCGTCCATGCCGCGCCGGATTTGAATTTCCCGCGTGTCCGGCTGATACAGCGCGTTTGTGCCTTCCGGCAGCGTATCACTGATACGAATAGGAACAGGGGCGTGATCCATCAGCGCCTTGATACGGGTGCGGTCGTCGGGATAGGCCGAAGTCTCGTGTTTTAGGGCTTTCCCGGTCTGGGAAATGTCGAACATCTTTTTGGGGTTATAGCTAATGCCGCTGGTGCCGTCGTCACGCTGGTATTCCTCACCCGGTTCCAGGATGTAAAAACCGCTTTCCTTTTTGCGGATATAGATGCCTTGCTCTTTCCAAGTATCGAAATCCGCAATACGGGTAGCATTCGGTTTTTGGGCAAGGATTAAGAGGGCGTTGGAAACGCTGTAACGGTCAAAGCGGCTTTGTACATCCAGATAGCTTTGAAACTTGCTGCTTTCCCGCGCCACTGCTTCCGCTGTGTCGTCGATCAGTGAGTATACCATTTCCCGTTGCTCCTGCTTCTGCTGCTTCCATGTCTCTTTGTCAAAAGGTCGATCGTTTCGGGGGGCAGGTGCTTCTTTTTCCTGCCGGAAAAGATCATCGAAACTGCTCATAGCGTCTTACCTCTCTTTTGGTTTTTTGGATTTGGACTTTGATTTCTGCCTGTTTGATTTAGCTGTCTGTTTTGTAGTTTTCTGCATTTCTTTAGCAGGCTCGCGCTTGGCTTCCGCCTGCTCCCTTTGAGCCTCCCGGATTTCTTTCAATTCCTGACGGACGGATTTCCGTTCCGGCTCAACTGTACCCTCGGCGGTTTTCCCGCTGTGCTCTGAGGTAGGCTCGGACGGAAGGGGTTTCTCCGCCGTCGCCGTCGTAGGGTTTTGGTTGTCAGGCTGTTTGGTGGCAGGCTCCGGCTGTGTGGGTTTTGCCATGAGTTCGTCCAGAAAAGCATCCGTGCTTTTTTCGGCGGGCGTTCCCATTATGGGAGGCGCTTTTTCGTCCGGGCCTTTTTTATCCGGTGCAATTTTCTTTTGCTTGGCCGCCCTGGATTTTTCGATCTCGCTTTTGATGCTTGCGGTGTCCACGGTAGCCAGCTTGAAACGTTCCACGATGCGGTTGATTTTGGAGGCGTCTTCGGCCCGTACCATGATGTCGCACATCTCGTCCAGATTCTTTTTGTCCCGCAGGGCGCAGTATAAAATGCCGTAGCGTCTGGCTTCCTGGGTAAATTTCTGCAAGTCCTCGTTTCTGACTGTAAAGACTTTCAGTTCCTTGCCGCTGCGCAAAAGCGTTTCAAGACGGGTTTTACCTCTAGTTTTCTTCTGATCTCTCAACACAGCGTACAGGTAGGTGGCAAGGTTTTTCGCGCCCTCGCCGGAAATTCTGGCTAGTACCTCAATTCCTTTAAAGGTCATATTGACGATCTGATCCGCTGCGTCGGCTCCGTTGTTCATAGGTCTTTTCCTCCTTCCTTTGCTGGATTTCCTCCTGCTTAATCCGGGAAAGCTTTTTCTGCATCTCCCCAGAACGGGACAGGATGTCCGCACAGAGCTTTACTTCCTTACGGAGCAGGCTGATTTGTTGGGAAAGCCCGGCAATCTGCCCCTTGTATGCCGAAACTTGCTTATCGTTCTTGCACCGGCGTATCCGGTTGTAAAGAGCTTTGCGGGAGTCAAACAAAGTAGTCATTTCCTGCTGTAATCCCTGCTTAAAAGTGAGAAGCTGCTCTTTGCTCGAAATATGGCGGGCGCAGAGTAGCTTTGTTTGGGCGGTAAGTTCCTTCATGTGCCGGAGATCCTCGCGCAATAAAAAATGCGTCCTTTTGCTGGACGCGGATTTTTTTGGCAAAATGCCCATTTTATAGAGGTAGTGAAGGTAAAGTGCCTGCATACCGGTAAGCTTTTTTGTGGTTTTCAAGTTCTTACTACCCCGTATGGCATAACGTTTTCGCTTTAGCTCCGGAAATAAATGTGGCCGTTTCGGAGCGCGGTTTCGAAGAATCCGCTGCTTAATAGCTTCCTCGGCATAATCGTCGCCCAAAGTTTTCAACCGAACAAAACGTTCTTTTCCCGGGGGACGCACCGCCATATATTTTACACCCGTTTTTACCTCGTAGCCCTGTTGACGCAGGGTGACAATAAATTGCGTGAAGGTAATGGATGCGGCAACGGCTTTGTCCACATCCTTGCGGATGAGGCCCCGCCAGGTGGGTTTTCCTTCCTGTTCGGACTGCCACTCGGCGTGGTGCTTGGATTTGCCCCACTGCGGGTTTTCGATGACGGACAGGGCGTATTCCCGACACAGCCGGTCAGAAGTCTCCCGCATGAGGGCATAGGTAGCGTTGTTGTCGTAGTACCGCTTGCCGTCCACGAAGGATACGGAGTTGAGAACAAAATGATTATGAAGGTGATGTTTGTCAATATGGGTGGAAACCACCACCTCAAAGCGGTCACCCCAAAGTTCTTTTGCCAGCTTTACACCGATGTGATGGGCGGCTTCGGGAGTAGCTTCTCCCGGCATAAAGGATTGATAGCCGTGGAAGGCAAGGATGCCGTCGGTTTTTTGGAATTGCAGCTTTGTCTGGGTCATCTGCTCACAGGCAATAACCGGATCACAATTGATGCCGGTTACGTAAAACTGTTTTTCAGTCTTATCGTCCTTTACGGTATATTCCAGAACGTTGCGAAGCCCCTGGAAATCCGGATTTGAGAAATTGAGGTTCTCTGTTTTTTGGGGATTGACGACATAGTCGATTACCCGATCAAGGCGGTCTTTTACATCCCATATTGCTGTGGTCGCCATCTTCATTTCTCCTTTCCGGCGACGTGACCGCCGCCTGGATGTCCAGTACGGTCTTTCTCAGCAGGGTGGCTTCATATTGGAATAGAGTCCGGTCAATGTGCCCCGTGGCATTGGCCTTGGCCGTGATTTGGTTTAAGTTGACGCCAATGACGCGAAGCTCGCGCATCATGGCGTAGTAATCGGGTGGAGGAAGTTCTTTGGGTACATAACCGTTAATGAGAGTACGGATAAAGGTTTCCTGGGACAGACCCGATTTCTTTACCTGCTTGGCAAGGTTCTGCCGTTCTTTGGTGTCCAGTCGCACAAGAATTGGAATATTGCGTTTTCTCATCGCGCCTGCTCCTTAGGCTTAGACTGGGAGAGTTCCTTTTCCTTTTGCATGGCAATCCGCGCAGCCTGATTGAGGATGGCGGGATGTTCATATAAGTTTAGGGCGAAAATACGCAGAGGCTCTTTTTCTTCCGCAGATGCCGGTTGGATTTCCGGATAGCGGTTCGCCCAAGCTTTGACTTTACTGGAGTAACGTTTGTCCCAAGGAGCTTCCCGGATAGTGTTGGATAGCAAAAGGGACACATTCTCCAAGCCATGCGTCCCAATAAGCTGTTCCATAAACTTCTTTAATGTGTTGCTATTGTACGCCTGCGATAAGGCACAGTCATCCATCATGGCTTTTTTACAGTCCCGCAATTTGTAGTAGTATTCATTACGCCATTGGTCTATAGTGTCATGATTTCCCATTCATTTCCTCCCTTTCGTATTACTTATAAAAATGCATAAAGGCGGAGCCAATGGCATCGCCTAAAAATAATCATTCATTTATAATCAAAAGGCCGCGGTACGAGGAGTGTCACCACTCAGCGTACGGCGGACCGGTCCCCACGAGCGCTTTGATGTGCCATCATTCATGATTCAGTGCATGGGTACATGAAAGCGGGAGTAAGACGGAATAGGAATACCTATGAGACCTGTATTTTTTGGGGTTTTAGGGGGGCATCCCCCTAACAAGCGAATTTGGCTAGCCAAATTCAGTGCTTGCTGCAACACAAGACATCAGTCTTGTGTTGTAAAAAAGTCACGATTGGTCTCAATAGATACCTGCCGAAAGAAAAGTCTGCCAGTCATCGTTCGCACTCGCAACCCCAAAATATTTATTGCAAATACTAATTATAAGAAGGAAATAAAAACCTGGTTAACATATTTGTCAATCAGGTATTTGTAAGCGTAATTGTCTTATTTTTAAGGTTATGCTTGTGTGCTTAATACGCGTCCATCAACAGGAATTCCGCAAGATGCTTGTGCTTAACGCCCTCCACGTTGTCATTCCAAAAATCATCCATTGTAACGACGTATTTCGGATAATGGTCTTTGATAGCCAGTAACGGAGCAAACTCGCGGTTAATGGTTTCCTGGGCGACAGCAGGTGTATAGGATACTTGAACGTAAACTTTTTCATTTTTTCTCTCGGCAATGAAGTCAACCTCTTTGGTATCGAGCTTTCCTACAAAAACACGGTAGCCCCTTCGCTCAAGCTCCAGCATAACGATGTTTTCCAGTATCCCGGCAATCAGCCTGTCTTTGTAGCCCATGACTGCATAGGCCAAGGACTGATCCCCGATATAATATTTTTCGTTGGTTTGTAGAATCTCTTTGCCCTTGATGTCATAACGGGGAATCTTTCTGATTATATAGGCGCTTTCGAGGGCGCTTAAATAGTTGTAGACGGTATTTAAGTCAATCTTACGTTGCTGGCTCTTAAAATAGTCGGCTACATTTTTTGCGGAAAAGGTATTGCCGATGTTGTCAAACACAAACTTGACCACCCGCTCCAAAAGTTCGATATTGCGGATGTTATGCCGCTGTACGGTGTCGCGGAGAATAGCCGAGGAATAGATGTCGTTCACAATACGGTAAGCCGTATCTTCTTCGTAATCACCGATGTGGACGGCGGGGAACCCGCCAAGACGGATATAGTCCCTGACTTCTTTCCGAATATTAACCGGCTTCGCGCCCGTACGCACTTCTTTAAACAGCAGATATTCCGTGAAAGAGAGGGTGTTGATTTTAATCTCGATATAACGGCCTGCGATGTAGGTCGCAAGTTCGGATGACAGCAGACGCGAATTTGAGCCTGTGATATACAAGTCGGAGTTAGCGCCTGTCAGCAGAGAGTTGACCGCTTTCTCCCAGCGCTTGACTTCTTGGATCTCATCTAAAAGGATATAATATCGGCCTTCACCAGTCATGCGCGCTTTCACATAACTGTGCAGCTTCTCCGCCGTATTCAGGTCGGAGAAATCAAGGTTTTCAAAATTGATATACAGGATGTTTTCCGGTGCAACACCATTTTTGCTCTGAAGCTCATCCCGCAGCATCATTAGAATGGAGGATTTCCCGCAGCGTCGGATGCCTGTCAGCACCTTAACAAACGGTTTCCCGATGAACGGCCTGATTTGCTTCATGTATAAATCTCTTTGGATCATGATAACCACCGCCTTATTGGTATTATACCACAAAACGGTGCAGATATACATAAAGAGTTTAGGGTTATAACCATATAAATTTATAAAATTATTTTTGTTTTTTGCATCCTATCATTGCTTTTTAGGTGATAACAGGCAAATAATAAAAAGATTATCGTTCCTGTCCCCGTTGTTTTTCCAATACATTTCTCAGATAATCGTTCATATCCTTCCCGCGCTTCGGCGGCTCGTCGGAAATAGTGTAAGCAGGGGGGAGGATGGTTTGAAGGGTTTCTGCCGCCAGCCGTCCCGCCGTATCG
Source organism: Dehalobacter restrictus DSM 9455 (assembly GCF_000512895.1). NCBI lineage: Bacteria > Bacillati > Bacillota > Clostridia > Eubacteriales > Desulfitobacteriaceae > Dehalobacter > Dehalobacter restrictus. Next base: position 81,363 of record NZ_CP007033.1, read on the forward strand.
TTGTCTAGGTGTAACGCAATTTCCTTGATCTGCGGGAAGTCTTTTAAGTATTGGACGAGCGCGGCGGGCGGGGTGCTTTGTTCGATAATCTTTTTCGGCTTATAGATTCCCGCAAGGGACAAGTAGTTTTCTTTCTGCCAGTCCCTGCCAAAAAGGAGCTCCAATGTACCGTGGGAAAGGAGGTCAATGGCGCTTTCAAAAAGATGGAGCTTACGGCTTTCCTGCCGTGCCGGAATGGAAAAGGAAAAATGCTTGTCGCTTCCTTCGGCTTCCCCTAAAAACCGCTTACCGGTTGTTCCACGAAACGTCGCATATTTGGGAACACCCTGGCGGTTAAAACCGACAAATACAGCATTATGATGTTCGCGGCCTTCGTATAGCCGTCCGGTCCGGATGCTGTATTCAATTAAAGTCCTGTGGATGCCGCGCCCGGAGAGATAAGCAATCACACAGTTGTTGTTTTTGTTTTTTTCCGGTAAAAGCAAGTTTCTCTGGTTGGTGGGTTCTTGTGCTTTTGACGGGACCGGCGGCATGATAGCCGCCCGTCCGTCTATCTGAATTACTGCTTCAGGGAGCGTCATACCTCGAACCTTGATGAGATAGTCCAATGCAGAGCGCCCTCCGATACTGCGCGACCACCAGCACCATTTTCCGTTACTGATTTTCAGGCTGTCATGAGTGCGGGTGGTATAGACGTTGCCGGAAAAGTGCACCAGCTCATGCGGCTCGTAATATTGCAAATAAGTCAGCAGATCCATTTGCTTGGCCCGTTCAATCTGCTCTGGTGTTACATAAGGCATTTCTTTATCACCTCACCTTTCATAGCCCACAGCTTTCTTTTCCGGAACATTTATATCCTCGTCAGGCTCGCAGTCGATCACCTCGTTTTCATGTTTATCCATATTGAGCAAAATGTTCAGCTCTGCCAGTCGCGCAGACTTGGTTTGCAGCTCCTGTTCCTTTTCAAAGGGTATGTCAATCTGTTCTTTAGCTGTTTCCATCTGCTGGCGAAGAGTGTTTAATTGCTCCCGGCAATACTCCAGTTTTTTAGGCATTTCAGCAAGGGCATTGTTAAGTCGGGTAATATTCCCGTAAATGTCCGTGCCCAGTGACACTGTATGGCTTAGAGCGCCTTGCAGAGTGATTTGATATTGCTTATGGAAGCTGTCAAAGGAAAACAGCATTGGAAAACCCATGTAGCTGCCCAGCTCCTGCGGTTCGGGAGAAGTCATTAGCTTACATGCTTCCAGAATTGCCGCGCCTGCCTTGGCTTTTTCAGTGTAGGCAACGTTTTTCACCGTCATGCCTGCAAATTGGCTGTCTTCTGTGTTGCCTTCGGTGGGTTCCAATACGCCGTGCAGCTCATACAGGGCAAGATCTTTTTCATAGCCCGCAATGCGTTCCTCGGTGGTTTTGATCTGCTGCGGATAGTGCTTGAGCAATCTGTCTTCCAAAGCATAACGCTGGCTTAAGTGGTTGGCTTTCAGTAATTTCAGCTTGGAAACCTGAATGTCTAAATCCATCTTCTCTTTTATAAACGGGTTACCTGTCGCCAGTGCCTTGACTTCGGCATAGGAAAGGGCCGTTTCATCAATGTCCTCGGCGCTTCGCACGGGGGATTTGCTGGTCATAATCTGGGAAATAAACCGCTGTTTATTCTCCAAAACCTGATAGAGATAGGCGTCAAAGGTGTTTTCCGTCACATAGCGGAAGATATGCACCTCGCCGTTTTTGTTTCCCTGGCGGACAATCCTGCCGCTTCGCTGTTCCAGATCACGGGGACGCCAAGGACAGTCCAGGTCGTGAAGGGCAATCAGTTTATCCTGCACGTTGGTCCCGGCCCCCATTTTAAATGTGGAGCCTAACAGGATTCGTACCTGTCCCTTGCGCACCTTGGCAAACAGTTCTTTTTTCTTCGTTTCCGTGTCGGCATTATGGATGAAAGCAAGCTCATCGGCGGGAACACCTTGAAAAACGAGCTTTTGGCGTACATCATCGTATACGTTGAAATTCCCATCGCCTTTGGGTGTGGACAGGTCGCAGAACACAAGCTGAGTGAGACTCTTATCTCTGTTTTCCCGCCAGAAACGGAACACATTTTCCACGCAGGCGTTTACCTTGCTGTCCTCGTGATCGGGAAGCATGGAGCTCATCAGCCGTTGGTCAAGAGCCAGCTTGCGGCCATCGTTGGTTATTTTCAGCATGTTGTCCTCATTAGGCTCTACCATCCGGTTGCGCACCCGTTCGGCGCGCTCCGCAAGCTCGGCCACCATATCCTGCTGAAATTCACTCGGCTTGACCGCAACATTATGGTAGTTGGCTTTCGGCACGGGAAGGTTAAGCATGTCCGCGGTCTTGATGTCAGCGATTTCCTTGAACATGTTCATCAGTTCCGGTAGGTTATAGAAGCGGGCGAACCTGGTTTTGGCCCGGTAGCCCGTTCCCTCCGGTGCAAGTTCGATAGCGGTAACGGTTTCCCCAAAGGTAGATGCCCAACAATCGAAATGCTGGAGTCCGTTTATGCACAGGGCCTTGTATTGGAGATACCGCTGCATAGTATACATCTCGGTGATGGAGTTGGAAATGGGTGTTCCTGTGGCGAAGATGATGCCACGTTCCTCTGTCAGCTCATCTAGGTAACGGCACTTGGCAAACATGTCGGAGGACTTCTGTGCCTCAGTCTGGGACAGGCCTGCCACGTTGCGCATTTTGGTGTATAAGAACAGGTTCTTGTAAAAATCGGCCTCGTCCACAAATAAGCGGTCAACGCCTAATTCTTCAAAAGTGACGACATCATCCTTGCGGCTGGTGTCATTGAGCTTATCCAACTTCAGCTTTAAGGTTTTCTTTGTTTTTTCAAGCTGTTTGATGGCGTAACGCTCGCCCCGCTCCTCCTTAAGTTCCTGGATACCGTTGGTAATCTCCGCAATTTGCTCCTGCAGCTGCCGTTTTTGGCGATCAGCGGAAATGGGAATTTTCTCAAACTGGCTGTGGCCGATAATTACCGCGTCGTAGTCGCCGGTGGCGATTCTGGCGCAGAATTTCTTACGGTTTTTGGTTTCAAAGTCCTTTTTCGTCGCTACAAGAATGTTGGCTGATGGGTAGAGCTGTAAAAATTCCCCGGCCCACTGCTCGGTCAGGTGGTTGGGAACGACGAACATGCTTTTGTTGCAAAGCCCCAAATGCTTGCTTTCCATGGCAGCCGCCGTCATCTCGTAGGTTTTGCCCGCGCCGACACAGTGTGCCAATAAAGTATTGCCGCCGTACAGGATGTGAGCGACCGCATCCACCTGGTGCTTACGCAGAGCTATTTCTGGATTCATACCGGTAAACCGGATATGGCTGCCGTCGTACTCGCGGGGACGGATGGAGTTAAAACGGTCGTTATAGAGTCTTGTCAGCCGTTCCCGGCGCTGGGGGTCTTTCCATATCCAGCTTTGGAACGCTTCCTTGATAGCCTCCTGTTTCTGCTGGGCGATGGCGGTTTCTTTTTTGTTCAGTACACGCTTCTCAGCGCCGTCCTCATAAACCGTGTCGAAAATACGCACATCCCGGAGATTCAGGGTTTCCTCGATAATTTTGTAGGCATTGATGCGTTTGGTCCCGTAGGTGACGTTGGCTTTGATATTGTCGCTGCGGTCGTCGCCTTTACCCTTAACATTCCAGTTGGCGGTATAGGAGGAATAAAAAACGTCGATATAGCGTCTGAACATATGCGGGGTTTCCAGAAGTTCAAAAATGAAATCCTTGACCACCTCAGGAGGCAGCCAGGTCGCGCCCAGCCGAACGTCAATTTCCGAGGCGTCCAAATCTTTCGGCTGTACCGATTCCAGCGCCGTGATGTTAGGGGCGATCTGCGCTGCAAAGTCAGGCCGTATCTGGGCAAGTCCTCTGGCAAGGCAAAGCTTATTCCTGACATTGCCGGAAAGATATTCGTCGGCTGTAACAAAGGGGAAACGGGATATATCAAAAAAATCTTTCGGTACATGCGCCGGGTCTTGTTCTCCAAGGCTGCGGAAGATGACGCCTTCCAGGTCTTTTACAAGCTGTTCCTCGGAAAGCCCTGTGAGACCTTGCATGAAAACCATATCCACGCAGGCTTTTTCCGCAATGGAAATGGCCAAGGCTTCGGTGGCGGTATCCACATGGGTGACGACGGTGCGCTGTTTGATGGTGCGCTTGGTGAACATATCCGCCTTGCGCTCCAATTCGCCGTTCTCGTCCAGAATCTCCAGAGAGCAGAGCAGGCAGTAGGAGCTGTCGTCGGAGAAGGCCATGTTGTTGCCGCGGCTGCTCAAAAGTCCATACTTTGCGACAAAGTCGTCATACAGGCGGTTCAGCTTGCGTTGCTGTTCCCGGATAATTTCGTCTGAGTAATCCTCGGTTTGGTATTCGATGAGTTCACGGACACAGTTCCGGATGGCGATCATGCCCTTGATTCGGTTGGCCGCCGTGACGGAAACTTCTACCTTGTTCATCCGGCTGTTTTCGCGGTAATAGATTTCGCTGTCCACCAGGCAAAAGCTGAAATTTCGTACATTAGGATCTGCCGGGATGGAAGTATCTGCTTGTTCGGTGACATCATCAAGTTCATATTCCGTGATTTCCGCATGGATGTTTTCCAGCGCCTCGCGCAAAAGCTCAGCAAGGTCAGCACCCTCATAAGGGATACAGGTGGTTTCGCTTTGATTGCCGTACATCCGGTCGTCAAAGGCCATCGTGCCCAGCACCATGTCCGGGTTGGTGGCGAAATACTGATTGATTGGCACGCCATCCTCAGTCATGGAAAGATGCACCCAATCCGGTTCAATGTCGATAACCCGGTCGCGCTTTTGCAGTAAAAGGATGTCTGTCGTAACCTCGGTTCCGGCGTTGGCAAGGAAAGCATTGTTGGGAAGCCTGACGGCTCCCAATAGTTCGGCCCGCTGGGCGATGTACCTGCGGACTTCGGGGTTCTGCTTATCCATCGTGCCTTTGGAAGAGATAAAGGCGATTATGCCTCCGGGCCGCACCTTGTCTAAAGTTTTGGCAAAAAAATAATCGTGGATGTAAAACTTGTACTTGTCATACTTTTTGTCCGCCACCCCGTAGCTGCCGAAAGGCACGTTGCCTATAGCCAGGTCGAAAAAGCTCTCAGGCAGGTTGGTTTCCTCAAAGCCCTGCACCGCGATACTGGCTTGCTGGTAAAGCTGTTTGGCCATACGCCCCGTGATGCTGTCTAGTTCGATGCCATACAGTTTGGAGTTTTTCATGCTCTCCGGTACAAGGCCGAAAAAGTTACCGATACCGCAGGCGGGCTCCAAAATATTGCCTGTCTTAAAACCCATGTTTTCCAGACAGGCGTACATGGCCTTGATGATGGTGGGGGAGGTATAATGGGCATTTAAGGTGGAGGCCCGGGCGGACGTATATTCCTCCTCAGTGAGCAGTTCCTTCAATTCGGTGTATTCCTTCGCCCACTGGCTGTTCTGCTCGTCAAACACCTGCGAGATGCCGCCCCATCCGACGTATTTCGAAAGGATCTCCTGTTCCTTCGGGGTGGCAAGGCGGTTTTGTTCCTCCAGTTCGTTCAATAGCCGGATAGCGGCGACATTCCAGCCATATTTGGTTTTTTGGCCGCCAGCGCCCAGGTTGTCGTCGATGATTTGGAAATCGACGCGTAGTTGTTTTGGCGTTTCCGGCTTAAGGTCAATGATGACTTTTGATACTTGGCCATTCCGAGTTTTTTGCCACACGGGTTCTTTCGCCTGCTCTAAAACGCCGCGGACGAACTCAATGCTCTCCCTGCGGAAAATGGGGAAGCCGGTGTTTTGTTGGAAGGTAATATCCCGTAGGCTGACCGTTCCGGCTCCCTCATTAATGCTGTCTATGGAATAGTGCCGGTCCTCAATGGCAAATTCTGTACCTACAGCCATTTCTTTTTCGGGCGGTTGCTTTTTCGTTTCTCCGGCTTGAACATCTGAAAGATCTTCATCCAACCCCGTCTTGAGTTTTTCACTCTCGCCGCCGCTGTCAATGGTGTCGCCTTCGTGGGTAATCGCCGGATCGCCAGTTACCCGCACCCAGGCAGGGGCGTCGAGGTCATCGGCATGAAGGGTAACGCTGTCCCTTTTTTCTGTTAGATAATCTTCATAAGTTCGCTGGAATACATCCTCGGCAAGCCATTCCTTAAACTGGGGCAGGGTGGTATAGGCTTCATAAAAAGCCGGGTGTTCCTCCCGCATGGAAAGGACAATGCGATCGATGACCTCGCCTAACTCCCGTTCGGCGCGGTCTGGATCGGTATCCCTGTCCCGGAGGTATGGGTAGATCTGGTCAGTTCGTATCTTATTGACGATTTGAGGCAGATACGCCTGGAAAAGCGCACGGGGGGATGCGGATTCTGTTTTTTCTTCGGCTGGTTGCTCCGGTGCCTTCTCGTGTGCAATAAGATGGTCGTTTAAGGGATTTTCCCGCAGCATCCGGTCAAAGTCATCCCGTGCCAGCTCTTTGCTGAACAGCGGAAAGCTTATGTCCCGGAGAATGACCTTGCCTCCGTCAAAGAAAAAAATCTCATATTCATCCGCGCCAAGATACAAAGTGTCGCCAAGAGAGAAGGAGTAATGGGCATTTTTCCTTGACGGAGGCTCTGGTTTTTTGAAGGGGGCTGGTTCCCGGTTCAGGATTTCACGGGCGTAGGCTTGCTCGGCAAGCTGTTGCTGGCGTTCCTCCATCTGTTGCTCATAAACAGGCAGGTATTCCTTTTCCTTGCTGTTTAAGTAGCGGTCGGCGGCAATCAGTTCGCCAAGGCGTTTTTGCACCTTTGCCCAGGGTAGAATTATTTTTATGTCAGGTTCGGTGTGCTTTCCTCTGCTAAGGGTGATGCCCTTGGCGTCGTGCCATTCGTCGATATCGGAACCGATCAGAACGGGTGCGCGCCCGCCTATGCCGTATTCTTTTTTTAAGAAGTCAATTGTTTCTTTTGCAGAAACATTCTGCTGAAAGTGCAGACAAATCCGGTATTTGCCGTCCTGGATACCGCTTCCTTGCTGTAAAACCATATCAATAACTTCCTGGGGAATAGAAAAAGCGGAGGATTTTTCTTCCTCCGCCTGTTCGATCAGAGTTATTTGCTGCTGCACCGAGGGCAATGCCGGTTGATCAAGGAATTCGTTCAGCAATATCATGCTGCCGAAGTGTCCGGCAATGACGCCCCAGTCGTAATACCCTTGGGATGTTCTTGAGGTGTAACTGCCTTCCCAAAGATGAAGAACGTTTTGATAGGTCTTGTACCCTACATGTTGATCTTCACCGATAATCAACTCTGTATTATCGTTATTAAAGATGCTTTGAATGTATTGGGTACGCTCGCTACTGTCCTCGTGGACAGTATAAAAATCCATAATTTCCTGCTTTGTCGCTTTCAGATGGGGTGTGGAGCGGAGTATTTGATTGATAAGCGGCGTGGAATGGAAAAACGGAAGACTTTTGTCCTCCGTTTCCCTGTCATACCATGCTAATTGTAAATCAGCTCCGCCAGGACTGTTTCCTCCGCCGAATGCCGCAGGCTGTTCATGTGTCCCGTCCAGCCCAGCGGGTCGGTCGACTTGTCCGGCGCGGGACTTCTCTGCAAGAGCTTCGCCATGATCTGTTCGATGTGCTCCTTCGCCGTCCGGTCGATCTCCGTCAGGTGGTTGTTCAGCTGGCCAGACAGCATCAGGCTGGCGTACATCCCTTTCCTGTGGTTCTTCAGATATGTTTTGCGCAACATCCCATACTTGCCTATGGGCGTTGCTTCCTCCGGCAGCGTCAGGTCGGGTATCAGATAATCGCCGTGCAACGTGTAAGTCAGTTCCATATTCATCAATCCTTTCAGACTTTTGAGCTTGCTTTACGCTTTCATTGTGCGGAACATCCTGATTTATTGCAAAGGTGCGGTTTTGTTTTTTCTCCTCGATTTGCAGTTCCTTGACCGTCGTCTCGATTTCCCGCAGGAGCATTTCAGAAATATCGCTCGTGGCGGTTCCCAGGCGGGAAACGGTATCCAGCGTATTGAAATTGGCAACGTCCTGAAAATCCTCTAAAGTCAGGTATTGATCGGCATTGCAGCCGCAGCGGACTAAGAGCATGTAGGCTACGGAGCTTTTTAAAGCGTTTCTGAAATAGATTTCGACATTGAGGTCGTCCAGTTCCTCCAAAAAACTGTTCTCCCGAAAGGAAAGCAAGTCAGGCAGATAATCCGTAAAATTGTCCTCCACCGCATTATGAGCGGCTGAAAGCATGGCGGCAAGCAAGCTGCTTTTATCGCCCAGGTTGCCAAAGGCATTCTCCAGCGTTTCCGTTACGGCTTCGACGTACCGGTCCCGCATTGTCCAAAGGATGGAGGGACGGTTATACCGGCTGTTTGTGTCCGACACGTCGAACACATGGCGCAGGCTCAATCGGCCCCCGTTATCATTGATAAGGGCAATGCCCTTTGCCCCGCGGTTGACCCAACGGCCCAATTTTTGATTCCATATTTCGATGGGAGCGCAGGCTGTAGCTTCGGGTCGTTGCGCATAAATCAAAAGCTGGTCCTGAAACGGGTATTTATAGTTCCAGGCAGCCGTTTTTAGAAAGGAGGTCCAGTTGACATAGTTTCTTGTGATGCTGCAGGCTGTTGTCTGCGATAACTCTGTAATTAACTGCAATTTCGTTACCAACGTTTATCCCTCCTTCCTTAAATGAGAATTGGTTGTGGATAGCTTTCCTGTTTGCTCCGAATAACAAGGCCCTTTATCGTTTCAGACTTCGTTTTTCCTTTTTGAGAGCGGGCTGTATTTGTTTGCCCTTACCTTTATCGTGAGCCGTTCTTTTGCCTTTTTATAGCAGTAAGCATAGAAGTTATAGTCGCTCTGCTGTAACCCTCTAACGCTCCGGGACAGACTTTTTCTTCCCGTTCTGCCTCGCCGGGTTCTCGCCGCCGTTTTGTTCCTGCCGTAGACTTTCCAAATGATGGACTTCATCCAGCGCGCGGTTGCACAAATCTTCAAGAGCCGTCAGGCGGTCATTGCAGTAATGGCCCCAATAATAATCCTTTTCATCCTTTTTGACCTTCCAGGTTACAAATTTGGCGGGAGCACTTTCGCTCTGCCCGATGACAAATTCAGCATTGCCCACGCTTAGCCGGTCGGTGATGGTATACCCGGCATTAATCTCCTTCTCCATAGCCCAACCCCCCTAACGCTCCTGTTCGCATTTTTGCTGTTTTGCCTGCCGCTCGCGCTGTATCTGTTTCAGGCGTTCTTTCGCCCAATCGGGCATATATTCTGGCTTGAGCGTACCTAAAATGTTCTCCCGGTTCCAGCGTGATTCCTTGCCGGAATAAAGGTTGACGGTATAGACCGCCCGGCCCCTGGAATTGCCATGAACGCCAAAACCGCCTATGGCCAGCACAAGTTGCTTGTCGGTGGTGCGGTATTCGGGACGCAGGCACTCCGCGCGGATGATTACCACCTTGTTTTCAATGTTCTCTTTGTAATCGCTTGGGATGCAATGCTTCAAAGTAAAAGGCTGTAAAGGCACAGTAATCTTGTTCCGTTCCGCTTTAACCGCTTCAAGCTGTTTTCTTACGCGTTCGGTAAACTCCGTCATCATTTCCAGATAGTCCGCGCTTCCCATAGCATCACTATATTGGTCAACGCCTAAAGGGTTATCCCAGGAACAGTTGCACACAATATACGGGCACGAGGTTATTTTCTCATCTACCAGAAAGAGGATTTCTTTATCGCCGACATGGATGGCGTGTTTTACCTCATAGGTATCAACCATGCGTTTAGAATCATCCATTTTGCTATCACTCTCCAATCAAATGGATGGCGGAATAGGGATGGTATCGCCGTCCCGTTCATAAAAAAAGCTCCCTGCGTTTAAATAGAGAGCACCATTACAGGCCGAAAAAGAAGGGCGGTTGATGTTTTCGCTCCTTCTCGGTAGCCTGAACTTTGTTATCCTTCTGTATCTCCTTATTACCCGTATGAACATGGCGAATAAGGGTACGAAAGACTTTCAGCTTCTTTTCTGCTGTCTGTTTCATAAAAAGATTCCTTTCTGGGATGAATTTAGTGGTTTACCAGACGAAGAGTATTTCTTTTTCGGCTGGTAAATTTTGAGGGGAGGGGTGTGGGGAGGGGGAAGCAGCAAGTCCCCAATTCGATGACTGCAAACAAATGGACATACCACCCCCTTGGCATACAATTTCTATAAGGTTGTTACTCTTCAAACAAAACGCACTTTTTCTTGCTGCATTTACTGTGATGCTTGACAAAGTAAAGACAGTGCTTGCAATCCCGTTCTTCTACCGTTTTAGTAATAATACTTTTGCGGTCAAATTCCGGTTTTTCCTGCATGATGCGTTCGTATTTGCGCAACTGTCCTTCTGTAAAGTACATGGAGGCACCTCCTTTTAAAAAAGGACAATAAGAAATGCTCCTGCTGATTTGAGAGCAAAATGATTATTTTTATGCAGCTATATTGACCTGTTTCATCGCTCCTGCTGCTCCCGCTGGCGCTTCTTGTACCAGCTTTCCAGAAGCTGGACAACTAACTCCTCCTTTTGTTTTTCGGTAAAGTTTTTAGGAAAATAGCGGTCGATACGGTCACGCTGAATATGGAATCTTTCTTTTTGATTGGGCTTTTCTTCCGTGAGAATGGAATATATGACATCTGCGTTCAGCCTGCCTTCCTGGCTGAACTTCTTTATCCGCTGTGCTTGTGATAGGGAAGGGGTGCAGTCCTCCGACTGTATGGTATTGTAAAGATCCTGCTGTTCATTTTCGGATAGGTAGGAGATTTCCACCGCTGGATTAAAAGCAATCTCTTTTTCGTCTACCATTTCAAGAATAGAGGGGAGCAGGGAGGTAAGGCGGATATAGCGGGAAATTTGATTCCGGCTTTCTCCAGCTTGTTCTGCAAGAATTTCTCTGGATTCTTTACCGAAAGAATTACTCCCAACTTGGGCGGAATTTTTACTCGGCCTGCCTGCTTGCCGTTTCATGGCTTCCAGTTTCATCTTATATGCAAAAGCTTTTTCGCTCGGCAGAATGCTTTCCCGTTGCAAGTTGCTGTCAACCATAATAATTGTAGCGGCATCGTCGTCCAATTCACGGACAATACAGGGCATTGTTTCCTTGCCCGCAAGTTCGCTTGCTTTTTTTCGCCTGTGTCCGGCCACCATTTCATAGCCGCCCTCCGATTTAGGGCGTACAAGGCTGGGAACCAAAACCCCATACTGCTTTACGCTGTCTGCCATTTCCAGCATAGCTTCATCCGTTTTTACGTTAAAAGGATGGCTTGGAAAATCACTGATTTCCGAAAGGGGAATATCCAGAACCTTTTCCCGCTGACTATCTGCGCGGTTTTCCTCCGTGGTAAATAATTCATCTACCGAGGTCAGCTTGATGCTGTTTCGCACGTCGTTTTTCGCCAATGTCCTGCACCTCCTTTGTAAAGGCTTGATAGGCCTTGGCGGCTATTCCGTTCGGATCGAACGCATAAATGCTTTTTCCCTGCGCGCTTGTTTCAGCCGCCCGGATGGACAGGGGAATTTCCGCTTGAAAAACTCGCAGCTTGTCGCCGTAGTCCCGCCGCAGGACAAAGGAAATATCCTTTGCGAAATTGGTGCGGTTATCCACCATTGTTAGCAACACACCGTCAATGGTAAGTCTGGGATTGATTTGCCTTCTCACCCTGGCAATGGTCTGTAAAAGCTGTGTCATTCCTTTAGCGGGCAAATAGTGGGCCTGGACGGGAATGATTACGCTGTCTGCGGCTGCAAGGGCGTTGATGGTCATCATGCCAAGAGAGGGCATGCAATCTATTAGCACATAATCATACCTGTCTTTGACCGTGTTGATATATGTGCGGAGTATCGTTTCCCGGCTCATGGTATTGACCAGCGACACCTCAATAGCAGACAGTTCAATGTTTCCCGGCATCAGGTCTACGCCTTCTGCATGGTGAAGAATTCCTTCGTTGGCTTCATACGGTTCCTCCGTCATGATTTTGGTCAGGACGCTGGCCAATGAAACAGGAAGATTGTCTGGCTCTTGATAGCCTAAAGAATCCGTCAGATTGCCCTGTGCGTCCGAGTCCACCAGTAATACTTTTTTTCCTTGCCTGGCAAGTCCGATGCCCAGATTGACTGCTGTCGTCGTTTTTCCAGTGCCACCTTTTTGATTGGCTAAGGCGATTACTTTCGACATTGAATTTTCCTCCTTTCACGCAAAAAAGCCGCTTGCTCTATAACAGAACAAACGGCTCGATCCTCATTGTTGCAACTCTCTATTAAACAAATATTCAATGACACTCTTTTTCTGAAGAAGGTATGCATTACGGCGTCTAATATACTTTACCTTGCCGGACTTGCACCATGAAATTATTGTACTTTTTGAATGACCGGTGACTTGTTGTATCTGTATACCTGTTAACATATCTGGATAATCTGCGAATTGCAGTTCAAGATATTGCTTGTAATTTCTAACCTCATTTATGGCTTTTAGCTTGTAATAATTTTTATAGAGATCAGGCCGGAGTTTGAAATTATACCGCCTGATTTTGCCCGGCAAAAATGGGTTGTTATAATGATTGGGCAGATAGTATTTTTCAGGATTTTTGTCTCTATCTTCTAAAAAGAAAATAATATCTTTCAACGCAATTTTATATCTGCGTGTCTTTTTGCCAGAATCAATGCAAGGAATAAGGCCATTTTTCAGATAATGACGCGCTGTATTTTTGCTAATATGGCATATCTTATAGAATTGATCTTTCGTTATAAATTCGGGATACCTATCTATTAGAAAGCTATAGTCAGACACTCACAGCACCTCGCTTTGACATGAAAGTATCAAAGAGTTGCTCATATTGTCTGGCTTGCTCTTTATGCACGTCTGATTTCCTTGTTATGTTCCTATAATACGGGCCGGTTAAAAAATCAAGGAAAGTATCTTTTGTTATAACGGACCCCTTACCTCTACGAAATAATTGTATTCGCTTGTTTTTAAAGCTCAGAGGCTTCAATTCATTGCGCAGTATCCAATTGTTTACTGTTGTTTTTGAATATCCGGTAAAACGCATTACATCAGAAACTAAAAGCAGTTTAGGGAATTTACGCAATTGTTTTTGGTAATAACGGCGCAAACCTTCAATAAACTCATTTTCTGATTCAGCGAAGCACATCGTTTCGTATTGGTATCGCAGAATGTCGGTAATCTTTATCCGTTGTCTTCTTCCTTCTGATGTGTTTATATATTCAAATGGAATCATGCCTTTTTTTTGGATGGAGTAGGCCGTGGATGTGCAAATACCCAAGATGACACACATTTCTTTCTGTGTAACATATTCAGGATAACGATCAATTACTGAAGAACAATATTCATCAAAATTCATTTGCTTCACTCACTTTTCTCGAATTTGTCAACGGCAAGTGGTGAAAGCGAATCTAAGAGTTAAAAATGATAGTTTTTTCTAGTTCTATCCGAGTTCTATCCAAAACAGGTTTTGGATCAACTTTTTCGTTATTTTTTTACTATGTTCTACTTTCCTTGTAAATAAGAAAAAATTCTCTGGAAACCTGATCCTATAAGGGTTTTGTTGGTTTTTATCTACATGCATTTACCGCTAACTTCCACTATTTTCTCTTTTAATTTGACCACTCGAAATGCGGTTGTCCGCAAGGGCACGTGGGTTCGAATCCCACCTTCTCCGCCACTGAAGATAAAGCTTCATCGCAAGATGAAGCTTATTTTAATAAAGAAGAAGGTGGGATTCGAACGGGCGGCCGCTCCGGCAGTACCATGGCCTGACGGCAAAGTAAATTAGTTATTAAATAGTTTGTCCCCATACTTAGCATATAACGAGTTGAACCAAAGCTTGTATTGCTCTCGCTTTTCTTGTTTATTTTTATACATCTCATTATCAGCATTCCTATAAATGTGGTCTAAGCTGTCATTATGAGCATCCCCTAATGCAGCACCAATGGAAAAACTCACAGGCAAATAAGAGTTTTCTTTGTTATGTTTTTCGAGTTCAAATTCGATTCTCTGACAGACCTCTTTTAATGAGCCAGGTGAGCAATTTGGTAAAACAATTGTAAATTCATCACCACCTACCCGGGCAGCAACGTCGTTTTCCCGGATAGAACGACGAAGTATTGAAGCAGTGGAAGTAATAAGCAAATCTCCGGCATGATGTCCCAAAGTATCGTTTACCACTTTAAGCCCGTCAACATCACATTCTATAATCGCTACTGGATTAGACCTGCCTGAACACAGTCTTAACAATTCTTCATTAAAGAATGCTCTGTTGTATAATCCTGTAAGATCATCGTGAAAACTGATAAATTTTAACCTGTCCTCAATTTGTTTTCTATATGTTAAATCCGTAAATATGATCACTGTACCTTTATATTTTTCACTTACGTCCAACATGCGGTGAAAGTTTATAACCAGATTCCTGGTTCCTAATTCGAGCATTTTCAAATTCTTTTCAATGGATACTTCAATATCATTTCCGTTGATAAAAGCAGTAAATTCTTCTGCAAGCCAAGGGAATACATGTACTAAATATATTTCATGTTTTTCATTGGAATAATAAGATGTCCCATCAATTCCCGCAGACTTGAGGAACTCTTTAGCTGCATTGTTCATGTTGTCAATCATATTATTACTATCCAAAATGATTGAAGGAGTTGGAATACTTTCAAATATTGTTAAATACTTATTTTTTTCATTCGTCATCATACGATTCGTATTTTGAAGACTTAACGTAAGTACTTCCTTCTTCTCGTTGATCCACTCACTGCTAAAAGCTAATTCTACACGATCAAAAAACCGATTAATAAACAATAAAAAGTAATCACAATCTATATTTTGTTTCCTATAGGTTTCTATTATCAGATCGAGATAGGATTGACGATAATATTTCATCAATCCTAAAAACATTTCCAGGGTAACTCCACGTTTGCGATGAAGCTGTGCCTCAAGTATCCCAAAAGAACCAATTGGATCATTTGCATAATCTTCATCCACATTTAATTCAGGTATAGATTCACAGGACTTGAGAACTGAGATTAAAGCTTCGGATAACCCGTTAATTGATGTACGCCAAGCTTCTTCCAGAGTAGAGGTATATTTTGTATAATTATGCATTTTTGCATATTCTAAGGTACGTCTAATTAAAAATGTTTGATTTGATTGGATCAACTCAACCGGTTCTTTCATCATATTCCCTCCTCTCCTTTAGAAAAATTAATTAAGTTTATTTAGAATCAATGATTCGACATTAAATGACATACTCCTTTCCATCGTATCAAACTATACATTTGGGATTATGCAGATCCATATTTCCTAATTTGATGGGACTTAATTCCTAAATATTAAGGAAGAAAAAGGAATTAAATTAATACTGTAGAATTATAGATTTTACATAGTTGATCTTATTTTTTACGTTATTTTTAGTTGAGAGTAAGTTACTCGTATGCAAACGGTGGTATGAAAGGAGAAAAGACCATGAAACCTCGTTTATCCAGAAATATTGCAATCGCGATATGTGCAGTCATTTTTTGTTTAGGCATAGTCACCTATGGTTATGCGCAAAATGCTTCCTGGCCCGGATTAAAAATAGGCGAGGATAAAACTCCTTATGTTGCTGTGGCAGTGAACGGGGAGATTTCTGGCGATAAAATTATCTTACATTGGGATCAGGTTGATCACCCCAAATTTTCCGGCTATAAAGTGGTGATTTCAAAGAGCAATCCGAATCCGAAGTATCCAGATGACGGGTATTTATACTACATTACTGAAAGGACCATGACCAGTGCGGTGATCAATAACAGTGAAGCCTATAAAAACGGAGACTTTGGCGAGAAACTTGTCCCTGGTGAAAAATACTATTTTAGCATCACGGTGCTTTATTCGGATAAGACCGTTCCGGGTGACAGCCTGCAACTGACGTATCCGATCGGTACGGCTGTCTCTTCACCGGAACCTGCCGAGGAAGCTATCGCAACGCCGGCCGAAACAACACAACCCACCAAGGAAACACCGGCTACAGAAACAAAACCTGCTGTCAAACCAGTTGTATCCTCCTCTTCCTCTTCAAAGGCGCCTCAGGTAACCGTTTCTACGGACAACAACCGGCTTATTGTCAAATGGAATCCGATTTACAGTGAAAGCTTCCAGGGCTATAAGGTCATTATTTCCAAAAATAATTCCAGGCCGGCCTATCCCAGCAGCGGTTATTTGACTTACATTACCAATCAAAGCACCAGCCAGTGGGTAATCGACAACAGCACAGCGTATCACGGCGGAGACTTTGGCAGTTATCTGACTCCCGGACAGGCATATTACGTTAGTGTGACGGCTTTATACAGCGATGGCAGGGTTGCCGGAAATGCCGTCCATGTCACGTATCCGGCCGATGGATACGATTCACTAGCTGAGAAGGAAGGTGTCCGACAGAGCCTAGATCCGATTGCCATATCGGCAACAGCCAGCGGCAGTAATTTGATTTTAAGCTGGACAGCTTCAGAAGCAGCAAATTTTGAAGGCTACAAAGTGGTCATTTCAAAGAGTAATCCTAACCCAAAATATCCAAATGACGGTTATCTGGAATGGATTACAGACCGGAACAGGACTTCGGTGACAATAAACGCCGACACTTATTATCAGGGTGATATCCAGGGTAATTTAGTTTCCGGTGAGTACTACTATTTCAGTATCAGCATCATTTACGACGGATGGATCATTGTTCCGGGACCCGCGCAATATGTCATGATCCCTTAGTTGAGGAAATCTTCAGTTTCGGCCCGTTTTTCATGGTGAAAAGCGGGCCTTTCTATTGGCTCGAAACATATAATGCAAAAAGTAAAAAGCTAAAAAAGTGCTTTTTTTTTGAGCAAAATCATATATTATAAAGTAGGTAGTTATAAAAAATTTATACTTGTAGAATGGAAGGATGGGAGAGAATGTTGCCACTGCTGCTTGCACTGCTGCCGATAGCAGTCATTGTTGTTATGCTTATTGTGTTTAAAAAGCCAGCCCATACCAGCGGAATTGTGGGTTGGCTTGCTGTTTCTCTTGTGGCGTTTTTGTTTTTTCAGACGTCGGGAGAAGTCATTGTACGCTCGACGCTGGCCGGTCTGATTAAATCTTTTTCAGTATCACTGATCGTAGCCACATCGCTGCTGCAAATGGCCTATATGGAAAAGACAGGGGCCTTAAAACGAATTATTATATTTATTAAGACCTTAGCCAGTGAAAACAGAGCCGTTCAGATCATGATGATCAACATTGGATTTGGAACGCTGATGGTTGCCGTCGGGGCAACTCCTGTATCTCTTCTGCCGCCTATCTTGATTGCGATGGGATACTCTACGTATGTGGCCATAGCTTTACCGGCGATCGGATATGACTCCCTGTGTACGTATGCTTTACTCGGCGCCCCGATCGTGGTGTTTGTGGATATCGCGAACAGCTTTTTAGGAAAAGGCAATGAAATTACCCTTTCTCAAGCCGGAAGCATCTTCTTTATGTTTTTGCCGGTTGTATCTACCCTGATCGGCTTTTCGATGCTTTGGATTGTCGGAAAGTGGAAAGCCGTCAAAGAAGGGATCGTCCCGGTATTGGTTACGGGCATTACCATTTCGATTGTCGCTTATTTTACCAATCATTATGACAATCTGGTTGTCCTCACAGGAGTCTTAAGTGGTTTTGCAGTCATTCTTGTAATGATCCTGTACCTTAAGCTAACGGGTAAAAAAATTATTGATCGAAGCCGGCTGACGCCAGAAGAACTTGCCTATGAAAAAGAATATCCTTTGTGGAAAGCCATTATGCCCTGGCTGCTTTTGATCGTTCTGATTCTGGCACTTAACCTGCCGAAGGAATCTTTCGATTATTTATACCGGACACTGACGCTCAGCATTCCCGGCTTATCTGCAGACGGCAAGCCGATAGCAACCCGAGCTTTATGGAATGCCTACACCTGGATTCTGGTCAGCATCTTGATTTCGATCCCGATTATGCGCCCAAAAGCCGCCCAAATTAAAGATTCGATAAAAGTTTGGTGGCGAAGGGCACCAAAACCTGTTTTCTCAGCAGCGATCTTCTTTGCGATTGGTGAAGTCATGAATATGTCTGGATTTAATATGGCTTCCAATCTCAATGCCGCACTGCCGAAAACACTGTGCCCAAGTATGGTGAAAGTACTCGCAGACTATTCCGCGCAGGCTTTTCATGGAGCCTACGGAGCTATTGTAAGCTTTATTGGATTATTCGGAGGATTCATTACCGGAAGTGAAGCTTCGACGATTGCGATGTTTGCGAAATATACCATGTCAACAGCAACGAATCTTGACTGGGGACTTAAGGGTATTATCATCGTTACAGCCGGGTTAGCCTTTGGTGGAGGACTAGCCAGCGTAATTTCCCCGGCAAAACTCCAAAATGCGGCCGCATCTATTGATAAACTTGGTGAAGAAAACAAAGTGATGCGCGTTGCCTTTATTTTTGCGCTCATCATGTCAGCAGTGACTGCTGCTGTGGTGGTCGCCTTGCTTAAGTTCCTGGTGTAATCGGGAGATCATATCGTAAATAAGAGTCTATGCTAAAATATGATCCTTCAGTGTCCCGATCTCTGAGAAAGAACGGGTCATCTAAATACGAACAAGGACTTCACAGTTGTGAAGTCCTTGTTCGTATTTTAGATATATCAGTTTTATATCAGCCTGAATTATCCTACGCTGACAGCGGGCTGATTTTTGCTAAGCCGTTTCATTTCCAGCGTTATCAACGTTGCTGTGATCAGAACGGATAAGATATCTGCAATCGGGGTAGCCCGCCAGACACCCTCAATTCCCCAAAAATGAGGCAGGACCAAAAGAAGCGGTATATAGAGCAGTACCTGCCGTGAAAGGCTCAAAACAGATGATTGAAGCGGTTTGCCGACTGCCTGAAAGTAACTTGAGCAAATAATTTGAAAACCAATCAGTGGGAACATGGTAAAAAATACCAGTATCACGTGAGTTGCCAGTTCTGTAAGCGCCTTATCGTTGTCACTGAACAAGCCAATGATTTGTTCGGGCCAGAAATGTATGACCAGATAGCCGGCAACAGCAATACAGGTGCTCGCGATGATGGCCTTCTTCAATGCTGCCTTAACTCTTTCAAACTGCCCGGCTCCATAGTTAAAGCCTATGATAGGCTGAGCACCCTGGCTGACACCGATAATCGGCATAAAGAACAATGTTGAAATACTCATAATGACGCCGATGGCAGACAGCGCTAGGTCGCCGCCATAAAGCATGACACTCTTATTCAGAAGCATATTCTGCAAACTGTTGGCAAGTTGCATCGCAAACGGAGCAAAGCCAATAGACAATATGGCCAGATAGATCGGAAAATCCGGTTTTAAGTTTTTCAGGCGGAGCTTAAGCGTGCTGTGGCCGAGAAGAAAATAGCCCAATACCCAAAGCGTCGTAATGAATTGGCCCGAGACCGTTGCGAGTGCGGAACCCGCTATACCTAATCCCAAATGGAAAATAAAAATGTAATTCAATACCCCGTTAATCACAGCACCGAGAATTTGCGTCAGCATCGCAATTCTGGGGTTTCCTTCAGCTCTGATAAAATTGTTCATGCCAAAACCGATTGTGCTAAAAACGGATCCTGCAACAATAATATTGGTAAAATCAAGTGCATTGGGCAATACTTCCTGATTAGCACCAAAAAAGACTAAGAGCTGTTCTGCAAAGGAGAAATAGAAAGCCATAAAAAGGAGCGGAAGCATAATCAAGAGAGTAAGTGCATTACCTACAATTTTTTCGGCTTCTTCTTTTTTCTGTTCTCCGAGCCGGATGGAGATTAATGCTGTTGCACCAATACCAACTAGCATCGCGAGTGCCATAAACAGAAGCATAATTGGGAAGGCCACTGTCGTTGCAGCAATCGCAAGTGTACCGACGCCGCGGCCCACAAAAATCCGGTCAACAATATTATATAAGGCATTCACCAACATACCGACAATCGCCGGCCAGGAAAATTGCCATAATAGCTTCCCAATGCTTTTATTACCGAATTCAAAACTTTTATCCATGTACAGTCTCCTTCTACAGTTTCTTCATAAACTGGGCTACATTTTTACCTAAAGAACTCAGGTAAATAAAGATTTCCGCTTGTCGTTTTTATCCTCTGAACAGATTATCGGAAAAACGATAATTATTCATACTAGCATTTTTGTTTGAATATTTCAAGGAGTTTTTTTAAAATATTCTTGTATGCATTTGTCAAAAAAATAAAAGGACTTCATTCTATAGAAAAATCCTTTTCATTTTGAAAAATACTAATATTATTCTGTTCCTAATATTCCTGATCGCCGAGGAGCGTCGATAGACGGACCCCAAGGGCTTGAGTGAGATGGAAAAGTGTTTTAATAGATGGATTTGTTTTATCTCTTTCGATCTCACATAGATAAGAAACGGAAATACCGGCAATCTCAGCCAGTTCCTTTTGTTTTAAATGCTTTTTCTTCCGAATCTCCCGGATTTTTGAACCAAGGGACATAACACCACCTCCGTCTAATAATTACGCATATAGCGTAATTATGCAATGATTAAATTTAGCCGTCTGCTAAAAATAGGTTCCAATCCCAAGAAAATATAGGATATTCTTCCACATTGCGCGTGTTTACGTCAAAAATGTATAGCAGCTCAGTAGACCTGGCGTTTTTCAGCGATTATACTAGTATTAATTCGCTATTATCGAAAATTTGGAGGAAATTGCGTTGACTGTCGGGGATAGGATTAAAGAACAAAGAAAAGAAAAAAAGTTTACACTTCGTAAGCTTTCTGAAAGAAGCGGTATCTCCATCTCTTATTTGAGTGATATTGAACAAAACAGAAGAAGGCCTTCTTTAGACCGGCTGACAGATATTGCCCTGGGTCTAGGAGTATCGGTATCCTACCTTTTAGGTGAACAAACGATGGATGCGGGCTCAGAACCTGAGTATTATTCCCTGGCGGATAAAAGCGTTCATTTCAGGGAAGTTTTAGAGAAATTGGACGACTTTGATTTCTGGGAAGAAAAAGATCAGGAAGAACTGCTGACGTATCTGCAAATAAAAAAGAAGATCAGGGATTCCGACCTCTCCTGAGCTGCAGACCGGCCTTTAAACGGATACGAGGCGTTCTAAAGACACCTTTAATCAAAAAATAACCGCATATATAATGGTAAAAGAGGGAATTAATGGTCCTCTTTTTTTGCGTTTTTTGATTTGATGTGGTAAAATCGGTTAAAGTAAAAAAATGTAGAATTTTGTCACCTTGAGATACAGGACAAAGATTATGGGAGGATCTCAAGCATAGAAAGATTTTATTCTGACAAAATAACAAAAGATGATGGCGAAAAGCTGTCAAAAGTCCTTAAGGAGGAAAGACCGTGTTTCAACAGAAAAGGATTGGCCGTTTTCTGGCTATGTTCCTGGTAGCATTTACGATTGCTGCACAGGTGATGTTTGTCGGGACAGCCGCCTTTGCCGAAGACAGGGAAAAAGTAAGCCAAGAAGAATGTAACGTCGTTAGTGCAAAAGAAGATCAAACATACAGACAAGAGAATTTAGCACGAATTGCCAGAGACTATCAGGTCGACCCCGAATATCTAGCGTATATTGCGAGCGTTGAAGAGACCTTTCAGCTGGAACCTTATGAACTGTTTGCCTTAATTGCCCAAGAATCAAAATATGTGCCTGCCACCAATATGGATGGCGGATCCTTATCCTACAATACGACCCAAATGAAATTGGCTACAGCTAAAACGGCCTACATGGCCATCACCGAATATTATCATAAAGAGATCCCTTATCCGAACGGGGAACTCCTGTCGGCAGACAAATATTATGCGACCTACTTAGCCGGTGGATATCTGAAGTATTTAGAGGATGTCTATATGAATAAATATGAATCGTACACGGCATATCGATTGGGGATCAACGGCAGGTTAACCTTTTACGAGAATAATGGGCATTACAAATCGGCTTATGCAGTTCAAGTCGAATCTTTAAGCCGTTCCTTTGCCCAATAATTGTTACAATTAAAAATTCAAGTATACTTTTTCCTGGCAAAATTGAAAAGGGATTTTCACCGTGAACGCGGTGAAAATCCTTTTTTAATGGTTTAGTGGCTTATATAGAAGAATTTCTATCTGGTATATTTCGTTACAGCCATTTATTAATTCACCATATTCCAGGCGGAATCCGAAGTCATTCCTTCAATGTCTGGATAGGCGCTTTCGCCATGTTGGCTGATATCAAGGCCTGTTTCCTGTTCTTCAGTCGTTGCTGCAAGAGGAGTAATGAGACTGATGACTTTAAGGATCAAGAAGGTCATGACGCCGCAGTAAGCATAAGTTGCGAGGATGGCCAAAAGTTGTATCCCAACCTGGGAAAATGACCCGGAATAGAAAAGTCCATCCGCACCATTGGGGTTTAGAGCCGTGGTGCAAAAAATGCCGACAGCCAGGGTTCCCCAGGTCCCGCCAATACCATGAATACCAAAAGCATCATCGTAACCCAGTTTAACTTTCAGCCAAGCGACTGCAAAGTAGCACAAACCTGAAGAAACCAGTCCGATCAAGACCGCAGCAAGCGGAGTCACGTAAGCGCAGGCAGGTGTGATGGCGCCGAGCCCTGCAACCATGCCTGAGACAGCACCGAGTACGGTTGGTTTGCCATGAAGCAGTTTTTCAATAATTATCCATCCCAGTAGTCCGGCACAGGCAGACAGGTGCGTAGTAGTCGAGGCAAGCACAGCAATACCGTCTGCAGCCAGTTCACTACCGCCATTAAACCCGAACCAGCCAAACCACAGGAGACCTCCGCCAAGAATCACATATGGAATGTTATGTGGGATAGCCTGTTCTGAGTCTTTATGGTAGCGTTTGCCAATATACAAAGCGGCAATCAAGGCTGAAAAGCCCGAACTAATATGGACAACAATCCCTCCGGCAAAATCCAAGACGCCCAGATCAGCCAGCCAGCCTCCGCCCCATACCCAATGGGTAAGAGGCACATAAATCAAAAGGCTCCACAGGGAGATTAAAAGGATATAGGCTGGAAAGCGCAGTCTCTCCGCTGTTGCTCCGGTCATAATAGCTGGAGTAATGATTGCAAACATCATTTGATAGAGCATAAACAACATATGAGGAATTGTTGCACTTTCTGTTTTGGGATTCAGACCAACACCTCTTAAGCCTGCATAGTCCAATCCGCCAATCAAATGCCCGATATCCGGCCCAAAAGCCAGGGTATAACCGATAACAATCCAGAGAATCGAGATAATTCCGATTGCAGCGATGCTTTGCATCATGATCGACAGGACATGGCGTCTTTTGACGAGCCCTCCATAAAAAAAAGCGAGTCCGGGTATCATTAAAAAAACTAGGGCGGTGCTGAAAAGCATAAAGGCAATATCGCCATAATTCATTACAATCTCTCCTTTTTATCCTTGCCATCCTTGCCAGCAGATTTTTGACATTCATGGCATCGCGACATTGGTCCAGTCGAATTACTTTATCGTCCGTGACGTATTCAACACCGTGAAGGCTATTTAGACGCCTCCACGCTTCCTGTTCCGCCGTCCATAGACATCAAAAAAAGAAGCCCCCAAAAAACCGGCCTGCAGGCTGGCTTTTTTTGTGGCTCCTTTGCCTAAGAAAAATATAATGAACACTCAGCAGGCTGTAAAGAGATAATAATGATAAATAATGTATACAGACAAATATACTGTATACATTATTTGTTGGCGAAACGAATCTTATTTTCAGAAGGGATAGTTTGCTTAATTTGAGATACATAGGCCAGCATCTCTGCATAATCTGCACTGTCCAGCAGCGGATCCTGCCCTGACTGATAATTGGCCAGGGCCTTTGTCACATTTAAGACGCGATATGTCTTCGGACCGGCTCTTGGAGTTTCATCAATCCAGGTCGGATAGTATGCAACATGTGTGATAACTGGTTTTTCAGCAGAACGGATATCCAGAAAAATATCAACCATGATGCCCATATTCGCCGTATCTGTTTTTTGATCGGAAATAAAATTTCCCTGGGCATAGATCACCAATCCTTCTTTTTCTTTACCAGTGGACTTGCTTTTTACTTGGAGAAAGGTGATCGGCTGGACAGCATGGACATGATTGCCGGCGATGATATCAACCTCCGTATTTTCAAAGATCCAGGTGGCCAGATTAATCTGTTCAGCGGAGGGTTTTACGGCATACTCCGTTCCCCAGTGCAAAGAGGCAATAACTAAGTCTGCTCCCAGAGCGCGCGCCTTCTCAGCATCCCTAAGGATTTTTTCCCGATCCAGATAATTCACAGCAAAAGCTTTATCTTCAGGAAGGGTAACCCCATTGGTGCCATAGGTATAGCTTAAGAAAGCGATACGCAGGCCGGAAATTTCCTGGATCAGAATTTTCTGACTGTCTTCGGCGGTCTGATAGGTTCCCGTATGTTTCAGACCAGATTGATCCAGAAAATCGATCATCCGGCTTAGGCCCGAAAAATTCCGGTCTAAAGAGTGATTATTAGCGGTAGAGACAACATCTACACCAAGTGTTTTCCGGACAGCGTCAGCCACTTGTTCCGGGGTATTAAAAGAAGGATAACCGCTATAAGTCATTTCCTTCCCGGCCAGGGTCGTTTCAAGATTGGCAAGAGTCAGGTCGGCGAGCCTTGTATCCTCCCCGATTTCTTCAAAAGAAGGTCTAAAATCATAGCCTCCGCTTATCTTGGCTGCCTCGTATTGCGTTGGATGGCACATGATATCCCCAAGCAGCGTAAGTTTAATTTGCGTAGATTCAGCAGCCTCAGGTTCAGAAGCAGCGGTCTCTGACGAATTACTTTCAGAAACGGCATCATTGGCGGCAGGCATCAGTTCTGTGGATTCGGAAGCCAGCGGTGTCTTGGCTTTTTCCCAAACGGTAACACTAAGAAGTAAGATCACCGCTGCAAATATAGGAAGCCAACGTTTTCTTAACATAGCCATCACCTAAATTCTTCACAAATTTGTTAACCAGCGTTCACATTAATGACACATAGAGTGGATAAAATAGCATCATCAAAAGATCGTTGGAATATGCGACAGGGGGTGAGCATGTGAGCAAATATCGCCAGGAAATTAAAATGAGCATCAATAACTTCGACAGAGCAGTACTGGTCAACCGTTTAAATAGGGTGCTTCCCAAGGACAAACATACCGGGCCGGAAGGCTTTAATACCGTCAGAAGTCTTTACTTTGATGATATTAATGATACGGCATTATTGGAGAAGTTGATAGGGGCTAAATATCGGGAAAAATTTAGAATCAGAACATATGATCATTCTACAGCAATCATCCGGCTTGAGAAAAAAGTCAAGAACGATGGGTCAGGCTTTAAAGAGAGTGCGATTTTGACCGAAGAGGAATGTCAAGACTTAATCAACGGCAACTATCAATTTTTGAAAAATTGTCCGGAAGCTGTATGCCGGCATCTTTATACGAAAATGAGAACTGGCCTGTTTAAGCCAAAGACAATTGTAGAGTATCAACGGCAGGCCTACATATGGGAACCGGGTAGGGTAAGAATCACGATCGACGGTGATGTAAAAACCGGACTCGCTGCAACCAGCTTTTTGGATTTTACCACCCCACTGGCCTATGCTTTAGCGAGTGATACAGCGATTCTGGAAATTAAATATGACTGTTACCTGCCAAGTCATATTGCCAACCTGATTCAATTAGACAGCAGACAGAAGGCAGCAATCTCAAAATATGTTTTATGCCGGAAATACGGATAAAAACGCAAAAGATAAATAAATACAAAGAATGCGGATTAAATGCGCAAAATTGAACCTCAACATCAAAATAATTTAGAATCTTAATGGAGGATAGTATTATGGATGCAACAACGACTGCCGTTACAACGGCGGCTACAGATCAAACATTTACCTTTGCAGATATTTTTAAAAACAATTTTCTTGAAAACGCAGTCACAAATTTTTCTATTGTTGATGTGGCGATTACGTTACTGATTTCTTTTCTACTCGGACTGTTTATCTATGCGGTGTATAAGAAGACGTTCAATGGGGTCATGTATTCCAGGAACTTTAACGTTTCTCTTGTAGGGATGGCAATGATTACCACACTCATCATCATGGGTGTCACGTCTAACATCGTTCTTTCTCTCGGCATGGTTGGAGCTTTAAGTATCGTACGTTTCAGATCAGCAATCAAAGATCCAATGGACATTGTCTTTATCTTCTGGGCCATCGCAGCGGGAATCGTCAGCGGGGCAGGGCAGTATCTGCTGGCCATTAGCGGGTCGATTGTCGTCGGAATCATGCTGATTATTTTTACAAGTAAGACAACCAATGAAATTCCTTATATGGTGGTTGCAAACTGCAATAACGGCGAGGCAGAAAGAATGCTGCTGATAAAGCTGGCGGAGCATGTCAAAAGAATGAAAATTAAATCAAAAGCAGTTCGCGGTGGACAGGGAATCGAGCTTACCGTTGAAGTGCGATTAAGAGTTGATAACACAGATTTTGTCAATACCTTGGCAGCTATAGAAGGAGTAAACGATGTTGTCCTGGTAAGTTATAACGGAGAGCTTGCAGTGTAATCATCCTTTAAGCAGCATTGCATCCGACGCCTGAAAAAGAGGGGTTAAAACATGGACAAAAAAATTACAGGGATTGTTGCGGCCCTGCTTGCAGTATGCACCTTAACGACCGCCTATTCAGTACTGTCTTCCAAGCAGGGAGACAGTGCCGTCCATTTGAACACTGGAAGAACAGGAACAGGCAGCTCCTCCACAGGGTCAGTTTATTCTGCTTATATGGAACGTTTCTTCGATCCTGACAAAGTCATCGAAATTCGCATTTCAATCCCTGAGGCGGATTATCAGGACATGCTGCAAAATCCCGCAGAGGAAGAATATAAAGAGGCTCAGGTTGTGATTGATGGCTTGAAGACAAAAAGTGTCGGAATCCGCACCAAAGGCAATTCCAGCCTTAATTCAGTCCTGAAAAGCAATTCCGACCGCTACAGCTTTAAAATTGATTTTGATCATTATATTGAAGGGCAAAGCCTTTCGGGTCTGACCAAACTGAATTTGAACAATGGCTGGGGTGATGCGTCCTGTATGCGGGAATACCTATCCTACTCGCTGCTGAAAGAGATGAACGTTCCTGTTCCTGCTTATTGCTACGCGAACCTTTATATCAATAATCATCCAGCAGGTTTGTATCTGGCAGTTGAGGGCGTTGAAGAAGCATATGCGGAAAGGTACTTTGGCCAGGACCATGGGACACTCTATAAACCGTATGGCGATCGGGGTAAAGGAAACGATTTGGTTTACAGTGATGACAATATTGAATCCTACAGCGGCCTGCAAGCTGTGACCGCCTTGAAAGAAGGCAGCAATGAGGCTTTAGTTAAGATGATCAAAGCACTAGATGAGGGCGGGGATTTAGAAACGTACCTGAATATTGACGAGATCCTACGATATTTTGCAGTTAATACCGTACTTGTCAATATGGACAGCTATCAGGGACAGTTTACCCACAATTATTATTTATATGAGGAGAACGGAGTATTCAGTTTCCTCCCCTGGGATTATAATTTGTCCTTTGGTGGATTTGGCGGAGGTACTGCGCTGTCTATTGATCAGCCGGTTTCCGGAACGTCATTAGACCAGCGCCCACTGCTGGGCAAACTACTCGAAGTACAGGCGTATAAGGACGTCTATCACCAATACATGAAAGCTTTTATCCAAGGGCCTTTTGCTTTGGAGAAAATAACGGCTAAAATCGAGAAAACCGCTGATCTGATTAGACCTTATGTCGCAAGTGACCCAACCAAGTTCTATACGCTGGAACAATTTGAACAAGCAATCGGCGAAGGCTCTTCTCAGGAACCTATAACAGACAGTAAGACCACATCCCGAGGCGGCTTTGGGGCTGGAAAGAATATGCCGGGAAGCGGAGATTTGATAGGATTGGTTGCATTTATCCGGGACCGGATTGATAATGTCTCCAAACAGCTAAGCGGGGAACTACCTTCATCGGGAACAACAGAGGATGCGGCCGGTGAAAATGCAGGTGGGCTACAGCCGCCGCTGACAAGACAGGGACAACAGGCGCAATGGGGACAACGGGCAGAGCAAGGGCTGCAGGGAATACATCCCGATATAAGACAGGATCAAGGCATGCAGCCACCGGGAAATATGCCAGAAGGAATGGATTATAAGCAAAAGATACCGGGCATAAATTGGCAGGAAGCGCCCGGTCAGAATTCTAATAATAGATGGATAAACCGTCGAGAAGATTATCTTATTGGCGGTGCGGCATTCGTGCTTATAATTTTAAGTCTGGCTATCCTGAAAAAAAGGAACAAGCATTCGATTTAAGTATAAAGAGGGTTTGCTGTTTGAACATTGATTCAGAGCAAACCCTCTTTATTTAGTATCATGCCTATCCTAAATCTACATATCCCTACTGGTAAAATTTCAGTATACGGCGTTGTCTTGCAGCTCCTTGCCATACAGAGTTTTCCTCGGTGGTTTACATGAATTAGAGGGTTGACAAGGCACTAGTGCTGGACATCATATTCTTTAAGCTGCGAGACTACTTTTTCGTTTTCCGGCATCACATACTCAGATTTGATTAGACCGACGTCTTTCTTATAGTAATATAAGCTGTAATTTCCGCTTTCAGGATACGTGATTTTTACAGTCAGGCAATTTTCAAAAATCCCGGCTGGCACTTCTACCGTGGCGGCCGTGTCAATGATCTCATATGAATTTCCTTCACTGGTCCACGAATTGCCTGAGGTAAGCGGTGATTGCAGAAGGATAGCCTCAATATTTGATGGTTGATCCAAGATATTTTTATCTTCATAGAATTCAGACTGTCTAAAGGTATTAACAATACGGTCTGCTGCAACTTCATATCTGTTAGCTGTAACAGTGCCGCCATTGTCAATTATGACCTGGTATTGATTACGCTGCTGGTACGTAACTTTTTCTGTATAAGAAGCATATTCGTTACCGATTCCTTCATAGAACCAGTAATTGCCGACACTCAACGGAATGTACGCGGCAATATTTTCAGTCTGCTCGCTGGAGGGAGAAGGGGCCGGTTTCGGTTCCGGTTTGGCGAGAGAGCATCCGTTAAAAAACAAGAGAGCCAGAACGATAATGCTCCAGAGGGCATGCTTTTTCTTTAATACATGTGTAATAGGTTCGGGGACAATTTTCATTGAATTAGCCTCCTTTGCAGTCTAAAAAATGATACAACACTATTTTCAGTATGCCAAAAAAATAATAATATAGCCAACTTTTCATTCTGTTTGATTTTCTATCTTGCAAAACAATGTTGTCATGCTACAATGTCACTATAGTCATAAATTCGTGACTTCCGTATAAAATATAAATGGATAAACTGTATCACATCCTGTATGATATTGCTGAAACGGCAGAGAAAAAAGCATATTTGAAAAGGGGACGCGAAAATGGCGAAAAAAAAGAAAATCGTGGCAGCCATTATTGCTGCAGCTGTATTGCTTTCAGGCTATCTGGGGTGGGAATATTTTTATTCTTCTGATGACGAGACGGTTGAGGCATCCGGTACAATTGAAGCTACCACCGTGGACTTGCGTGTGATGATCGCCGGCAAGGTTCAGAATTTTCAGGTAAAATCCGGGGATAAGGTCAAGAAAGCAGATATCATTGCCGAGATACAGCGTAATGATTTGGCAGCCCAGCTGGAAAGGGATAAACTAAATGTAGCAATTGCTCAAAACAATCTGGATGCTTTGCCGTCGGGAAGCAGTGACCATACAATTACAGCTGCCCAAGATCAGGTAATGCTGATGCAGGCTGTCGTCAAAACAACGGAGGCGCAGCTGGCTGATCTGCAGATAAAATCTCCGATTGACGGGACCATTCAAGCCAAAGATTATGAAATTGGTGAATATGTCACGGCCGGATCCACGTTGGCCACGGTTGTCAATCTGGACCAGGTCTGGATTAACGTATATATACCGACAGATGACCTGCCTTTTTTAGAATTGGGAAGGGAAGCGAATTTCACGATCAGTGGTCTGGACAGGGTGTTTACAGGCACGATTGCTGAAATTGCCAGCCAGGGAGAATTTACGCCCAAAACGATTCAAACCAAAAGAGAAAGGGCCAATATTGTCTACAAAGTCAAAATTGCAGTGGATAATCCCGAAGGATTATTGAAACCAGGCATGCCGGCAGATGTTGTGATCAAAATGGTAGAGACGGCCAATGATTAAGGTAAATCAGCTGTCTAAAAAATTTGGATCTCTGCTGGCCGTTAACGATGTAAGTCTGAACGTCAGCGAGGGAGAGATTTTTGGTTTGATTGGTCCGGATGGAGCAGGTAAAACGACGCTCATTCGGGTTATCTGCGGGCTGTTGACCCCAGATGCCGGTGAAGTAAGGGTTTTGGGGCTCACGGACAGAGAACGGGAAAAAGGAAAAGACGCCGGTGCCAGAAATTTTGGTTATATGCCGCAGCGTTTCAGCCTCTATGGCGACCTTACGGTCATGGAGAACTTACTCTTTTTCGGGGAGATGTACAGCCTTAAAAAAGAAGTCATTATCCATCGTTCGGAAGAGATTCTGGAAATCACCAACCTGGTTGCGTTTAAAAAAAGATTTGCGGATCAACTTTCCGGCGGAATGAAGCAAAAACTGGCGCTGACCTGCGCGCTTGTCACCAGGCCGAAACTGTTGATTCTCGATGAACCGACCTATGGTGTTGATCCGGAATTCCGGAAGGAGTTCTGGAAGATTCTATACCAGTTGAACCGGGAAGGAATGACCATGCTGGTGTCTACCCCATATATGGATGAGGCGGAACTTTGTACCTGGGTAGCGTTCATGAATGAAGGAAGCGTTCATGTGCTGGATACGCCAGTGGGCCTGAAAGAAAAATTCCCTTATCAGGTCTGGGAGGTTATGGCTGATACAAAAGAACCCTGGCTGTTCGGGAAAACAGATGGAATCCTGGATTATTCCCTATTTGGAGACAAGTACCGTTTGATCATGGACAAGAACGTCGAGGCAGAAGCCTTTATTGAACAGACCCTTACGACAAAGGGCTGCACCTTTAGCCAGCTGCAAAAAGTGGCCCCTTCCATTGAAGATGTCTTTGTCATCATGGCAGGAGGAAAATAGATGGAAAATGTGATTATTACCGAAGGCCTGATAAAAAAATTTGGTGACTTTACCGCAGTTGACAACGTTTCGCTTCGGGTCGGAAGAGGGGAGATTTTTGGTTTTTTAGGACCGAATGGCGCGGGTAAATCGACGACAATCCGAATGCTCTGCGGCATTTTGGAACCAACCGGGGGCTCTGCGGTAGTTCTGGGCTATGATCTCCGAAAGGAAGCTGAAAAAATTAAACAAAGTATCGGCTATATGTCTCAAAAATTTAGCCTCTATGATGACCTTACAGTGAAAGAGAATTTAAAATTCTATGCAGGTCTGTATGGAATTCCGCGCAAAAATTTATCCGGGAGAATGGATGAAATGATTGCGATGGCCGATCTGACAGGAAGGGAAAATGAACTTGCCGGTAACTTAAGCGGGGGCTGGAAACAACGGCTTGCCTTGGGTTGCGCTATCATTGCCAAACCACCGCTGCTTTTCCTAGATGAGCCGACCAGCGGAGTTAGTCCGACCAGCCGCAGAATGTTCTTTCAGATCATCAAAAAAATGACGAATGAGGGAACCACGGTCATGGTAACAACCCACTTTATGGATGAAGCAGAACGCTGTCATCGGGCCGCGTTTATATCCGGCGGGAAACTGATGGCGGTGGATAGTCCGGACCAACTCAAGAAAAAATCAATTCAAGGTTGCATGGTTGAGCTAAAGCTCAAGGATGGCATGCAACGCGTGAAGGAAATCGAAAAACTGCCTTATGTTAAGGAGTGTACGATCCACGGGGCGCTCCTTCACGTCCTGCTGACAGGAGAGGATGATGTTTCGCAGCTGGAGCAGGACTTGGCCTGCGAACCTCAAATTATTATGCCTTCTCTGGAAGATGTTTTTGTAGCTTTGGCCAAACAGCAAAGAACCTCGGGATACGCCGAATAGACGAGGAGGATACGAATGGGAAGAATTCAGGCTGTTCTTTATAAGGAGTTTCTGCATATCCGCAGAGACAGACTGACACTGGGACTGGTGTTTATGCTTCCTCTGATTCAGCTGCTTCTATTTGGTTATGCGATCCAAACGGAAGTCAAACATATCCCGACGGTAGTATTTGATCAGTCTCTTAGCGAGGAGAGCAGAGATCTACTGGAGGCTTTCAGTGCTTCCGGATATTATGACGTCCTTTATGCGGCCAATAGCTTTCAGGAAGTCAATGATATGATTGACAGCGGTAACGCGAAGGTCGGGATCGTTTTTCCGCCAGGTTTTGCCAATAACGTGCAAAAAGGCGAATCTGCCCCTGTCCAGGTGATTGTCGATGCGAGCGACAATATGGTAGCGAACCAGGCCATGGCGACAGCTAATTCCATCGGCCTGCTGAAATCACAGGAAGTCATCACTCAGAAACTGCATATCGATCTGACTAATCCGCCGTACGACATCCGAGTACGGGCCTGGTATAATCCGGACGGAATTACCGCTTATTATATGGTGCCCGGGATCCTGGGAATTGTTGTGACACTTTCTATGGTGATGATGACATCGATGTCCCTGGTCCGGGAGAGGGAAAAGGGAACGCTCGAGCAGCTTATTGTTACGCCGATCAAGTCGTATGAGCTAATGATCGGAAAAATTATTCCTTATATCTTTCTGGGTTATATCCAGATTACCGTTGCCCTGCTGGTCGGGGTCCTGGTGTTTGGAGTTCCGATCAAAGGAAGTCTGCTGGAACTGTATGGCTTGACGCTTTTCTTTATCACAGCGTCCTTAGGTCTGGGTATCATGATATCCAATATTGCCAGAAATCAAATGCAGGCTTTCCAGATGTCCTTTTTTATCATGCTTCCGAGTATTATGCTTTCGGGTTTTCTTTTCCCGCGAGACGCCATGCCCAGGATCATTTACTATCTCAGCGATGTGATTCCGCTGACATATTACCTGGACATCATCAGAGGAATCGTTCTGAAAGGAATTGGTTTTTCCTACCTGGTCAGCCAGGTCATCTGCCTGATTTTATTTTCAGTGTTGTTTCTTACGATCAGTATTCTGAAGTTTAAGAAGAAAATAGCCTAAAAAGAGGAGTTAACATCGTGGATACGAGAGAAAAAATTATTCTGGCCTGTGAACAGCTTGCTATAAAGAATGCTCTGGGTTTTTCCCGTCTTTCCATGGAAGAACTGGCCAAAGCGGCCGGATTAAGTAAAAGAACGATCTATCGTCATTTTGCCAGCAAAGAAGACTTGTTTGAAGCAACAATTGATAAGGTAACGGATGAAATTATTGCCAGGAATTTGAGACTTTCCGATTCAAAAGATATCAACACGATCATTGCCGGGGTTCTTCAGAATATTTCTTATCTGATCAATCCTCAGTTTTTAGCTGACTTAAGCCATCATTATCCGATGCTCTGGCAAAAAATTGACCAGATCCGTCAGAAAAAGATTGACAGGCTGATCGATCACCTTCTGGTCAGCAGTAAACTGCGTTTACGAGTAGATTCCGGGATTTTTAAGACATCACTGTTAACAGCGATGTCAGAGATTCTCAGTCCTGAGTTTATCCTGAAGAGCGGCATGTCTTTTGAACAGGTCGGATTGGAATTCCTGAATATGTTCATTTTCGGGGCCGTTGAACCGTTAAGCAATACAAAGCAGGAAGCAAGTTTAGCTAATTTGACAGAACTGAAAGTAAATTTGGCTGATGAGCAGAACGGGTAAAAGCTGTAGAAACATTAATATTGAATTAGAGTTGACGTTCGCTGTCCGAGCCAGTATAATAACATTTGCGACTTTGTTAATCTTTTGCGAAAAACTGATATTAATGAATAATTGCTGTTTCAGACCCGGAGAGATGGCTGAGTTGGTCGAAGGCGCTCGCCTGGAAAGCGGGTACATGGTGATGAACTGTGTCGTGGGTTCGAATCCCACTCTCTCCGCCATTGACATTATTCGAAGCCTTGACATTTAAAGGCTTTTTATTTATTTACTTTCTTTTTCATGGTATAATAAAGTTTGACCGTGCTAGACGGGGAGTCAGCGGTTCCTTGTAACCCGCAATCCGCTATAGCGGGGTTTAATTCCTTTGATGAGGATCTGGTCGTCGGAGCAGTCCATGTTTGAATGTGATGAGTTTCTGGTCTTGCGCAACGGAACGCTTTGAACCGTGTCAGATCCTGACGGAAGCAGCACTAAGGAGTTAGTTCTGTGTGCCGCGAGGTGACCGGGAATGAACATTTGAGCAGGGTTAACGTCCGGAGGTTTTGGTTCGATCAAAGGTGCACGGTCTTTATTCATATAAGGTGGTTTTTGGAGACCATCTTTTTTGGTGTATCAGAAAATTCAAGTTTCTGGTCGTATATCCGAAAGTATATTGCTTTTTGATATATCTAAGTGCAACTAAGGCTTCCGCCAACGGCTTGGCGTCGGCCAAGTATTCTTTATGAATTTAGGAAGTGACGGGTGATAACATGGCATATCTTGCACTTTATCGAGAGTGGCGGCCCAAAAAGTTCAGTGAGATGGTGGGCCAGGAACATGTCAAAATAACCTTGACTAATGCACTGAACCAGAATAAGGTCGCGCATGCTTATATGTTCAGCGGCCCCCGGGGTACAGGAAAGACTTCGGCAGCGAAGATTTTGGCGAAAGCACTGAACTGCTCCGACCGGGATGGCGCTGAACCGTGCAGCCGGTGTGCATCGTGTCTGGATATTGAGCAAGGAAATGCGATGGATGTCCTGGAAATCGATGCCGCTTCCAACAGAGGCATTGATGAAATCCGGGATTTAAGAGAGAAAGTAAAGCTGGCGTCGTCTGGCGGCAAATATAAAGTATATATTATCGATGAAGTCCATATGCTCACACCTGAGGCTTTTAATGCTTTGCTCAAAACATTGGAGGAGCCACCGGTCAATGTTGTCTTTGTCTTGGCAACGACGGAGGCCCATAAAGTGCCACTGACGATTTTATCCAGAGTGCAGAGATTTGAGTTCCACCGCATTTCCGCGGAAGGCATTGCGATGAGACTGCAGGAGGTGTGTCAGGCTTTAGGGCGGGATATCGAGACCAAAGCACTGCGGGTTATCGCGGCTAAGGCCGAAGGTGGTTTGCGCGATGCATTAAGCATCCTGGACCAGTGTCTACTGCAGGATGATCCTATTAGGATGGAGCATGTTTATCAGGTGATCGGCATGGTTGGGGAAACTTTCAGTGCAGATCTGACGGATTCCCTGCTGAATCAAGATTATGCTTTGACCCTGGCTAAGCTCGGAGAAGGAATTTCTCTGGGTCGGGATCCCCGGCAAATCATCCGCGAACTGTTGGACTATCTGCGGCAGGCGCTTTTATATTTGGCCGGCGGTCAGGAACCTTTGATGGCACCTGAGATGACCCGGCGGCTTGTTGCGCAGAGTCAGGCAATCGGTCTGAACCGGCTTCTCTGCTGGATCAATGTCCTTCTGAAGGGTGAAGGGGAATTGCGCTACGCGACAAATGCCCGTCTGGCAGCGGAAATGATTCTGGTGCAGACCATTTTTGGAGCAGATATAGCGGGGGGTTCAACTGATTCAACCGAAAACCGGCCTAAAGAAACGCACGTTAAACAGCCGCAAAAGGCTGTGCAGACGGCCAGTAAACATCCGGCTGAAAGTAAGGATGAGGCTCCAACGAAGGCAGTTGAAACCACCGAACAGGACCAGAATATGGCTGAAACCTTACCTGCTGCTGAACAAGGCAGTGTCAACTTCCAGACGGTCCAGGATAAATGGCCGGAAATACTCGAGGAAGTCCGGAAACGAAAAAGATCTACTCATGCTTTCCTGCTGGAGGGAAAACCGCTTGCCGTAAAAGATGATCAGGTCTATTTGGTTTTTAAAGACGGCTATTCTTTCCACCGGGACAAATTCAATCAGGTAGAAAATAAAAATGTTGTGGAAGAAGTACTTCTGCAAACATTTGGTAGAAAACTCAGTCTGAACAACCTTATTGAAAGTGAGGTTCAGGCTCTGCCGGCTGAAGCTGCGGATTTTACAGAGTCAAAAAAAAGAGTAACGGACCGGATGGGACCAGCTGAAGACGACTATTTGGTCCAAAAAGCCCGCGAATTATTTGGAGATCAGCTTGTGCAGGTGCGAAAAGAAAAGTAATATAGATGATAGACAGCTTTAAGCGAGCCATAAGCGGGCAAACGAATGTTAGAAAAAAGAATCAAGCAATAGCAAAAAAAGAATAGTCGAATAAGGAGAGTGTTATTCATGGGATTTAAACAAGGCGGCGGCGGAATGGGCAATATGAACCAGATGCTGAAACAGGCACAGAAGATGCAAGAGAATATGATGAAAGCGAAGGAAGAACTGGAAAGTCAAAGTATTCAGGCATCTTCAGGCGGCGGCATGGTGGAAGTCGTTGTCAGCGGTAAAATGGAAGTTCTGGAACTCAAGATAAAGCCGGAAGCGATTGATCCGGATGACGCTGAACTACTCGAGGACATGATTAAAGCTGCAGTCAACCAGGGACTTAGGAATGCCCAGGCGATGGTCGAGAACGGCATGGCCAAAGCAACCGGAGGATTCAATATTCCCGGATTATTCTAAAACATTGATACCGTTTAACGCTAAATCTAATCAGTTTAAGGTTGACAAGGGACTAGAAAAATTCTGGAGAGTATACATTTTATGGATTATCTATATTATCCTCAGCCAGTATCCGATTTGATTGCGGCATTTTCTCGCTTGCCTGGAGTTGGGCCGAAGACTGCAGGGCGCCTTGCCTTTTATCTTTTGAGGCATCCGGATCAAGCCGGTGAACTGACGCAGGCAGTGACAAAAGCGTTGCAGGATATCAAACAATGCACGGTTTGCGGGAATTATACCGATATTGATCCATGTAAAATTTGTTCAGGGGAGCGCAGGGACAGAACGCTTCTTTGTGTCGTAGAACAGCCCCGCGATGTGATTGCGCTGGAGAAGACCGGCGAATATAAAGGGCTTTATCATGTCTTACACGGTGTACTGTCGCCAATGGAAGGGATCGGGCCGGAGCAGCTTAATCTATCTCCATTATTCCACCGGCTGGAAGGGGTTCAGGAAGTTGTACTGGCAGTGAATCCAACGGTTGAAGGTGAAGCCACCTCATTGTATATTTCAAAGCTCCTAAAACCCATCGAGATTAAAGTGACAAAGATCGCGCATGGCCTGCCGGTAGGCGGAGATTTAGAATACGCGGATGAAGTCACCATTGCCCGGGCGCTCGAAGGCAGACGTCAGCTGTAATTCAGATGTCGGTCCGTATTTTTAGATTATATTGATCATTGTGGGAGTATCTGAATTTGGGATACTCCCTTTGCTATTTTGGTTCTAACTTGTCCACTGTCGGCATAGCCTGATAACAGGATATACGGCGGGAGGAATCATCATCATGACGTTCGTTTTTTTAGGGTTGTTTATTGTCCTATTAATATTGGTGACCGTGGCCTCATTAAGAAAACCCAATAAACTGATTAACCTCTTCATTCACATCCTTGGCGGAATTGTTGGTTTATGGGTCGTGGATTTGCTGTTAAGCATTTTTTCATTTGAGATCCCGATTAATATTTTTACCGTGAGTGTTGTCGCAATACTTGGATTTCCTGGGGTAATTGTGCTTGCTGTTCTGCAATTAATAGGAATATAAATTGTCTGATTGAATACAGTATTCTTTTTTAAATAAGCCCTTTTGCAGCAAAATTAAGCTTGACGAATAGAAGAAATAAAAAGTATACTAAAATAGCAGGGGACTATCGTAAAAAAATAGTTCCCTGTATTTGTAGCCTAATCCAGGTAGTTTACTCTTAATCGCATACTACTGGCCGAAGCAACATTTTCAATCCGTTAATGTTATTTTTTTAGTTTCTTTTATTTAGTTGGTCGGATAGGGGTTATCTCTACGAAAGAAAAACAAACAAGAAGATTGAGGAGGAGAAAACAAATGTCGAAAATGAAAACAATGTCAGGGAACGAAGCTGCTGCGCATGCTTCATATGCGTTTTCCGAAGTAGCTACTATTTTCCCGATTACCCCTTCATCCGACATGGCAGAGCTTGTTGATGAATGGGCTGCGTATGGCCGTAAGAATATTTTTGGCCAACCGATGAAGGTAGTTGAGATGCAATCGGAAGCCGGAGCCGCCGGTGCTTTTCATGGTTCGCTGCAGGCTGGAGCGCTTACTACGACGTATACGGCTTCTCAAGGTCTGCTTCTGATGATTCCGAATATGTATAAAGTCTCCGGTGAGCAGCTGCCCGGTGTCTTTCATGTCAGTGCCAGAGCACTTGCAGCACATGCCTTGTCCATCTTTGGCGATCATCAGGATGTCATGTCTGTCCGGATGACCGGCTTTGCAATGTTAAGTTCCGGAAGTGTGCAGGAAGCCATGGATCTTGCTTACATCGCTCACCTCTCTGCAATAAAAGCCAGAGTGCCGTTCCTTCATTTCTTTGACGGCTTCAGGACTTCTCATGAGATTTCCAAAATCAACGTGCCGGAGTATGAAGAAGTTGGAACGCTGCTTGATTGGGAAGCATTGAAACAGTTCAGAGACAATGCCTTGAATCCTGAACATCCCTGTCTCAGAGGGACCGCCCAGAATCCCGATATCTACTTTCAGGCCCGTGAAGCCAGTAATAGTTTTTATCAGGCGGTGCCTGGGATTGTCGAAGAATATATGCAAAAATATAAGGGTCTTACGGGACGTGAATATAAGCTCTTTCAGTATTATGGAGCGCCAGATGCTGAGCGGGTTATTATTGTTATGGGTTCTGTCGGGGATACAATCAGTGAAACGATTGATTATCTCGCAGCCCGGGGTGAAAAAGTAGGTGTATTAAGGGTTCGTTTGTTCCGGCCTTTCTCTGCGGAACACTTTATCGCAGCTTTGCCCAAGACAGTCAAGAAAATAGCTGTATTGGAACGTACCAAAGAGCCGGGTTCCCTTGGCGAGCCTTTATACCTTGATGTTGTAGATGTTTTCTCCAAACAGGCCGAAAAACCGGTAATTGTCGGCGGACGCTATGGTCTGGGTTCCAAGGATACCACACCTTCTCAGATCCTCGCGGTATATGAGAACCTGAAAGCGGAAAGTCCCAAGCACGGTTTCACCATCGGCATTATTGATGATGTTACGTTTACTTCTTTGGAAGAGAAGCAATTTATTGATACAACCCCTGAAGGAACCATCAGCTGCCAGTTCTGGGGACTTGGTGCGGATGGAACCGTCGGTGCCAATAAGCAGGCGATCAAGATTATCGGAGATTTCACGGAACTCTATGCTCAGGCTTATTTCGCCTATGACAGCAAGAAATCAGGAGGTACGACCGTATCGCATCTGAGATTTGGCAAAACCCCGATCAAAGCGCCTTATCTTGTCAATACCGCGAACTACATTGCCTGTCATAACCAGTCCTATGTGGATAAATATCATCTGCTGAAAGGACTGAAACCTGGAGGTACGTTCGTATTAAACTGTCAGTGGCCAGTGGAGGAACTGGACGAAAAGCTTCCTGATGCACTCAAAAAAGCCATTGCGGCTAAGAATGCCAAGTTCTATATTATTGACGCCGGCAAGATTGCCAGGAAAATTGGACTCGGCAGCAGGATCAATATGATTATGCAGTCGGCCTTCTTCAAGCTGGCCAAAGTCATTCCGCTGGAGGATGCGCTTCAGTACCTGAAGGATTCGGTTGTTAAGGCCTATGGCAAAAAGGGACAGGAAGTCGTTGACATGAACAATAAGGCGATCGATGCCGGATGTAATGCACTTGTGCAAGTTGAAGTTCCCGCATCCTGGGCTGAGGCCGATGCCAATAAGGGCATTTTCCTCGGAAATGAGAAAGACCCTGCCTTTATCAAAGATGTTGCGCGTGTTATGGCTGCCCAGGAAGGTGACAAACTTCCGGTAAGTGCATTTTTAGGCCGTGAGGACGGAACATTCCCTCTGGGGACCTCGGCTTACGAGAAACGCGGGATTGGTACTGCGATTCCTGAATGGATCAAAGATAACTGCACCCAATGCAACCAATGTTCTTATGTATGCCCACATAGCGCAATCAGACCTTTCCTGATGGATGAGCAGGAAGCGGCTCAGGCTCCGGAAACTTTTGCTGCTGTCAAGGCTGCCGGCAAAGATCTGGCCGGACTTCAATACCGCATGCAGGTCAGCCCGCTCGATTGCACAGGCTGTGGCAACTGCGCGGATATTTGTCCTGCGAAAGAAAAAGCGCTAGTTATGAGGGAAGTCGAAGAGATGACCGCTGTCCAGGCTCCTCTCTGGGAGTATGCGGTGACTTTAAGCGGTAAAGAAGACAAAATTGCCAATAAATATTCCGTGAAGAACAGCCAGTTTGTTAAACCGCTGCTTGAATTCAGCGGCGCTTGCCCCGGCTGCGGAGAGACTGCCTATGTAAAACTCTTAACCCAGCTGTTTGGGGATCGGATGATGGTTGCAAATGCCACAGGCTGTACGTCAATCTGGGGCGGCAGTGCTCCTTCCATTCCATATACCACCAACAAAGAAGGTAAAGGACCTACCTGGGCCAACTCCTTGTTTGAAGACAATGCTGAATACGGGTATGGTATGTATCTTGGCGTTCAGCAGATACGCAGCAGACTGGCTGACGAAATGAAGCAGGCCCTCAGTCTGGATATTCCTGCGGAAATGAAAGCAGCTTTCCAGGAATGGACAGAGAATATGAATGATGGAGATACCTCCAAGGCCGCTGCCAAAAAAGTGCTTGACGCTTTTGCTTCCGTCGATGTGAAGTCCAATGAACTTCTACAAAAGATTTGGGAGAAGAAAGATCACTTGGTCAAAAAATCACAGTGGATCATCGGTGGAGACGGCTGGGCTTATGATATCGGCTACGGCGGACTGGACCATGTCCTGGCTTCGGGCGATGATGTCAATATTCTGGTTCTCGACACAGAAGTCTATTCGAATACAGGCGGTCAGGCTTCCAAGGCAACACCACGTGCTGCCATTGCTAAATTTGCTGCAGCCGGCAAGAAAATCCGCAAAAAGGATCTCGGCATGATGGCCATGAGCTACGGCTATGTTTACGTTGCCCAGGTTGCTCTGGGATCCAGCATGACTCAGACCTTAAAGGCCATTCAGGAAGCAGAGGCGTACAAAGGACCTTCTCTGGTTATTGCGTATGCACCCTGTATCAACCATGGCATTCATTCCGGTATGGCGACCAGTGTCACACAGGCCAAGAAAGCTGTTGAAGCCGGGTATTGGCATCTGTACCGTTACAATCCGGATCTTCTCGAAAAAGGAGAAAAACCGTTTACCCTCGATTCGAAAGAGCCATCAGCGTCCTTCAGAGATTTTATCATGTCTGAAGTAAGATACAGCTCCTTGCTTCGTACTTTCCCGGATACGGCGGAAGACCTTTTTAAAGGAGCCGAAAAATTTGCCGGAGAACGCTACAAATCATACAAGCGCCTGAATGATCAGGATTGGAACTAACACTGCAAAATTGGAGAACTAACGGAAGCTGCTGCAGGCAGATGATGAACATTTGCCGCAGCAGCCTCTTTTTTTTAGTTTCCATATCCGGCAAAAGGGTACTAATAACTCTTTTTTAAGGGAAGAATATACTATGAACAGTAAGCATTCTGGTTAACCGAAAGGAATGAGTCTCAATGCATAATATTTATCCACGTTGTTCACTGTGCCGGAATACTCCCTTAAATGGTCTGTATGACGGGTTTCGCCTTGCCGGAAAGTTTATTTGCTCAGCTTGTGAAGAACAAATTATGACAGCCGATGTCCGGACCCCAACGTATCAGGAGAATTTACTGCTTATACGGAAAGTCCTATACGGACAGTCTGC
Organism: Dehalobacter restrictus DSM 9455; assembly: GCF_000512895.1. Classification (NCBI taxonomy): domain Bacteria; kingdom Bacillati; phylum Bacillota; class Clostridia; order Eubacteriales; family Desulfitobacteriaceae; genus Dehalobacter; species Dehalobacter restrictus. The sequence goes on from NZ_CP007033.1 coordinate 123,466, forward strand.
TGATTACATAAGTGGACAGTCAAATCGCTAAAACAAAGGTGAAATACAAGTGAAAATATGCTAAAATAAAATGATACCTATTGTGGGGAGGAACCCGGTGGATTCACTGAGAAAAGGACTTGATGACTACTGTGGGCAGGGTATGGTTTCGTTTCATACGCCTGGTCATAAAGGCAGTAAGGAACTACTGTCCGGAATAATGTTTCCGGATTATGATTTGACGGAACTTCCAGGGTTGGATATGCTCCACCATCCACATGGGATTATCGCTAAAGCACAGAAAAAAGCTGCGGAAGCTTATGGATCGGAAGAGACCTTTTTTTTGATTAACGGAGGTACTGCGGGTAACCAGTCTATGTTTGCCGCGCTGATGGCCGGTATGCGGCTGACAGACAGAAAAGTCCGAATTGACCGCAGGGCGCACCGGTCAGTTTTTGGTGCCTTGATCCTGTCGGGAGTTGTTCCCGAATATATTGCTCCGATTATTCATCCGGATTTTCATTTGGCGCTAGGAATGGATGCGGTAGAATATTCCGACGATCTGGCAGGAATTGGGGCCCTGCATCTGACGAGTCCAAGTTATTACGGAACAGTCACAGATCTCAAAACAATCATCAAGCAAAGGGACGGGAATGCTCCGTTTATTCCGATCCTGGTGGATCAGGCCCATGGCTCCCATTTGCAGGGAGGGCTGTTCCCTGCCGGTGCTGTAGTCGAAGGAGCAGACCTGGTGCTCCATAGTTCCCATAAGACCCTCGCGGCGCTTACTCAGGCCGGAATGCTCCATGTACAGGGCAGCAGAGTTGACCGTACGGCCCTGAAAAAATCATTGGAATTTCTGCAGACTTCCAGTCCGAGCTATCTTCTGATGGCTTCTCTGGAAACGGCGCTTGAAGGATTAACACAGACACAGATCTGGCAGGATCTTTACGTGGAAGTATGTCTGCTGCACCAAAAACTGGAGGGACCTCTTCGGATACTTACAGGTAAGGACTCCGGGAAATATGGCATTTATGATGTTGATTGGTCCAAAATTCTGATCAATGTTTCGGGTTTGGGCTTGACTGCGTTTGAAGCTGTAGATTTTTTAAGAAAGGTATTCCAGATTGAGCCTGAATTATGGGACAAAGAAAATATTCTTTTTATGCTCGGCGCAGGCAGCAGGCCTGAGGACGTACGTCATTTGACGAAGGCGCTGGAATACCTGGTGGGCAAGTACCGTGGGCTGGCAGGACAGCAAAAGGAGCGAAGAACGGATCAATCTCAGAATTCTGCCGGATCAGGCTCCACTCTGCTTATCCCTCCGATGCATTTGACACCGAGGGAAGCATGGCTGGCAGCCAAGAGACCGGTGAAACTAAAGGATGCCCTTGGTTTAATTTCCGGAGAAACTATTTCGATTTATCCCCCCGGCATCCCGCTTATTGCAGGAGGAGAAGAAATCACCTCTTATGTACTGGAATATCTGAACAGGGCCAGAGAGTATAATTGGCAGGGATGGGATGGTTCGGAACGCGGAGAAATTCTCGCAGTGAATATTTAAGGTGGATACGATCATGGGGATCAATTATACATTATTAACAAAAGCAGCACTTGAAGGAAAACTGGCCCATTTTCTCTTATTTCACGGCAGCGGGATGATCGAAAGAGAAAGGGCTGTTCGAGATCTTGCTCTCATGTTAAACTGTAGAAAAGAAAATAAACCCTGCAGGGAGTGTCCGGATTGCAAAAAGATGTTATCCGGCAATCACCCTGATTTTCATATGATCAAGCCGCAAAAGACATCGATTGGCATCGAACAGATTATTCAGATTCAGGGGAAACTATATCGTAAGACCTATGAAGGGAAATTCCGGATATGTTTGATTGACCAGGCAGACAAGCTTACACTCCCTGCTGCGAATGCGCTGCTTAAATTGGCCGAGGAGCCACCAGATCATACGTTAATTGTCTTAAGTGCAGGAAATGCCGAGGGAATTATTAATACCTTAAGGAGCCGCGCTCAGGAAGTCTATTTCTCTTCGCCGGCAGAAAGCGATTGGCTGGAGGAGACGGATGCTTTCCGGCTTAGCGGCGGAGATCCAGATCTGGCAAGGAAAATCCAGGAAGTTGGTCTAAGCCGGATCAAGAGCCTGTCAGGAAATTATCTGGAGGCCATTGATAAAAAAGATTTCCTCAAAATGTTTGCGCTTTTTCCGATGGAAAGAGAAGAAGGCCAGCTTCTTCTGCAGGTCCTGGCTGTTGTCCTGAAAGAAATGGTGATTAAAGGGCAGCAGTCACCTCAAGTTCTCAAAGAAATTACACAAATGACAGAAGCCGTCCGCAGACAGGTTAATCACAGGCTGGCGCTGGAAGTACTGGCCCTAAAACATTTGAAATTGGGAGGAACCGATATTGGCTAAAGTTGTTGGTATTCGTTTCAAAAAAGCCGGCAAGATCTATTATTTTCTTCCCGGCAGCCTCGATATAAAGCCGAACGACGGTGTTATTGTGGAGACGGTACGGGGAATGGAATACGGTAAAGCGGTCATTTCGTTAAAAGAGATTTCCGAAGAGGAAGTGGTATCGCCGCTCAAAGAGGTGCTGCGCTTAGCAACACCCGAAGATGAGGAAATCTATCAAAACAATGAGAAGAAAGAAAAAGAGGCTTTTCAGATATGCCTCAAAAAGATTCATGCCCATCAGCTTCCGATGAAACTGATTGATGTAGAATATACTTTTGATGGCAATAAGATTATTTTTTCTTTTACAGCCGAAGGCCGGGTGGATTTCAGGGAACTGGTGAAAGATCTGGCCTCCGTATTCCGTACCCGCATAGAACTTCGACAGATCGGGGTGCGGGATGAGGCGAAGATGCTCGGAGGACTCGGTTCCTGTGGCAGGGAACTGTGCTGCAGCTCTTTCCTGGGAGATTTCGAACCGGTATCGATCCGGATGGCCAAAGATCAGAATCTTTCGCTTAACCCGACAAAAATTTCCGGCATCTGCGGAAGGCTGATGTGCTGTCTTAAATATGAGAATAGCTGCTATGAATGCCACAACACATTAAATAAGGGACCCAAAGAGAATCGGATTTTCTCTGAGGTATATGATAAGGAGAGCCAAGAAGAATTGCGCAAACTTGTTGCCGAAGAAGCGGAGGAATAGAGTTGGGCCAGCTATATCAGGCAATTACGGAAGTTGAAGAAAATATCTCAACGCTTTTAAGTGAAGTAAAAAGCCTTAGGCAATATGTTGAGTATCTGGAAGAAGAAAACGTCAAACTAAAAAGGCAGCTTTGTGCCGTCTCAGAGGCAGATACGGTCAGGGTACAGAAAAATGCAGCCAAAATCCAAAAGGAAGCACAGGAAAATCTCGAAAAGCTCTATCAGGAAGGTTTTCATGTTTGCCATATTTATTTCGGGGAACCCGTTGAAGGAAGCTGCCTTTTCTGCAATGCTTTTCTTCGTAAAGACTGACGACCGGAGGATATCATGCCGCAAATAGGGACTTTGTATGTCTGTGCCACCCCAATCGGCAATTTAGGAGATATTACGCTTCGGGTGCTCGAAACACTGAAAGCAGTCGATTTTATAGCCGCGGAAGATACGAGGCATTCGAGAAAACTTCTTGATCATTATCATATTAAGACCCCTCTTTTAAGTTACCATGACCATAATGAAAAATCGCGTGCCGAGGAGATTGTTCGCTTCTTAAAAGAAGGAAAAAGCGGTGCGTTGGTCTCTGATGCGGGAATGCCCGGGATATCTGATCCCGGTCATATACTTATTGCCCGCTGTCAGGAAGAAAAAATCTGTGTTGACGTTTTGCCTGGCGCCAATGCTGCTTTAACAGCACTTGTTCTGTCGGGAATGCCGGCGGAGAATTTTCTTTTTCTGGGATTTTTGCCTTCGACAAAAACAGAGCGCAAGAAAATTCTTAGAGAAATGACCGAGATTCCTTACACCATTATTCTCTATGAGGCACCTCACCGGATCAAAGCAACGCTGGAAGACATTCTGGAGATTCTTGGGAACCGTCAGACCGCAGTTGCCAGGGAGCTGACTAAACTGCACCAAACGGTACACAGGGGTCTCATAAATGAACTTCTGCAGGAATTCCGGCTTGCACCAGTAAAAGGTGAATGCTGTATTATTCTGGCACCTGCAGAAAAAACATTGATCCCGGGGACCCTTCCCTTTGGATGGAGGACCTCCGAAAATTTGAAAAAGACGGCAAAGATCGCAAGGAAGCAATGAAAATGGTTGCTAAAAAATATGGTATGAGTAAAAGTATGATTTATAAGGCTTTTCTGGATCAGAAGTGACAAAATGGACAAAAAAAACAGGAAGTAACTATTTACCTCCTGTCTGGAAAGCCAGATGTTCAACCGGCTTTATTTTCTGAAGCAGCAGCTTCCCCCATTGCCGCGGCACATTCACGACAGACATTCTTCCCGCGGAATACTTGAACATTGGAAGCATTGCCACAGAAGACGCAAGCTGGCTCATACTTTTTAAGTATGATTTTTTCTTCGTCAACATATATTTCCAAAGCGTCTCTTTCATCAATTCCTAATGTTCTGCGAAGTTCGATTGGTAATACGACCCGACCCAATTCATCAACTTTTCTCACAATTCCTGTAGATTTCATAATTTTCATCCCCTTTCTCAACAAGTTTCGACATATATCATCCTAATGTTACCAATCATGTCTGAAAAAGTCAATAGGCGAAAAGTTTTAAAAACGCTTTTTTATCAGAAAAAATATATAGTGTATTCATGATATCCAAAATTATAATATTTAGTTTACCGAAATAGTCTCGTTGGGCCTTGACAGTATTTGCTGAAATTTCCTATATTTATTGAAGAGAATGCAAACATAGCAAACCTTGAAACTACTGATGATAACGAATTGTCTACCGTAAATAAAAGGAGGTCTATTCCTGTGAAATATTATATTACCACACCTATTTATTATCCCAATTCCAGTCCTCATATCGGGACTGCGTACACGACTATTGCTGCCGATGCGATGGCTCGTCTGCGAAGAATGAAGGGCGATGATGTCTATTTTTTGACCGGGACGGATGAGAATGCGCAAAAAATTGTACGGACTGCTGAAAATGCCGGGATGGATCCGCTTACATATGTTGACGGGATCGTCGATAAATTTAAGGAATTCTGGAGACTGCTCGACATTTCCAATGATGATTTTGTCCGGACAACAGAAGAGCGGCATGCCAAAGTCGTACAGCAAATATTTACAATGCTCTATGAAAAGAGCGATATTTACAAATCCGAGTACGAAGGTTGGTACTGTACACCATGTGAAACTTTCTGGACAGAAAACAAACTTGTTGACGGAAAATGTCCGAATCCAGATTGTGGAAGAAATGTGGAACTTCTGAAAGAAGAAAGTTATTTTTTCAGGATGTCCAAATACAGTGGCAGACTGCTGCAATATATTCAGGACCATCCCGATTTTATTCAGCCTACTTCGAGAAGAAATGAAATGATCCGGTTTATTGAAGGCGGGCTTGAAGATCTCTGCGTATCGCGTACGACCTTCCAGTGGGGCATCAAGGTTCCTTTTGATCCGAAACATGTGGTCTATGTCTGGCTCGATGCTCTGATTAACTATATCTCTGCGCTGGGCTATCCCGACGGCGAAAAATACAAAACTTACTGGCCGGCCAGTGTTCATCTTGTTGGCAAAGATATTGTCCGTTTCCATACCATTATCTGGCCAATTATTTTGATGGCGCTTGATCTTCCTTTGCCCGAGAAGGTTTTTGGCCACGGATGGTTCTTAAGCAAAGAAGGTGGAAAAATATCCAAGTCAAGAGGAAACGTTCAGGATTCGTTTCAGTTGATTCAGAGATATGGCGCTGATCCCATTCGGTATTTCCTGTTAAGAGAACTACAGTATGGGATGGACGGTACTTTCTCTGAGGATGATCTGGTCGAAAAATTAAACAGTGATCTGGCGAATGATCTCGGAAATTTTGTGTCTCGCACCTTGGCCATGGTCGTAAAATACCGGAATGGAATTGTCCCGGAACCCGGAGAAGATACCGATTTGGAGAGGGAGATCAGAGATTTAAGCAGCAAGGTAAAACAAGGGACGGAAGAAAAAATGCTGGCCTGTGATACGGCGGCGGCGCTTGAGGTTATCTGGCAGTTTGTCAGCAGGTGCAATAAATATGTCGATGAGACAGCTCCCTGGAATCTGGCAAAAAGTGAGGATAATCAGGACAGGCTGGATACGGTGCTTTATACATTTATGGAGTGCATCAGGATCCTTGGCATTTTATGTGCCCCCTTTATGCCGGGAGTACCGAGAAAAATCAAACCCCTCCTGGGAGATACAGATTTCTTCAAGGACTGGGAACAGGCAGACAGCTGGAATGTTATTCAGCCGGGCACGGCCATCCGAAAGGGAGAAGCCATTTTCCCGAGAATCGATGTCTCCGCATACCTTGAGCAGGTCAATTCTGAAATGGAAAGGTGTGTCACACAGGTGCAGGGTAATACAGGCCATCAACAAGAAGTAAATCTAGAAGTCAGTCCTTCGCAACTGGGAAATTTGCAGCAAATGGCGGAGATGGTTCCGCTCAAGGAAGAAATCAGCATTGAAGAGTTTGCCAAAATGGATTTTAGGGTTGTTAAAGTGCTGCAGGCAGAAAAAGTAGAAAAAGCTGACAAACTGTTAAAACTGGAAGTTGAAATGGGTGGGGAGCGTAGAACAATTGTATCCGGTATTGCTCAGCATTACAGCCCAGAAGCGCTTGTCGGCAAAAAGGTCATTCTGGTTGCGAATCTTAAGCCTGCCAAGCTCCGCGGAATCATGTCCCAGGGGATGATTCTGGCAGCTTCGCAGGACGGAGAGCTGGAAGTACTTACAGTTCAGAAAGATCTTCCGACAGGGGCTCAGGTCAAATGATTTGGGATACGCATGCGCATCTGGAAGACAGCCAGTTTAGCCCGGACAGGGGTGAGACCATAGCCCGAGCTACCGCAGCTGGCGTAACGACGATTGTAAACGTCGGATCTACCGAAGCGACAAGTCAGAATTCGGTGAGGCTGGCTGAAGAATACCCGTTTATTTATGCAGCAGTAGGCATTCATCCGCACGATGTTGAAGCTTGTACGGATAAAACCTGGGAGACGCTGCTCAGATTGGCGCAGAACCCGAAAGTTGTTGCCTGGGGAGAAATTGGCCTGGATTATTTCAGGGACATTTCTCCCCGGGATGACCAGCGCAAGTGGTTTATTCATCAATTAAAACTGGCCAATGAAGTTGGTTTGCCGGTGATCATCCATAACCGGGATGCACACGGGGATATTCTCCAAATTATAAAAAATCATCCTCCTGAGGCAGGCGGCGTTTTTCATTCTTATTCGGGTTCCTGGGAAATGGCAAAAGAACTTTTGGCCATGGGTTTTTATTTGTCTTTTTCGGGGCCGCTTACTTTCAAAAATGCCCGCCATGCCCCTGAAGTTGCGGAGAAAGTGCCGGAAGACAGGTTCTTAATTGAGACGGACTGTCCGTATCTTACCCCGGAGCCCTACCGCGGTAAACGAAATGAGCCTGCTTATATATGTGAAGTATTGGCGAAAATTGCGGCAATCAGGGGAATGGAGGTCAGGGAAGCAGCCCGTCTGAGCAGTGAAAATGCTCGCAGATTGTTCAGAATTGATCAGTTTCAGTGTGAGATAGGAAGTAATCTTCAGTGATCTGCTGCAAACCAAACGGAGAGACGGAGAGACGTATTATTATTCTGAAAATTTTGGCGGTTTCTTGTCAAAATGGTCATTTTTTCTATTGTGAATACTCCCGGTCTAATGGTAAAATGTACAGTGTATAGGAAAAATGTAAATGCCAAATCAGATTAGACTCGTTCAAGTTTCGAAAGGGCTAATAATTTTTTTCACTATCTTGTAGATACAGTTATACACTTCTAGCGGCAAAATGTGTTTTGGAACTGGAGCCTTCGATTAAGAAAACACATACCAGACAGGAGGAGTGCAATATTTCTCAGTTACCTGAGGATATTATTTCAGTTGTAGAAACAAGATATTAGCATTAAGCAGATGCGAACTTTTAACAATTGCTTTGCATTATTAATTTTAAGGAGGAAATAAAATGATTGATCTGAAAGTGTTAACAGATGCCGTAGGTGACCTGGACGAAGATAAACTGATGGGGATGCTGAATGACTTTGTTGCATCGAAGCCTACCGAAGAAGAGGCTCAGTCCGTCGTTGGTGCCTGCCAGCAGGGAATGGCAAAAGTAGGGGAACTGTTTGAAAGCGGCGAGTACTTTGTAGGCGATTTGATCTTTGCCGGTGAGCTCTTAACCCAGTCCATCGATATCTTGAAACCGGTAATCGGCAGTGACAAATCCGCCAAAGTAGGCAAGATCGTACTGGACACTGTCGAAGGTGATTTGCACGATATCGGCAAGAACATTTTCAGAAGCATGTCTGAAGCAGCCGGATTTGAAGTCTTTGATTTGGGGATCGACCAAGGCCCAAGCGCATTCATTGAAAAAGTCAAAGAAGTACAGCCGGATATCGTAGGGATGAGCGGTGTACTGACGTTGGCCCTGGAAGCGATGAAAAAGACGGTAGATGAATTGAAAGCTGCTGGCGTGCGTGACAGCCTCAAAATCATTATTGGCGGAAACCCTGTAACAGAAGAAGCCTGCAGACAGATCGGTGCAGATGCATTTACCACGAATGCAGCCGAAGGCGTTAAGATTTGCCAGAGCTGGGTAAAGTAAATATCTGATGTAAAAGCCGAAGCGACCATGTTCAGCAGAACTAAGGCGTTTTGGATGTTAGCGAGGAGATAAGGGAAATAGTCCACTGGGACTGTTTCCCTTATTGTGCTGTTTGGAGCTGCAAAAACGCCTCAATATAATGAAGCGTCCTTGTTAAGCTTGCTTGGATTCATGTTATAATAATCTATTTACTTCGCGAGCTCCTTCAAAAAGCTTAGCGCAATATCGCAGACAACAGCATGATCTTCAGCGTTGAAGTAATCCAGTGTATTGGCATCAAAAAGAATATTGGCTCCCGTGGCAAATTCCTCGTCGCCGTTCCAGAGAATAAAGGTGACATAAATGTTGTTTATAAACTGAAAACGGTAGCTGAGGTCTCCGTGCGTTGTTTTCACTGCATTCAGCTTTTGCATCGCGCGTTCGAGCGCAGAAAAATCCTTACCAAACATTCTGGCCAGCCGCATGATACAACGGCCGTAAAAATTCCGGTAGTACACCTGTCCGCCGGAGACTTCCTGATAGGTGATGTTCCTTTGTGTAGGAGGTGTACCCTTGGCGTGGACCAGGTAACGCAGGATTAACGTCATAACCGGAAAGTTTGTAATTTCGGAGCGGTTTGAATCGTAGATTTTCCCTGAGGGGTAGGAGACAAAATAAGTTCTGCCCATTAGAAAAACACAAAACTCTTGCTTTTGGCTGTCATACGCTGTTCCGGATTTCCGGGATATTTCCACAGGGTCACAGTCTATGAGCTTTGTGCGGATAAATTCATAATGCATCGGTGTATCGGACACGGTTTTATTCCTTTACGCTTTTTCGGTAATCAGGATTTTATGTTCCAAAAGCTTAATTTCCTGAATTATACCGTTAATCGTTTTTTCGTCTCCCAATAAACCTGTTAAAAAGATTTTACCAGAGTCAACCTTCATGTTCGCAACATTTTCCATAACCATTTTTTCTCCGTCAGGAGTCAGAACATAAGCATTCGATTCACACATACTATATCACCTTTCTTAACAGTTATTCTATGGTTTTATTTCATTCAGATGATTTTGCGCGGATCCTTGACCGTTGGAAATCTTTCTATTTCGGTGTGGGGAAGGAAACAGGCGGATATGAATTCTCCCATGTAGGAGCTGTCGGTACTGAGTTCCAGGTAAGTCATATGAGAGGCAATATCCTCGGCTTTTTTTCTGGCGTCAGTGCTTCGCAGGGTCAGATAACTGCCCATTAAGGAACTATTGCCGAGATATTTAAACTTTTCGACTGGAAGGTCCGGGAAAAGCCCAATGGTTATCGAGTTGTTCATACTAATATTTGTGCCGATTCCGCCGGCAATATATATTTTGTCTATTCCGGAATAATCCATACCCATGCTGTTTAATAATACTGCTACAGCAGCGTAGACAGCGCCTTTGGCCCGGATAAAATTTTCCAGATCAATTTCCGTAATCGTAATATCTTTGGGGATATAATATTCTCCTCTGAAAGCGAACACGTATTCACCGATTCCATATTCGTCAAAACGGATACGGCGAGTTTTTAGATTTCGGTTCAGACGTCCCCGGCTGTCAATAATGCCTGCTCGGAACATTTCGGCAATAGCATCAATGATTCCCGAGCCGCATAAGCCAAGTGGAAGTTGGTTGTCAATCGTATCTATTGTAGGCTCAAAAGTTTTTCTGTCAATCCTGACATTTTCAATTGCGCCTGGTGCCGCACGCATCCCGGAACTTATTTCTCCGCCTTCAAACGCAGGCCCGGCGGAACAGGCACAGGTGAGTAAAAAGTCTTTATTGCCAAAGACAATCTCGCCATTGGTACCCAGGTCCATAAAAAGAATATTCTGATCTTCTGACCACAGGCCGGAAGCCAGGATGCCAGCAGTAATGTCTCCGCCGACATAGCTTGAAACTGAAGGCAAAATATATAAAAGGCTCTCTGAGTAGGCTTCTAACCCAAGGTCGGCAGCTTTAAGGTATTCAGAACTTAGGAAAGCGGGAATATAGGGTTCTTTCCGCAAATAGTCCGGATAAACGCCTAGCATAAGGTGCATCATGGTTGTATTCCCGGAGGCAACCATCACACTGATGTCGTCTTTGGAAATATGGGTTTCCTGTCTCATTTTCTTAAGCAAGGGATTAATCGTTTCTTTGATAATGGCATGAGTTAATTCCTGCAAGCCATTTTTCTTGGTTGCATGAATAATTCGATTGATTACATCAGCACCATATTTAATCTGAGCGTTTCCGGCAGAGGCTTTGGCTATAATCTTTCCGTTATAAAGATCGACCAGGAAGGCAGCTACAGATGTAGTTCCTACATCTATAGCTGCTCCATATAGCCTGTCGGAAGTATCATCAGGTTCAATATTGATAACTCTGATTCTTTCGCTGTTTTCTGCAAAATACGTAACAGTCGCGTGAAAATCATTTTCTCTTAGAACATGAGGGATCTTTTTTAGGATTGGTAGTCGACAAAGGGCTTCACTGTAAGAAATATTTTTAAGCAGATGTCTTTTAATTCTGTCCCAGTCAGAGATGCAGTCATCAAGGCTTGGTAGGTCTAACTCCATATAGGCCTTTTGCATCGGGGAGTTAAATAGAATATGGTTCTCGGCAGCCAGGTTAATGACCGTGTCGATAATCTGTTGATCTTTCGTTCCAGCCAAGTCCTCAACTTTCATTCCGCTTAGTGCGGATGTCTGGATAGCCGGCACTTCAACAGTAATATCGCCATTAATTTTGGAATTACATGCTAAGACAAAACCCTGTGCTAGTTCAGATTCAGTAATGTGATGGCTTTTACGAAAATTTACACTGCCTTTAAGAACCTTTAGCTTGCATTTGCCGCATGATCCGAGTCCATTGCAAGGCGCATCAAGGAAGATACCAGCTTTGCGGGCCGCATCGAACAGTGTCTCACCTAATTTAGCAATCACAACGGTGTTTTCAGGGATAAATTTTACTTTAAACATGTTGCACCACACCCCTTCTGATAGGACAGTCCTATAACAGTACTGCTTAAATTACATCAGCGGATCCATTGTTAAGGCAGGGTGACCTTTTTCACTTAAATACTCTAAGACTGCTTCGGATTCTGAAGCAATTGTTTCATCGCAGATCATATCGACAAAATTGTCTATTCCATACATCTCTTTGGCGGTTGCATTCAGTTTGTCAGCAACAAATTCTTTAAGCTCTTTTGGCATCCAGACAATACGCCCAGGACCACCTTCAGCTGAGATGAATTTTTTGGAGGAGATGAACTGTCTGCCGTGTCCCATAAATCCAGGAGTCTGAACGCCGCCACCTGTCATGGAAGCCAGTTCGCCGAACGTCATGCCCACCGGAGATACGCCGGAGAACTCTCTGTTCACGATGACAATGCCGTTGGCTTCCGGCATAATGCCAGCAATACATTCAAAGCAGCCGCAGGAAGTCATCGGATCTTCCAGTAAACTGTACAGCGTAATCTGGCTCAAAGCGCCTTGGGAGTGCCGTTCCACGGTTTTGTTGACTTCTTGCCAGATACCTTTGACAGGATCATCAACAGGACCTTTGTTAATTGGCTGACAAGGACCGGTTGGATCGAGCTCAAAAGTAGCTTTGGAATCAAGCCAGCTTACGGCGCCGCATAATCCTAGTCTTTCCGGTGTAACAATGCACACATGGGAAGGGGCAAAGGACTGGCAAAGAATACAGGTATAAAAAGTGTCGACACTTTCATCAGTCAGACTGGCAATACGCTCGTCTCTTGCTGCATATTTGGGAACAACCTGCTGGGTTTTCACTTCTTTGACTTTGTCAGGATCAGTAATAATCGTGACCTGACATTTGTCGACGACTGCGCCAAACTCGTCCAGCATCTTGGCATACAGCACTTCACCAAAATGGCGTAGTCTGAAGCCTTTTTCGTAAGCATCCTTGCTGATACGGATCCAGGTGGCGTCTCTCTGGCCGACGTGCATGATGCCTTCAATATAGTTCATAAAATAGTGGATTCTTCTTTCCAGAACCGGCTCAAAATCTGAATGCATGCTCTTGCCGGCTACTTCGACGAGTACTGCCAGAGGCATTCTTCCGGGGACCTGCTGCACGGTGTCAATATCGTCACCAATGATCACAATCTTATGATCCTCAATCTCACTGGCTTCTCTTTGCGTAACAAGCTCCCAGGACTCTGTTTTGCTGCCGCCGAATTCAACAAACATAGCATCTTTTCTGATTCTCTCTCCTTCAAAAGCAGCAGCAAAAGCAACCGGAATCGGAATTTCTGTGATCTTTATCTTAATGCCTCTGATCTCAAGGGAAGTTGCAGCCATTTTATCGTAATCTTTTTGGGTGATAAGCTTCATCGGGACTTCGGCAACATCCTGGTCGGTTACAACCGGGAAGCCGAGGTTAATCGCAGCTGCGCCTGCAGCAACTTTGTAATTGCTTAAAGGTCCTACTGCATTGACAAAAGCTTTCAATCTTTTATAGGTATAACGCTTGAATTCTTCCCAGTCGCCAGGGGTCAAGGCTCCAAAGATTAAAGCAGCGCGGATGGTTACCGTAACGACGTGGATTACAGAGGTCATGTTATAACCTAAAGGCATGACCCTGAACTCAAGTCCTACTTTGACCCCGCCTTCAATGGCCTGATCGATGACTTTACCGACAAGGAAGGTTAAAAGCCCTTTAGCTTGGTATTCTTTGATGACTTTGGCGGCTGATTCGGGGTCCGGAAACTCACCAATGATAACCGCTTGCCCCGGGATATCGTCCATTACGAGACCAACACCCCAACCGCGGATAATCGCATCCGTCAAAAAACCCATGCACGGAGCTTCATAGGGCTTTTCGTCCACGACATACTTTAAAGCTTCAATAATTTCGGAAGAGACAGCAGCTGCCATGCCGGCATTCTCTGCTTCTCGAAGCTGTTCTTTTTCCACAATAAGGCTTCTGACAAGGTCTAAAGCACCTTCAAGTTCTCCCAGGGTGCCTATTTTTTTGCCGGTAATGGCATAAATAAGGGACAGGGAGTAAGCGGTATCCGGAAAAGCAACTTTATGCTCTCTTCCTTTTAAGGAGATTGCTTTTTCAACATATCCGGCAGCAGTATCGAGAGCTTGCTTGGCGCCTGCAAATATGGTGCTATATAAATTCATGTATATTCCCCTTTCCGTAGAATTCCCCCAGGCCGTTGCAAGACAAGACTATCAATCATAGCTCCAGGTAGGAATCGGCATATAACATATTGCCTTTAATCATGTCACAGGTTTTGATTGTCTCCATAAGCCTGTGGTCGCAAGGGTTTACAATGGCTGCAGTCAGACCGCATTGCATGGCCATTGCACAATAGGTGGCGTCAATGATCGGACGGACATGTTTTGGAGCACCATTGGAGACATTGCTTAATCCAGCATTGGTTCTGAGGCCCATTTCCGTGATCTGGCGAATGGTCTCAAGGACTTCCGGTGCTTTTTCCTGCATGCCCTTGATGACCAGAAACAGCGGGTCAAATAAGAGATCCATCGGGTCGATACCGAGCATCATTGCTTTTTCCAGCATTTCGGTGCAGTAGGTGATGCGTTCTTCAACGTCAGAAGGAATGCCGTCTTTAGCACACAGGGCAATAGCCATGGCATCGTTGGCGGCGGCGACTTCTAAGAGCCCCAGTCTTGGACCGGCATCGGCAGAATTGATAATCGGTTTGCCTTTGGAACGGTTGTAGACTCTGATACCGGCTTCAATTGCTTTTTTATTGGCTGTATCCAAACAAATCGGAACATTATCAAATTCATTCTGCAGAAGCTGAACGGCCCAGGCCATGACTTCTTCGCCGTCTCTTTCGGCAGGTCCAATATTCAGGTCGAGGTAAACAGCACCGGCATCAAGCTGTTCTTTAGCTCTCTGGAGAATCGGGGCAGGATTACGGTCAGCGATGGCCTGCCGAATGACTGGAGAAATACAGTGGATTCTTTCACCAATTATTAAAAATCTATCCATGTTAGGAGCACCTCCGAAATTTTTTATTGAGAACAGAATACTTCGAGTTAATACTTCAGGTTAATTCGTATCTTTTTCAGTTCAGTTAATGCCTTCCATCGTCCTTAAGAATTTAGGAAGATGCATGGCTTCATCAGGACCAATGATAACTTCCCAGTCAGGAAGACTGTCCTGGATGTCACCTTTCAGAACGGCAACTTTTCCAGGGATAATAAGCTTTCTGCATTTCGTTTTGCTTTCAATGCCAGACTCTTTAATGAATTTGGCAATGACCGAGCCGCTAAACTTGCCTGCGGCCCATGCTGTCAGTACAGAGTAACCGCCGGCATCAGGGATTCCCATCCAGGCCGGTACTTTGGATCTTTCCACTTCACCGGAAACAACAAAGTAAGTCAGGGCAAAGTCGACCGTAATCAAAACAGGTGAGTTGTCGCCAGGGTTATTGATCGGATAGAATTCCGGTTCAACTCTCATCGGTTTCTGCGGGTCAGTATAGATATTCTGTCTTAAACCGAAGAGCGGGAGAGCGCGGGTGTAATCCATATCGTCCATAACAATAAGGGAACCATATTTCATGGTGAACAGGGAGGCCAGAGCAACTTCCATAAATTTGTCGCCTTTGGCCAGCTCGTTGACAAAGACTACGGAAGGATAACCAAAGGTTCTGTCTTGTTCTTTTAAAGCTGTTCTGCGGATCTGCACAGCGTTGGTAAAAGCTTCACGTGCGGAAGCGTTGCTGATATCCAGCAGTAATTCTTTGTAATCAAGTTTCTGGACATTTTCAACCAGATCATACAATTCAGAAAGTGAGGGGGCTTTTAAGCCGAGAGGCAGTTTGAGCTCCTTGACCAAAGCAACCATTTCCTGATAGTTGTTGCTGTTAGCACCGAATACGATCGGGAGTTCATCTTTGACCAGTTCCAAAGCATCTTTCAGCACGGAAACATCGGCGCATACCAGCATATAGGCTACTTTTAAACCGGAAGCTTTGACTTTGTTGATTAAAGCCAGATAAGCGTCTTTGTTTCCAACATACTGTAGGGCAGCAATTTCAGCTTTCATTTCTTCGCCGATTCGGACATAGTCGACGTTTTTCATATTGGCGATTTTCGCATCAATTTGTTCCTGGGACATCGCATCGGAAAGCAGTACAGCAAATCTGTTGCGGTTGACAAAGGTTTTCTCGTGACGGAAAAGAACAGTTTCACCGCCAAGTTTACATTCGGCTTCTCCTTTGCCGAAAGTCACGATCTTCATCAGGGGAGCCGTGGACTCAGAGAGCTTTGCCATCGCATCATCACTCATGTGCGAACACTTGCTTATTTCTACACCGCCGGCTGCTACCTTCATCGCAAAAGCCATACAGGTAGGAAAGCCACATTCTTTACAGTTGGTTTTGGGAGTCAGTTTATAGATATCCAATCCGGACATTGCCATTTTCATTTTCCTCCTTGAATCAAATTACTATCAAAGTCTTCAAATATTAATTATTTCAGGTTATTCACCAAAGCACGGATCGTCTCTGCGGAACGCGGATGACGCAGAACAACAGCATCGGAACCGACGGCGATAACACTGGCGGCGGTGGAAACCTCCATGGCAATTCCACGCTCTTCCTGGCAGCCCCATTCCGGAGAATCTTCCTCTGTAGAGGCAGACTCTTTAACGTCCCAGGTATCAAAAGCAACCGGTGTAATAATCGGCATCTGTAAGGTTTTATCATTTTGACCCAAAGCAGCCAGTCTGATTCTGTCAATGGTTGAAGCGACATACTCAAAACCATAACCGACAGGTGCGGTCCCGACATTCATTACGATATTTTCGTTTTTGACTTCCAGTTGGTTGATTAAAATGTTTAATTGCTTAGCCAGGTTGATGTCAACCGAGGACTCAGCCGCTACTTTATGTTTATAAGCTGTTACGCCGGCTGCGGCAACATTCTTATAGTTATCTTCAACAGCGGATAACAGAAGGACATTTTTACCTTCCAGCTCTTGGGCTACTTTCTCAAATAATTTAAGGTCTTTCTCATAATTTTGTGTCCCGGCAATAACAAGAGGCAGTTTAACAGCATTAGCAACTTCCTTAGCCAGAGTGGCACATTCTTCAAAGGATTTATTTAGGCCGTTCGGATCTGCGCCTTCAAACCGTAAGCAAATGAAATCAGGTGCAAATTTTTCTTCCACATATTTGGCCCATTCTACAGTATTTCCAACAACCGAACCATAAAGCTCTTTAAGGCCTTTTACCCAATTTTCCGGGTAAACATCAAGAATTTCTAAACCGATCTTTGTACCACTACCGGTATCACCGTCAAAACTGTAAAACGGAAACACATTCTGTCCACCGAGCGCTAAGGTGTTTTCCCCTGTCCCTAATTCCAAGTTGTAAATGCTTCCACTATACTTTTGGACTGAGGTTTTAAAAGCCACTAGAATCTCCTCCTTCTTCTTATAAACCAATTATTTGGCAGATATCTTTAATTGCCCGTTTTGATAAACTGTCATCAGGCAAATTAACCAAGGCTTTTCCCTGAGAATCATACGCATATATCAATGGATCCAGGGCAATGATTCCCAGCAGTCCCAATCCCTGCAAGGAAATTTCTTCAATAATTCCCTCGTTTAATTTCCCATCCGGGGCTTTATTGATAATTAAATATTGTTGAGCTACTTTTAAACCTAGTTCTTTGACCAGCTTGTTAATACGGCCTACCGCCTGGACACCGCGGCGCGAACAGTCACTGACGAGAATCAAAATATCAATGTTTCTTGCTGTTCCGCGGCTGAGGTGCTCCATGCCGGCTTCATTGTCAATTATGACATAGTTGTACTTATCAGAGACTTTGTCCAGCTGTTCCCGTAAAATCCCGTTGACGAAACAGTAGCAGCCTTTGCCTTCGGATCTTCCCATGACGAGGAGGTCATAACCATTTCCTTCAGTAATACCGGTATTCAGTTGGTACTGAAGGTACTGGGCCTTGGTCATTCCTCCAGGAAAGCCGTCACGCATAGTTTCTCTTAAATTGACTTCTTCTCTGATTTCTCCAAGCGTAACTTCGATTGTTTCTCCCAGCACTTCGTTCAAGTTAGCATTGGCATCTGCATCGACAGCAAGTACAGGTCCTTGCTTGTTTTTTACAAGGTAATCGATCAGAAGTCCAGTAATGGTTGTTTTTCCGGTTCCGCCTTTACCTGCTACCGCAATCGTTTTTCCCATCGAAACTACCTCTTTTCTAGATCAAAGCAGAGCTTAATTGCTTTGACTTCCTCAACAATCTTGCTGTTCATGAAGGGAGACTGATCTGGCCGGTCAGAATTGACGACGTCTACGTTGTAAGAGATAAAGCCCAGGCAGGCTTCAGGATCGATATTTTCGAGGATATACGCTTTATCCAAATCGTTTTTGATCTTGTTGCCCACAGCATAAATTTTCGGTATGCCAATATCGGAAGCTAATTTCTTAATCTTGTGGTACGTTTGGAGACTCCTAGCTCCGGGCTCAACGACCACAATAAAGGTATTCACACCCTGGGCTGTTCCTCTGCCGAGATGCTCAATCCCGGCTTCCATATCCATAACGACAACATCTTTATTTTGCAGGACTAAATGAGAAGTAAGTCTTTTCAACAGGACATGTTCCGGGCAAACGCAGCCGCTGCCGCCGCTTTCGACGGTACCCATCGTCAACAGATTTACACCGTTACAGCAGGTACAGTATTTGTCCGGGATATCATCTACCTGAGGATTTAATTTGAATATTTTACTAAAGGAATCGGTCGGGGTACTTGTTCTTTCTGCAATCAGTTCTTTCATTTCGGCAATCGGCACGATCTTGGAAATAATCTCGTCAGGAAAACCAAGGGCTAAAGCCAGATTGGCATCAGGATCGGCATCAACTGCCAGGACCCGGTAGCCTTCCGCTGCATACAACCTGCTTAGAATTGCTGCAAAAGTTGTTTTTCCGACGCCACCTTTACCTGTAATTGCTATCTTCATTTAAATCACCCCGACGCATCATTTATCTTTTGTTATCTGTTGCCTGAAGAAATTCTTCTGGCAAAAAAACGACCATGGCCGCGTTTTTTAAAAGCCGGCAGGAGCTAAGTCGTCATAGTCGGTAACATTCATTCTCTGAACGTTAAGCGCTTCGATTTTGGCTCTCTTTTCTTCAATTCTGGCCAGCATTTTTTCTGCGGCTACAGCCGGATCTGTTTCAAAGTAGAATTTTGCCCCTACCCAGTCTTCCAGTCTGTTTGTCAGGATATCCGTAACTTCCGGGCTTCCAGTTACCGGAGGAACAACGCCTAGAAAGGTATCGATTCCGGAGCTTACCACGTAGGTACCGATTGCGACAGCTTTTTCGGACATCCATTCCGGAGCTGCACCGACAACCGGCAGTTCGCTCATATCGAGTCCCAGAATCTTGGCTACTTCACCAACCAGCTCAAGGATACGGCTGTTGTCAACACAGGAACCCATATGCAGAACAGGAGGAATATCGGCCAGTTCGCATACTTTTTGTAATCCTACTCCGCAATACTTGACGGCATCTTTGCTTAAGAGACCAGCTTTGGCAGCAGCCTGAGCCGCACAGCCGGTAACAACAACAATTACGTCATTGGCGAGCATCTTTTTAATAATTTCGATATGGCTGTGGTCACCTTTCACCTTCGGGTTGTTGCAGCCGACGACACCGGCTGCGCCTCTTAATACACCAGAGACCAAGCATTGCGCCAATGGTTCAAACGTGCCTGGCTTATGCGTATAAGAATTGACAACGCGGTCCAACTGGCCAATAATAGCCTGGTTGCTGTAACCGATCATGCCGGTTGATTTATGTGTTGGGATGGAAACTTTTTCGTGCTTTCTGTTTGTATAGTTCTCTACTGCTTTCCGAATTATTCCCTTTGCGCATTCATAGGCGTTGTTCTCATCAAATTCAATATGAACGGCGTCTTTAATTTTGGCAAGTTTTGAGGTGGTGATAAATTTGGTATGGTAACATTGAGCCAGGTTGGCCAGGGAAGGGAAGATACATTGAACGTCCACAATCATGGCTTCAACGGCACCGGTAACAATCGCGAGCTCCTGCTGATTAAAATTCCCGGCAATTTTAATGCCGTGACGCATCGCGACTTCATTGCCGGTACAGCAAATGCCGACCAGGTTGATTCCCTCTGCACCGACACCCCTGGCAAGAGCTTTTAGCTCAGGGTCATCAGCGGCAACAACGATCATTTCCGATAAACTGGGTTCATGACCATGCAAGACAATGTTCACCATGTTTTTCTCAATAACACCCATGTTGGCTTCAATTTCTCTCGGCATCGGGGTTCCAAAGATAATATCGCTGAATTCGGTACCGATATAGGAACCGCCCCAACCGTCGGTCAAAGATGTCCGCATGGAAAGATTGATCATGCTTTCAGCATCAGCGGTACAGCCCATATGTGTAGCATGCATAATCGATACAACTTCTTTGTCAATAGCATCGGGGAGGATATCATTATCTTCCCAGACTTTTAATCTTTGTTTAGTAATACTTGGCGGAATAACCATCGAACCAAAAGGCTTGCCAAAGTCATTCAGAGCTGCTTCAGCAACGTCATGGGCAACCTGGTAGATATCTTTGCCTTCTGTAGCCACACCCCATCTGGCTGCAACATTCAGCAGTTTTTTCTCGTCACGGATTTGATAATCTCCGTCCCGACTTGCCATATGAAGTACATGGGCAATATGTCTGCCGTGATCGGAGTGTGCAGATGAACCGCCTGCTACCATTCGGGCATAATGCCTGGAAGCAATAACATCCGCAGTGGCGCCGCAAATACCTTTTTGAACGCCTTTTCCTGGAATCGGGCTGACGCGGCAAGGACCCATGGTACAAATCCGGCAGCATACACCTTGCTCACCAAAACCACATTGGTTTTTGAGAGCGGCTTTTCTGTCCCAGAGTGTTTCAGAACCGTCATTTCGGGCCTTGACGTAAAGTTCTTGAGTAGCTAAATCTACTGACAGTGTTGTTTCGTCCAGTAATTTTTCGTCCATTGCGTTTCCTCCTTCAATAACCATACGTTGTCTTTAAATCGTTTAGCTGCTACAGATGGCTAATACTTAAAGTAAAAAGTGTCGTGTACTGAGGTTTTAACTCAAATCGGGCCATTTATGAGTAAATTCACAAACTTTTTTAAAGGATCAAAGCTTTATCTCTGGCAGTAAAAATGGTATAAAAATGACATTATATATTTAAGATTATTATAGTACGAAATTTTTTGGGAATATATTGATCCGTTGTTAATGAACGAAATGGGGGGCTGAATAGCAATAATTCAATTCTTAACAGCATAATTTATATATACTTGTATATAAATAAAAATTAAAAAAGTTATCTGTATAGGCCTGTATATTTTTGTATATACAAGGATAATTGCACTAAAAGAATTTTTTCACAAGATCTTACTTATCGATCTCACTTAGTAACTTAGCACGTATGGTTAGGATCTCGGGATGTTATGATATTCTGAGGAGATCTAGACGACAGGATAGTGTATGCCAGTTTTCCGATGATGGCAGAAAGCTCGTTTTTCAACATTTTACAGCAAATCACTACTGTCTTCATCATAATTCCTCAACTCAATCGATTTTTTTGCTTGGAATATATAATCTAATTCTTTATTGTTGAGATTTAAAGCGCCGATTCCGTTTGCAGTGGCCAGCTCCAAAACGGCGTGTTTACTTATTCCTGTCATAACCATGTGATCGACTTCATCATAAAAACCTTTTCCATGGGATACCCCGTATGAACCCGCATCGCTGCCAACGGCGATTTTTACGCCCAATTCAAAGGCTTTTTTGACTTGAGCTTTCTGAGCATCATAAATCCGGGCAATATTCGGCAATTGGTCTGTAAAGCGGCTGTCTTTTGAAGTAATCAGGTTTCCCAAAGGTGCTAACGTAGGAATCCAGATGGTATCGTGTTCCAGCATCAGCTGCAATTCATTTTCTGTCAGAAAATAACCATGCTCAACTGTATTTGCACCGGCTTTCACAGCGATACCAACTGCTTCTGCCGAATTAGTGTGGACCATTACGGGAAGGTCTTGATCCTTTGCCGTCTGTATCATGTAGTACATTTCATCATAACTGAAATGTGAGCCGTCAACTTTCCCGAATTGATTAAAATCTACAAGTCCGGTCAGTAGTATCTTAAGATGATCAGGATTTGACGCAAGCAGCTTTTTAAAAACATTTTTGAAATCAGCCATATCGGCGACCGGCTTGCCTAAGAAACTGCCGTAGCATCCTTGTTTGTAGATCGCAAAACCAGGGGTCCGGAGAATCATTCCTTCTTCAAGGGCCAGTTCTCTGGCCAGAAGAGATACATTTAAGTTATCTCCTCCGTCGCGCAGTGCACAAATCCCCATTTTTTTATATTTTCTAAGGAAATTGGTAATTATAGTTGGATTGGGGTTATCTTTGTGCTGCAGACGTGCCTCTTGAAAAGCTATTCCATCTAAAGCCAAATGAACATGGGCGTCAACCAATATGTTTTTAATCATTTTATTCACCTGGCTTTAAAAGGTTTTGCAGACCACCAGAAGGGGACCGCCTTTCTAGTGGTCACAACATTTCATTTTTCTCGTCGATCTTTATTTCACAGGACCAATTTTACCTTGTCTGAAAGCGGTGCTGAACTTTCTGCAGTTCTTGTCTTTACCCATTAATGCTTCAGTTGCAAGCAGGGTTGCAATCATATCTCTGCTGCAGGGATCCATAATCGCGGAATCCATACCAAAGAAAGTAGCCAGGGCCAGGAAGTTCTGGTTGACAACTTTTCTTAAAGGCATTCCAAAAGAGATGTTGCTCAAACCGGAAGTGATTTTGATTGTCGGGTACATTTCTTTGATTCTTGTCATGCTTTCATTAAAGGAGTACATAGAATTGTTATCAGTAGACAAAGCAATGACCAAGGGGTCGACATGCATCCTGTCAGGAGTAATATCATATTTAGCAGCTTCCTCAACCATTTGCTTAGCAATTCTGACTCTGGTGTCAACGTCTTTGGGAATTCCGTCATTGTCGCAAGTCAGCGCAATGACTTCCCAGGTCGTTCCCTTGATAAGCGGGAAAATGACATCGCATTTGTCGCCTTCCATGGAAACGGAATTGATAAGCCCCGGTCTCTTGGCATATTTAAAAACAGCTTCAATTGCACGCGGATTCGGGCTGTCAATACAGAGCGGAGTGTCAACGGCATCCTGAACAATATCCATTAACCATTTCAGTGTTTCCACTTCAACATCAGGTGATGTACTGGCACTGACATCTAGGTAGTGGGCGCCGTCATTGGTCTGGTCAATCGCACGCTGGCGGATAAAGTTAGCATCTCTCTCTTCAATCGCTTTTTTCACGATAGGGATTGTACCATTGATTTTTTCACCAATAATAATCATTTATCAAATTCACTCCTTTATGAAATTTGTATATACAGGTATGCGCTTAGAGTTTAACATTGTTTCTACATACGGTCAATATCTTTTTCGACAAAGTATACCTATATTCTAAAAAGATTTAGATTTAAAAAATAAAAGTATCCTACATATTCTATCTTTCATAGACTATTTAAATTGCTGGGTCAACAAGGTTTACCAGTGTTTTTTTCTGGCTGCCCGCAGACAGTTTTTCATCAAAATCGCGGTGGTAATCGAACCTACGCCGCCCGGTACAGGGGTGATCGCACTGACTTTGTTCACGACTGCATCATAATCGACATCCCCGCACATCTTGCCGTCACCGGCATCGTTGATGCCAACGTCGATGACGACAGTGTTTTCGGATACGTATTTGTCATCGATCATTTTGGCTCTGCCCATTGCAGCAATGATGATGTCCGCTTTCTTCGCAATTCCAGCCATGTCTTTGGTCTTGGAATGGCACATCGTTACGGTCGCATTCTCTTTTAAGAGCATCATGGCCAGTGGTTTTCCTACAACGAGGCTTCTTCCCATGACCACTACATTCGCGCCGCTAAGATTGTAGCCGTAATGGCTCAAGGTTTCCATACATGCTGCGGGCGTGCAGGGCAGGAGTCCGCTCATATCGCCTTCAAATACCTTGGCCAGGTTCAGTGGATTCATGCAGTCAATGTCTTTATCTGCCGAGATCAGGTGCTTGATGACTTCTTCGTCCAGCTGTTTCGGTAGTGGACGGAACAGCATGATGCCATGAACGGTACTGTCATTGTTGACCCCCGTCATGACTTTTGTGAATTCTTCCATGCTGATATTTAAGTCCAAAGGATAGGTCTTGGTTGCAATGCCAAGATTATCGCAGTTTTTAATAATACTGTTTTCATAGTAAACGTCGTCCGGACGGCTGCCGACGCGAATGATGCCTAAGGTCGGGTTGATGCCTTCAGCTTTTAAAGCCGCAACTTCCTGCTGGAGGTTTTCTTTCATGGCCTGGACAACGGGTTTAGCGTTAAGAATCTGAGTCATGCTGCTTATTTACCTCCCGTAATTGCATTCTGAACTTCCGCAAAGATGCGGTCGGCTTTGGCGGTATATGTGGTGACAAGTTCGCTCAGTTCGGTCTCGATTTTTTGTTTTAGAACCTGATCTTTCATGATTTGGGTGTTGATTAAGACATTCAGCTTGGCGCCTTCGAGCGCAGCTTTCAGGAAGGTTACGCCGACACCAACGTCGCTGATCGCAATACGGGTGCCTTTCTGAGCAAATTCTTCCTGAAGATTGATGCCGTCAGTGCAGCATCTAACAATATCAAGCGGTACAAGTGTTGCTTTAACCAAAGCAGCCTGCAGGGTTTCTTCTTTGATCCGGATTTCTTCTTCAGTATTTTTGGGCAGTCCGTAAGCCTGGGAAAGCGGATAGAAAGCATCAGCATCTTCCTTGACCAGAACCTGCAGTTTTTCAATGATCTTCTGGCCTTTTTCCATCAGGACGAGTACATCGGCTTCAACATCAGCATATTTCTTCTTGCCGACAGTTAAACTTCCTACCATGACACCCAGCGCCATGCCGATGGAGCCAACATATGCAGAAGCACCGCCGCCGCCAGGAACCGGCTCTTTGGAAGACAGAGCATCTACAAATTCGATACAGCTCTTTTTCAACATAATATCCATCTCCTGTTCTTCATTTTTTTCTAAATTTTTAGCTACTGATTATTGCATGAGCAACCAATATATAGCGATCCCATAGTTATGTTATCTTAAGACAAGTATTCTACAAAATACTCAAAGCTTAAATTCTGGCATCTTGCTCTAGAAACTAGTCTGTGTAATACATAGACAACGTCAGTGAATAAAGATTAAGAGCATTTATAGAATGAGATGGTAGTACAAAGCTGCCATCTCATTCTTATTGGAAACAATATCAAACTTTATCTTAGAATAAGCCGGAAATCTTACCGGTGCTGTCTACGTCAATGTTTTCAGCGGACGGTACTTTCGGCAGGCCGGGCATGGTCATGATGTCCCCGGTAAGTGCAACGGCAAAGCCCGCACCAGCAGAAATCTTCACGCCACGGATCGAGATTCTGAAGCCTGATGGACGTCCCAGTTTCTTCTGGTCATCAGACAAGGAATACTGGGTCTTCGCCATACAGACCGGAACATCACGATAGCCGATCTTTTCGATGTTCTCGATATCTGCGGAGCTGCTGCCAATGAAGTCAACACCGTCTGCACCATAGATCTTGGTGGCAATTGCGGTAATCTTGTCTTTGAGGCCCATGTTGATGTCATAAGCAAAGTTAAAGCTTTTCGGGCTGTCAATGATGCGAAGGACTTCTTCAGCCAGTTTCGCGCCGCCAGGGCCGCCTTTTTCCCAAACTTCGGAAAGGGCTACATTAACGCCCAGTTTCTTGCACTCGTCTTCAATCATTGCCAGTTCAGCTTCGCTGTCGGTCGGGAATTTATTGATCGCAACAACGGCAGGCAGACCAAAGTTGACGGTGACGTTTTCAACGTGTTTTAAGAGGTTCGGCAAGCCTTTTTTGAGGGCCTCCAGGTTTTCTTTGTTGAGATCAGCTTTAGCTACGCCGCCATGGGATTTGAGCGCACGAACGGTTGCAACGATAACAACGGCTTCCGGACGCAGGCCACTTAAACGACATTTGATATCAATAAATTTCTCAGCGCCGAGGTCAGCACCGAATCCAGCTTCAGTTACAACATAGTCGCCAAGTTTTAAAGCCATCTTGGTCGCCATAACACTATTGCAGCCGTGAGCAATGTTCGCGAACGGTCCGCCGTGGATGAAAGCTGGTGTATGTTCAAGAGTTTGTACAAGGTTCGGTTTTAAAGCATCTTTCATCAGGGCACCAACAGCACCTTGACATTTCAGTTGACCGGCAGTTATGGGTTCACCGCTTCTGTTGTAGGCGACAATGATTCTCTCAACTCTCGCTTTGAAGTCGTCAATATCGCTGGACAGGCACATGATCGCCATGATTTCAGAAGCAACCGTGATGTCAAAGCCGTCTTCTCTCGGAGTACCATTGGCTTTGCCACCAAGTCCGTTGACAATGGAGCGGAGCTGACGGTCATTCATGTCCATGCATCTTTTCCAAGTAATTCTGCGAACATCGATATCCAGCGCGTTGCCTTGTTGGATATGGTTGTCGAGCATCGCTGCAATCAGGTTGTTAGCAGCACCAATGGCATGAAAATCACCTGTGAAGTGAAGGTTGATATCTTCCATTGGTACGACCTGAGCATAACCGCCGCCAGCGGCGCCACCTTTGACACCAAATACAGGGCCTAAGGATGGTTCGCGTAGTGCAATAACAGTTTTTTTGCCGAGATAATGGAGAGCATCTCCTAACCCGACAGATGTCGTAGTTTTACCTTCTCCGGCAGGAGTCGGGTTGATGGCAGTAACCAGAATCAGTTTGCCATTCGGTGTGTCCGCTTTTTGATTCAATAAGTTGTAGTCGACTTTGGCTTTGTATTTGCCATAGGATTCCAGATAATCCTCGGGGATTCCGAGTTCTTTTGCTACATCTAATACAGGCAGCATGGTTGATTCCTGGGCAATTTCAATATCACTTTTGAAAGCCATTAATTGTTTTCCCCCTTTTTTTAATTATGGACATCTTTGCTTAACTTTATTTAGATTTTACGTAAGCACTATCAAATTTTTTCTGGACAAGATGGTCTATATCCATAACAGCAGTAGGTTTTTTTTGTACATGAAACTCATCCAGTAAATAATCCCGACAAACAGGCTGCCGCCGACAATATTTCCGAGCGTAACAGGAATAAGGTTATTCACAACAAACGTTCCCCAGTTAAGGTGAGCAAGTTTTTCAGGTGTTACACCGAGCGTTGCAGCCTGGGCCACCCAGGTTGGGTTGGCTTTGGCGAGAATGCCGGCAGGAATGTAATACATATTGGCTACACAGTGTTCAAAACCGGAAGTAATAAACAGCCAGATCGGGAAAAAGATAGCGAGGAGTTTACCGGTAATATCCTTGGCTGCATTCGCCATCCAAACGGCCATACAAACCAGCCAGTTGCACAAGATCCCCATGAAGAAAGCTTTCGGGAAAGTCAGGCCCGTCTTGTATGCGGCGACTTTGATTGTAAACCCTCCGAGCAAACCTGCGGAAAAGTCAAACTGGCCGGAGTAAAGGATAAACAGGACGATAAGCATGGAACCAATAAAGTTCCCGACATAGACAATCGTCCAATTCCGCAGCATCTTTAGCCATCTTGATTCTTTTTCCATACAAGATACCACAATCAGGGTGTTTCCGGTGAATAATTCAGCTCCGGTGATAACCACCATCATCAGTCCTGTGGCAAATAAAGCACCAGCGAGTGCTTTGCCTAAGCCAACAGAAGTGATGGTGTGAATGGCAGTATTAGAGCCTTCCGCCGCGAAGGCAATAAAGGCTCCTGCTAGGATTGCCAACAGCAGCAATTTCAATATAGAAGAATTCGTTTTATTCTTTCCATATTCTACAAATCCCTCAGTAATCTCTGAAGGAGTCTTAAACATTTTTTCCATTTCTCCTACCCCTATTATAAGTGTATTTAGGCTGATTTAAAAGGTCATAAAGTTTAAAGGACGGTTACAAAGACTGAATGGCCTTTAAACCTTATGACCTTTATTCTTTTTCTTCGAAATTTGTTCTAGGTTTAATGCCAAGTCTTTCCGCAGAGTGGTCCTGGCCTTCAAAAAAGTTTATCCAGCCTGAAGTATGCTGTTTTTCCCAATTGTAAGGGCTCACATGATAGGAATTCAGCTTTTCTTCCTCAGAATAGCCTTTTAAGCGGTAATAGGCTTTGACCCAGATGCACTTCTGCTTGTCCGGATACACTTCACACCAGCCGTTGTAGCTTCCTTCACATGGGCCGTTCCGTTGGTTCTTGGGACAGTTGCCCATTGGACAGACGTAGGCTACATCAATCAGCGCACAGTCACCACAGTCCTGGCAATTGTACATGCAGGATTTGGCAAAGTGCTCAATGCCGTGAAAAGGTTTTTCCAACGCAGAATCTTTTATGGCATGACAAAATCCACGCATAAAGCCGAACATTCCTTTGTTGGGTTCAAACATCATTTTGTGAACAACTCTGGACATCTTATAATTTAAATCAAAGCTCTTCTCATAATTGTTGTAGTCATTGGATTTTTGAGCAGTATTCAGGCCGGTCTTTTCATCTTTGGCGTAAACATAGAAACCGTTTTTCTGAGGATAGTCAAACTCCCGGACATAATCCTGCCAGTTGGCGGCCAGTTCGTTTCCGCGGTCAATAATATATTCAACTTGTTCGTACGTCGTATTATGCCCGCCGAGATGAACGCCTTTGTATCCCATACCTTTCAAGATAGCAAAGAGTTTCGCTGCCCTATCGAGCATGGCGGCGGCACCCTTGTCACTGCTTTGTTTTTCCTGTTCCAGTTCAGCAACGAGCTTGTCCGTAATAACACATCCGGGGACTTTATTCATACTCATCGCTTTGGCAGCACCATAAGTCAGCAGGTAAATATTTCCCATTAAGCATCCGCGCAGGTTATTGTGCTTCACAAATTGATAGAGTTCGTGGTACTTCCTGACATCGTAGCCAACTTGGGGTATAATGAATTGAGCACCGTTCTCGATCTTCTTTCTGAGCTTGGTGTACTGGAGCATCTGTTCGGCTTCGGTGGCTTTAAAAGGTGAAACAGCAGCACCCGCAAAAAGATGGGTTGGCTGAAGTTTATTGACACCTTTAGCTGTGGGGAGTTCCAATCCGTCATTCATCTTGGCGATAAAGGCCAAGAGCTGAGTGGAATCAAGGTCAAAAACCGGTTTGGGCCGTCCGAAAAAATTACCCGGATCATGGTCGCCGGTCAGTACCAACAAGTTATGGAGCCCCGAACGTTCCAGGGAAAAAAGCTGGCTTTCCAGTTGCGTGCGGTTTTTGTCCTTGCAGGCAACGTGAATAATTGCATCGATGCCTAAACTTTTGATTTCCCTGCCAATGCCCTCAGGATTAATGCCGACACTTCCACCCGGGTTGTCAGTCAGACTAACAGCATGGATCTTTTTCCCTTTAGCAGCTTGTTCCGCCAATTGAAGCGCTTTTTCCTGAGAAACTTCTTTAGAGCCGCGGCCGGGTACGAGTTCCCATGTTACAATAAACTCATTGTTGTCCTGTATTGCTTTACGAAAAGTGTTCTCCATAAGTATCCCCCTTTCCAATTATTCTCGAAAATCTAACATGAAAATAAAAAATAAAGAAAATAAAAAGAGATAATTGCGTCCAAACAATGTATACTATTGTATATACAGGGGTTTTGCTTACTTTAATATATCATCCGAATTTTCAATAGTCAATATATTTAAAAGACAAAAAATAAGAGATTTTTTAGAAAATAATTTCTATTTCGACAATAGCCTGAAACTACCGACTTGTAATGAAGGAAAGTTACGTTTTATAATATGATATGTTAGAATGATTTTTTGGAAAAAGACGGTTGTCCTTCGCTGAAAATGGCAGGTTTCATTATAACAGAAAGGAAAACAATATGATGAAAAAAGTTCTATTTCCAAACCAGAATAAAGAAATCTTATGCCAGGAGAATGATACGGTTGCTGTTGCCTGTTCAGGTCTTGGATATCCGCTTGATCTTGTATGCGGAGGAAAAGGTACATGTAAAAAATGCACAATTGAAATAGAAAGGGACGGCATACGGCAGGAAGTATTGGCGTGTCAGGAACCAGTAAGCGACGGCTTGATCGTTTATCTTAAATATGGAGACTACAAACATGAAGCCTCGATTTTAACGGACCGCATTGAAACAGAGCTGAACATCGATCCGCCGGTTAAAAAGATTTTTATTGATAAGAAGTTTCTAAAAACACCGTTCTATTACGGGGACTGGGAACATATTCAAGCCAAGGTTCCGGTCCGGATTAATACGCCAGCTTTATGCCTTCTGCAAAAATTATCACAGCTGATGCAGAAACTGGAAATGGACGGCATTACTTTGGTCTTAAGAGACGAACAGCTGCTTGATATTGAGCAGGGCGACACCTCAGCCAGCAATTATGGATTTGCCGTTGACCTTGGGAGTACCTCTGTTGTGGCCTACTTATATGACCTTAATAGTGGCAAAAAAGTAGGGGTATATTCCGCCTTGAACGGTCAGATTACGGAAGGCGCGGATGTTATATCCCGTATCATGGCGGCGATGAAGAATTCTGAAGGGCTAAAAATTCTTCAGCGTAAAGTGGCAGAGACCATTAACGCTCTGATTCTGGAAGCGATACAGCAAAACCAGATCAGCGCCGAAAATATCTATACGATGGTGATTTGCGGCAACAGTGCCATGCAGCACATCTTTTTAGGGTTGCATCCTGGATCGCTTGGCAGGACGCCTTACACCAATACGATTTTAAGTGAAGTGTTAACAACAGCACGGGAGTTGAGCCTTAACATTCATCCCAATGCCATTATTGATTTTTTACCTTTGATCGGGGGCTTCGTCGGAGCGGACACTTTGGCTGTCCTGCTGGCTTTGCCTGAAGGGGAACGTCAAGGGAACAGATTGATTATTGACCTTGGAACAAACGGCGAAATTTTATTGGGGAACGAGAAGAAATGGCTGGCCACATCAACTGCTGCCGGACCGGCCCTTGAAGGAGCAACGATCCGCTTTGGAATGCGTGGAACAAACGGAGCCATCGAACGGGTAAAACTGTCGGAAGGTAAAATTGAATTAAAAGTCATTGGCGGAGAACAGCCCAGAGGGATTTGTGGCTCCGGTATTGTTGATGCAGTTGCAGAAATGCTGAAAGCCGAGCTGATCAGTAAAGAAGGCAGATTGCTGTCTCCCGGCAAATATTTAAAAGTTTGTCGGCCGGAAAATCAAAGATTTGCCAATTATCTGGCAAATCTTGACGGGGTCAGCGTTTTCTACCTGATGGATGAGGGACAGTCCGGTGATAACGACCGAATTTACATCAGCCAAAAGGATATTCGTGCTGTACAGCTTGCCAAAAGCGCCATTTATACAGGATGCATGCTATTAATGAAAGAATATGGGCTGGAAGGAGAAGATCTTGAGGAAATTCTGATTGCCGGGGCCTTCGGCAACTATATTGACGCTCCAAGTGCTCAGGTACTCGGTTTGTTTCCCAATTTTTCGAATGTACCCATCCGGTCCATAGGCAATGCGGCAGGAGCCGGAGCATCGAATTTTCTACTGTCCAGAAATATACGGATAAATACTTTGATATTATTGGCAAAGATAACGCATTTTGACCTGGCGGCAAATCCTGCTTTTCAACAGGAATATCTGCAGAATACAGGTTTTTAAAGAAAGTAAATAAATTAGTTGCTTAAAAAATATTGATGGATTTATTAATCTGTTCCTATGTATAATATATGATAACTAAATAATTGCCGAGGAGTAAGAAGATGGAATTACCAATCTATCAACATATTATTGAAGAGATAAAGAAAAAAATTAAAGAGGGTGTTTTGAAACCGGGAGATGCGATCCCTTCAGAAAATTCATTATGCGATACCTATGGCGTGAGCCGGATGACGGTCCGTAAGGGTCTGGCAATCTTAGTGAATGAGGGATATATCACCTCTATCCCTGGCAAGGGTAGCTTTGTGAATGAGCCGGATTCCAAGAAATACATCTTATATTACAACGAGATGGCAAATCTGATTAACACCATCGATACAACCAAGCTGATTGAAGTTAAAATTATCCTGCCGACACCAAGACTCATTGACAGTCTGAATATACCCCAAAGCAAAAAAATAATTATGGTTAAACGGATCCATTACAGCAATGGAGAAGCAGTCGCATATGATGAAAAATACCTGATTTACTACAAGGGAATGCCTATCGTTGAAAAAGAAATCAAATACAGTACTTTCCCGGAAATTGTTTCTCGGTATACTTCTCTGTTTGCGATTAAGAAAGAATTAACAATTTCTGCCCAAATGCCTGATGAAAAAATATCAAAATACCTGTCCCTGTACAATGCCCTCCCACTTTTGGTTGTTGAGCAAAGACTGTTTAATACACAGGATAAGCCAATCGGGCTGGGTATTACTTATTATCGAGGAGACAGCTGCAAGCTATCCGCATCCTGGCCGTTTACCGATATGGAATAGACCATTTAACATAATAAGACAGTTCGTCATCCATCCTGTCTCTAAACAAAACTAGGGAAGCTATCGTCTGGTAGTTTTAGGGCAGTTACATGCCCTTTTTATTTTAACATCCATGGACGGCAAGGGGTGGCACACTTTTGGATCATTATTTATTATTAGGAGAAAAATAATGTTGCTTATTCTTTATTTAGCTGCCATCATTATTGCGAATATCATTACTGCAGCGCTGGCACCTTTGCAGGTAGGACCGTTTTTAATTCCTTACGGAAGCTGGCTGATAGGGGTGACGCTGGTACTTAGGGACATTATCCAGCGCAAGTACGGGCGAAAAACTGCTTATCTGGCGATTACCACGGCTCTTGTCCTATCGGCTGTTTCCTCCAAACTTCTTGGAGATACTTTGACCATTACTTTGGCTTCAGCCATTTCCTTTTTGATCTCGGAATCGGCAGACACGGAAATTTATACGAGGCTTAAAGGCTCTTTCCTGCGTAAAGTGTTTGCGAGCGGGATTGTCAGCAGTTTTCTCGATAGTGTAGTCTTTATATTAATTGGTCTGTCCCCGCTTATTTCAGGCATTCTGACCTGGGATTTTGTGCCGAATGCAGTACTGGGGCAGTTTGCTGTTAAGAGTCTGATGCAAGTGCTCGGAATAAGCATTCTGTTTATGATTAAGAACCACTGGGAGGTTACCGTAAATGAAAAACAAGGAAACTGAGGGCCTGTCACTTCTGGGATCGGGACAAACACGCTATGTTTTTGATTATGATTCGGACATACTGGAGAGTTTTGCAAACAAGTATCCCGATAATAATTATTTTGTCCGCTTAAATTGCCCTGAATTTACCAGCTTGTGTCCGATTACCGGCCAACCGGATTTTGGAACGATGATTATCAATTATATCCCGGATCAGAAATTGGTAGAAAGCAAATCGTTGAAGCTATATCTTTTTAGTTTCCGCAACCATGGAGGTTTTCACGAAGATGTTGTCAACATCATCATGAAAGACCTGATCCGGCTGCTTGAACCCAGATACATCGAGGTTATAGGAGAATTCAGCCCCAGAGGAGGGATTTCCATTCATCCTTACAGCAATTATGGACAGCCGGACAGCAAATGGGTAGAATTTGCCGTGAAGAGGCTGCTTAAGTACGGGAAATAGACGAGTGAGGACATGGGAGCGCTTCTTTTGTCCCCGCTGCTGTCCCAGAGAGCAGCGGTACAAAGCGGCAGTAGTCATCCCAGCTGTCAATATAGCCTTCCAGATTTGTACTGGTCTTTTGTCTGACCAGCAAACGCTGACAGGCTAGCCCTTCGCCGGCTTCAAGTGGGACAACGATTCTTCCGCCGACATCGAGTTGCTCAAGCCAGCAAGGTTCAATGACCGGTGCCGCTGCCGTTACGATGATTCCCCGGTATGGTGCATTTGGTTCATAACCGTTTCGGCCGTCAGCAATGATACTGCAGATCGGATAGTTCAGCTCGGAAGCGGTTCATCATCATAACTGTAGGACCATAAATCTTCAGGGATAAACAAATGCCTGGGGATTTTTTTAATGGCGTCCAGGATGCGTTTGCCATGAACTCCTTGAGGAGCTACATACTCATCAACAAGTATAGCTGCTTTTTCCTGCCAGTTTTGCATAGTCTGATCACTTCTTTCCTCTGATAATTTCGGTGGCCGTGTTCATCTATTCAGCTTAATCGGGTACTGATTGGAATTATTTTGGCCTGTTTTCTCATAATTATAGTATAATAAAATTATTTACGGAAAGTATTCGGGCTTTGGCTCATTGAACTGGTTAATGGAGGAACATAGATGGTCCAAAAATATATTATTGCGCTCGATCAGGGGACGACAAGCTCACGGGCTGTCATTTTTAACCATGAAGGAATGATCGTAGGCAAAGCCCAAAAAGAGTTTGCTCAGATCTATCCGTTCCCGGGGTGGGTTGAACATGATCCTTTGGAAATCTGGGACACCCAGCTGGCTGCTATCAGAGAGGTTCTGGATCAGACGGACATAAATCCGGATGATATTGTTGGGCTAGGGATAGCAAATCAAAGGGAGACGACTGTGGTTTGGAACCGTTTTACCGGCAAACCTGTCTATCATGCGATTGTCTGGCAATGCCGCAGAACGACGGAACTTTGCGAGCAGATATTGAACAGTACCTTAAACGAGTATATTTCAGATGCGACCGGCCTTGTTGCGGATGCTTATTTTTCCGGAACGAAAATCCGCTGGATCCTCGATCATATTCCGGATGGACAGGCGATGGCTGAAAAAGGGGATTTGCTTTTTGGCACAATTGACAGCTGGCTCGTCTGGAATCTTACCAAAGGCCGGCTGCATATCACGGATTATAGCAATGCCTCCCGGACCATGCTCTATAATATCAGGGAACTAGCGTGGGATGACAAAATATTATCTTATCTGAATATCCCCAGATCACTGCTGCCGGAAGTCTGTCCGAGCAGCCTCTGCTGCGGGGTAACAGATTCTTCGATATTTGGCGCTGAAATACCGATAGCTGGTATAGCCGGTGATCAGCAGGCCGCACTTTTTGGGCAGGCCTGCTTTACAGAAGGAATGGTTAAAAATACCTATGGTACGGGTTGTTTTATCCTAATGAATACCGGTAAAAATATGATCCGGTCTCAAAATAAATTGCTGACAACAATTGCCTGGGGAATTGACAACGGGGTGGAATATGCGCTGGAAGGCAGTGTATTTATTGGTGGAGCAGTCATTCAGTGGCTTCGTGATGAACTTGGATTGCTGAAAACTTCTGCCGAAAGCGAGTATTATGCAACTCAGGTCAAAGATACGAACGGTGTCTATATTGTTCCGGCCTTCGTCGGACTCGGCGCACCATACTGGGATATGCATGCCCGCGGCATAGTGACCGGACTTACCCGGGGAGCAAACCGCTTCCACCTTGTAAGAGCCGCGCTGGAAAGCATTGCTTATCAGACGAATGATGTTCTTGCGTTAATGGCTAAGGATACCGGTATCCGTCTTAAGGCCTTGAAAGTAGACGGCGGTGCAGCCGATAATAATTTCCTGCTGCAGTTTCAGGCGGATCTCAGCGGTATTCCGGTTGAACGGTCAGAAATTTGTGAGGTTACGGCTTTGGGAGCAGCATATCTGGCAGGTTTGGCAGCCGGATACTGGAAGGACAAAGAAGAGCTGAAATGCCTCAGTAAAGGGCGTTTTATTTCTGATTCGAACATCACCGAATCTGAGCGTCAGCAATACCTCAGTGGGTGGAAAGCGGCAGTCAGTCAGGCAACCTATCGGACCGTATGATGGGATTATGAACGGAAAATACAAATAACAGATATGTTCAGATAATATTTATTGGCGTAAAGGTTTCTTTTTTCCCCTTAGTCGTAGTAAAATAGTCTTGCTTGATTTTTTGCACAGGGCAATATCATTATTTTCGGGAGTAAAGTGGAAGGCAAAATGGAATACCTTCGTATAGGCAAAAGGCAAATTGAATATGAGCTTCGAAAAAGCAGCAAAGCAAAAAGATTGATTGTTACCATCAAACATCAGAAGTTAAAGGTTTCTGTTCCTGCCGAAATTACTTTTACCCAGGCCAGACGATATCTGGAAAACAATAAAGACCTGATATTAAAGCACATCGAAAAACAAAATTCAGCAGCAGGTGAAACTGCTGCGAAGGAATATGTTTCAGGTGAAAAACTACTGTACAGGGGCAGGCATTATCCTCTGCTGATCGAGGAAAAGGCCGGACCCGGAAGCTCCTCAGCATCGTTTATTGGAAGCAGGATCGTTGTAACCATTCCACCGGGGTTATCAAAAGAGAAGAAAAGTCAATCAACCAAAAAGATACTGGAAGAATGGTATATCCGGCAGGCCCAAAAGCTTCTTCCTGAACAGGTCGAATATTATGCCAGACAGCTGGATATTACCTACCAAAAACTTAGAATTAAGGATCAAAAAACAAAATGGGGAAGCTGTTCAAGCAAAGGATACATCAACTTAAATTGGCGCATTATCATGGCACCGAACCAGGTTGCGGCTTATGTGATTATTCATGAATTGGCCCATCTTAAGTACATGAACCATTCCAAGGAATTTTGGGCATTCGTGGAACAAATTCTGCCGGACTATAAGAAGTGGAAAAGCTGGCTGAAAGAACATTGTAATGAATTGATGGACGGATGAGATTAAAGCAGCTCCGATTTTCGAAATTCCACCAGGTTATGACGATAGCGCTGGGGGATAAAATGGGATTGGAGCTTTTTATTTTTGCGGTTTTCAATGCTGATACGGGTAAAATATTTAGCCCAGAGCTCCTGGTATAATTGTTCTGTCTCTGAATCAGGAATGGCTGCTTCCTCGGAAAAATCGGAAAGGTACCAGTCTTTTTTATTGCAGATGATCGCAAGGCTTCTTTTTTTGTCATGAATAATGAAACGTTCGCCTGCTAGCCTGTCGGCAAAATGGTCGGCCAGAAGAATTAATATATTATGATCCGGCTCCAGGGCCGAATAAAGATAACTGCGGGTATCCGTAAAGCGAAGTAGCCCCAAAAAGCGCTCTGCTTCAAAAGATACTTTCTTGGCTGTTTGCCGGATCGGCAATACCTCGGGATGAGAATGAATGCTGTCAATTTTCGGACCTAACTGAAAGCCCAGCTGAAGGTATTTTAAGATAAGGTTTTCTTTAGCGGTATTGTTCGAGAGGTATACATAATAGATCTGCATTAAGGAGTAGACAGAAATTTTTCTGTCTATCGCATCATAAACCCTGGCAGCAAGCACAGGATCACTTTGGATAACGGTAGATGGCGTGAACATATTGAACTGATACGAAGCCTCAGGATAGATTCCCTGGGCTCTTTGTTCATAATAGCTGTAATATATTGAAGTCAGCAGACCGTCAAAGCTTCCGTCATATAAATAATCCATTTTCAACAGTCCCTCATTCTTCGGAAGATTCCTAGAACCTTGTCAACCCTAAAATGATCATCTATGTTTACAGGATAAATCAGAACAAACATAGCTGAACGGGTTTGGCTACAGGTGCCAGGGCCTGGCGCACCAAGGCACTTTCTGCAGGGATGCCTCCGTAATAACAGCCCTGACACGTAATAAAATATTTAGCGCGCTTAAGAACCACACCCATTTTTTTAAGATGATTATAAGAAATATTACCCAGCCTGCGCTGCAGGATGATTCTCTGGGCGGAAGTCACGCCTACGCCAGGAATTCGAAGCAGCTCTTCATAAGAGGCTTGGTTGATTTCTAGAGGAAATAACTGCATGTTTCGAAGCGCCCAGGAAATTTTGGGATCAAAATCGGTATCCAAAAACGGACTTTGTTCATTGACGATTTCATCCGCTTTAAAGCTGTAAAATCTCAGCAGCCAGTCCGCCTGATAGAGCCGGTGTTCTCTAAGCAAAGGCGGAGAAGTGGAAAGAGCAGGAAGATTTGGGCCCTCATTAACGGGAACATAGGCCGAGTAATAGACTCTTTTCAACTGAAAACGGTTGTAAAGGGTTTCTGTGGCTTTAATAATGGAAAGGTCACTGTCTTTGCTTGCCCCGACAATCATCTGGGTCGACTGTCCTGCCGGAACAAATTTTTGGACGTGTCGGAAGATCTTTCTTTCGGAAGCGTTTTGCGTCATTTGATTATTAATTTGATTCATCGGCGCAAATAGGACGGGCAGTGTCTTTTGCGGCGCCAGGAGTTTGAGGCTCTGCTCTGTAGGCTGTTCAATATTAATGCTCATCCTGTCGGCGAGTAATCCGGTCTTGTTGACCAGCGCCGGATCGGCGCCGGGAATCACTTTGACGTGTATATATCCGTAAAAGTGATATTCATGCCTCAGAATGTCAAGAACCTGATAAATCCTTTCCATGGTATGATTTGGACTGCGCTCAATCCCCGAGCTCAAAAAAAGACCTTCAATATAATTTCGCCTGTAGAATTGAATCGTCAGGTCGGCAACTTCCCTTGGCGTGAAACTGGCTCGCGGGATATCATTTTGATTACGGTTAATGCAATAATGACAGTTATAAATACAGTAGTTGGTCAGAAGAAGTTTTAAGAGTGAAACACAGCGGCCGTCGGCAGACCAGGTATGGCAGATGCCAAATGATTTGGAATTGCCGATACCGCCTTTATTTTGTTTATTTACCCCGCTTGAAGCACAGGAAACATCATACTTGGCTCCATCGGCGAGGACTGCAAGTCTTTCCAGGGTACTCATGCTCATCACCCCAATAAATTTTAGCAGAAACAGAACAGAAATGCAAACATATGTTCGATAATTCTGCATAATACGGGTTCGGAGATAGATAAGACAAAAATAAGAACAAAAAATAAAAAAAAAGATCGACTTGAAATCTATTTCAGAAAATACTATACTAGGTTCAATTATTCTAATCTTACCAGCTCAAAATTAAATAACTTAATTTCAGGGGTGCCGGATCGAGGCCGGCTGAGATAAAGACCCAATGATGTCTTTGACTCCTATAACCTGATCCAGGTAATGCTGGCGGAGGGAAGAAGTTTTGGAATACATGAGATGTTAGACGTACGTATAGTACGTACTGCAATGTTTTTAAGCAGACAAAACACAAATCTTTTTCCGATTTGTGTTTTTCGTTTTTCTGCTCAGAAATCGAGAAAGAAGGTATCCTATGAAAAAAGTATTAACAATTGCAGGCAGTGACACTTGTGGTGGAGCAGGAATTCAGGCTGATTTGAAGACTTTTGCTGCACATGGGGTTTATGGAATGAGTGTGATAACTGCTGTGACAGCACAGAATACCCAAGGGGTTATTGCTGTGCAGGATATTAAGCCGGAGATTATCGGGAAACAAATCGATGCAATTTTTGAAGACATTGAAGTAGATGCATTGAAAATCGGGATGGTATCGGTAAGCGAGACTATAGAAACGATTCGGGATAGATTAATTGAGCATAACGTCAAAAGGATTGTACTTGATCCGGTGATGATTTCGAAAAGCGGATATCCTTTACTGAAGGAAGATGCCAGAAAGGCTTTGATTACAAACCTACTGCCGCTTGCGACCATCGTTACTCCGAATATTCCTGAGGCTGAGACAATTACAGGAAGGCCGATCCTAAATCTTCGGGATGTGAAGGAAGCAGCAAAAATAATTTTATCCTTGGGACCCGCCTGTGTCTTGCTAAAAGGTGGACACTTGGAGGGAACGGCGACGGATATTCTGTTTGATGGAAAAGTATTTTCTGAATTTAAAGCGCCAAGGCTGAATACGAAAAATACCCATGGCACCGGTTGTACCCTTTCGGCTTCTATTGCTGCAAACCTGGCCAAGGACATGGAAATGACCAGGGCCGTAGAAGCAAGTAAAAAATATATTACGATGGCGATAGAGCATTCGTTGGAAATAGGTAAAGGGGTAGGCCCAACGCACCATTTTTACGAAATTTATAAGAAAGCGGGAATGATGGATGAGTGATTCTAAAATACCTGATAATAAAACACAAGGGGTTCCTTCTTTCAGCCATTTTATCCTCTGGTTTGGGGCAGCAGTTTCTATTGCTGAAATCTATACCGGGGCATTAATTGCTCCCCTTGGTTTCAGCAAAGGTGTTCAGGCTATTCTGCTGGGGCATTTGCTTGGCGTTGTTATTCTAGGTCTCACCGGAATAATCGGTGCAGAAAAAAGAATTTCGGCCATAGAATCTACCCGAATTTCTTTTGGAAAATACGGGTCTTATGGTTTTTCAGTTCTAAATATTTTGCAGCTTCTTGGCTGGACGGCTGTGATGATTATTGTGGGCGCTCGTTCAGTCAATGAAATCAGCAAGATTCTCTGGGGCTTTAATAACCAGCTATTATGGAGCATTTTTATCGGTTTACTAATTTGTCTCTGGATTGGGGTCGGGATAAAAAAGCTTAACAAAGTGAATGCTCTGGCCGTAGGACTGCTATTCATTCTGACAATTGTCTTAAGCACGATTGTCTTCAAAAATCCTGGTTTAGCTGTCCAGATTCCAGATGGAGAGCTTTCCTTTGGTGCAGCAGTAGAACTTAGCGTAATTATGCCGCTATCCTGGTTACCACTGATTTCAGATTATACCCGTTATTCAAAGAGCCGCAAGGGAGCTTTTTGGGGGAGTGCCGGCGGCTATTTTGTCGGGAGCAGCTGGATGTATGTCATCGGACTGGGAGCGGCTATTGTTGCCGGGAATTCTGATATTTCGGCAATTCTCCTATCTGCCAATCTTGGAATTGCAGCAATGGGAATTGTGGTTTTATCTACGGTGACGACGACCTTTCTTGATGCTTATTCAGCGGGAGTCAGTTATCTGAATATCTGGCCGAAAGCAAATGATAAAATAGCTGGTCTGGTCATGACATTTATCGGAACTGTACTTGCCGTCATTGTGCCCATGGAACAGTATGAGAACTTTCTTTATGCCATAGGTTCCGTTTTTGCTCCGCTTTTCGCAATTCTTTTAACGGAGTATTATATCTTCAGAAAAAAGGAGATCAAGGAAGATCAGGCTATCAATTGGCTAAACATGCTGATCTGGGTTATAGGCGTTGTACTTTATCAGCAGTTTGCGGCGAGCGGTTTTTTCTTAGGAAGTACCCTGCCTGTAATGGTGATAACAGCAATATTTTGTATTTTAGGTAAAGGGGTTGTCGGAAAATGGATATCATCAAAGAATGTGTAGAAGCTCTGAAAGAATTAAAAGAGCGAAGACCGCTGGTTCACAACATCACCAATTATGTTACGGTCAATGATTGCGCGAATATCATTCTCGCGCTCGGGGGCTCACCGGTGATGGCTGACGATATCAGTGAAGTTGAAGATATGGTGGCGATCGCTTCAAGCCTTGTGATTAATATGGGCACTTTGAGTGAAAGAACGGTTGGTTCCATGATCAAGGCAGGAAAGAGAGCCAACCAATTACACATACCTGTTATTTTTGATCCTGTAGGTGTAGGCGCTACGCCCTATCGCAATAAGGTTGCCCAAACACTGCTAAATGAAATTCATTTTGCCGTAATCAGAGGAAATATGTCCGAAATCAAGTGTTTAAACGGCTTGAACGTTCAAACCAAGGGAGTCGATTCCGTAACGGACGAAACGGGCGGGGTAGAAGTTGCCAAAGACTTAGCGGCTAGAATGAACTGTGTA
This sequence comes from Dehalobacter restrictus DSM 9455, assembly GCF_000512895.1. NCBI lineage: Bacteria > Bacillati > Bacillota > Clostridia > Eubacteriales > Desulfitobacteriaceae > Dehalobacter > Dehalobacter restrictus. Next base: position 165,063 of record NZ_CP007033.1, read on the forward strand.
GCAGCTGTTACCGGTAAAACGGATATTATTACAAATGGAAAAGCAGTATGCAGTATCGCAAATGGTCATCCGATCCTGGCGCATGTTACAGGTACCGGCTGTATGGCGACAGCGCTGGTCGGAACCTACTGCGGCGTGGTTGCAGATTCCTTTATAGCGGCCGCAGCGGGAGTAATGACGATGGGGCTTGCCGGAGAGCTAGCCCAAAGAACATTGCAAGATAAGGAAGGAATAGGCACTTTTAGGGTGAGACTTTTCGATAGTGTCTATAATCTGGGTGAAGATACGATAAGGAAAGAAGGGAGGATAAAATTGCTTGCCTAGCTTAAAATGGGACTACTCTCTTTATCTTGTTACTGATAGAAGCTATATCGGAGTTCGGGATTTGATCGTTTGTGTTCGGGAAGCAATTGAAGGTGGTGTCTCTCTTGTTCAGCTTCGGGAGAAAATCGCCCCGTCCCGGGAATTTTATGAAATGGCCGAGAAATTGAAAAGCCTGACTTCCCGTTACAATGTTCCGTTGATTATTAACGATCGTCTGGATATTGCCTTAGCCATCGATGCTGATGGTCTGCATCTGGGACAGGAAGATCTGCCGATTGCGGTAGCCAGAAAACACATTGGACAAGATAAAATCATTGGGATATCAGTCAGTAATGTTGCAGAAGCCATTCAAGCGGAAAAAGAGGGAGCGGACTATCTTGGAGTAGGGGCAATGTATGCAACAGGAACGAAGATCGATGCCAAACTTGTTTCGCTGGCAGTGCTGGAGAAGATAAAAAAAGCCGTCTCAATCCCTGTCGTAGCGATTGGCGGGATTAAGAAGGAAAATGCTGTGCGTACGATGGAAACCGGGATTGACGGAATATCCGTAGTTTCTGCTATCCTAGCGGCGCAAGACATTGAACAGGCAGCACGGGAATTAAAAAAATCATATCAAAAACAGACTAATTATACGAAAGGGGCTGTGCTGAAACTTAAATAGTTTCACACAGCTTCTTTGCTATTTTGATATAATATTGACCATTTATGCCGCATTGCAGTAACAGCAAAGCAGAAGAATAAAAAAAGGGGCATATTACCCCTTACATACCACCATTTTTCGCATATTATGTGCTATGCAATGTAATCCCCATTCCAGTTTGACCTGAGATGCACATCAGCTTGATGACTTTTTACGTCGCGTTTCAATCAGTACTAAAGCCACCAACAAAAGTAGTATTCAATTAGAGAAGAATCCCGCTGTTCGGTCGTGACAACGGGATTCTTCACAACAGGATTTTTATTTACAGTTCCGGAATATCCTTTGCCCATATCTCATCCCGCGCCCGCTGAATCAGAAACTCATAGACTTTATCCTTATAGGCAACGAAGGTGTCCGGGTCGCTTTGTTTGATCTTATCGAGCTGGAACCACAGTTCTTTGATCACCCGGTCCAGTTCCCCGTAGAGAAAGGCGATATTGTTGGCGCGTACCTTGGTCGACGCACTGCTCAAGTTCTTGCGCAGGGAGTTCAGGGATTTATAAGCGGTTGTTTTTTTGATGGAGGTTACCTCGTTCTGCAGGTTTTCGGCTTTTCGTTCTAGCCGGCTCTTGGCCGTAAACAATTCCTGGGCGTTTTTATCTAATACGGCGTTCGCTTGGGCCAGCCGGGCGGACTTTTCCTTTTCCTCCTCCAGGGCTTGCTGCAGGACCGCTTTTTCCTGTTCGGCCTGTTCCTTCTTCCGCCGGGCCTGATTCCAGTCGTCAATCGCCTTTTGCAGCTCGCGGGTAGACGTTCTCGCGACATCCGTGTCCGTGATGAAAGCGGCTCTTTCCTCTTCCGGTACGCCTAAGAGGATGTAGGCCTGTGAAAAGCTCAGTTCGGGTATTTCCTGGTCCGGTTCGCCGTCGGTGAAGATAGAAAGCTGTTTGACGCCGTACTCCTGGTAGAGGCGCATCATTTTTTCGGCCGTATCCTGGGAGTAGCTGACCTCCTCTTTCAGCCAACGGCCCCATTCCCCATACTTGACCTGTTCCTTGATCTCCGTCAGCCGCCGCCCGATCTCGATGGCGCTGCTGAGCACGATCCGATGGGTCTGTCTTTTGATCAGGTTAATTTCCGACGCGATTAACTGCGGCGACTCCGGATATTTTTAAGGACAACCTGTAACCCCCGGGACAAAATATTCATAAAGTAGTTAATGAGGACAGGCGAGACAAGTCAGCCTGTCAAAGAGAAAGGAGGTGCACAGCCATGCCTGTCACCATGATCCCGTTAAGTTCGGTTCTGGCCGGACGCTATCAGATCGGTACGACGCCGGCCGGCGGTCCGATCCTCAGGAAAAAAGGACTGAATTATGTTAAGCCTGACGCCACGGAGCAAGCCCTTTATGATGTCATTTCAGCCTTATACAGTTTGAGTCAACATGAACTGCAGGATATCCTGTTGCAGAAGAATTACCGGCTTGAGTTCGAAGAGGGATAAGGTTTCTGCCGGTTTGGGCGGGAAAGGAGGTGATCATATGGCAAATACCAGATATGTTCGCCTGACGTTTGCCACCACAGGTGGCAAAACTTTCGGCATTAACGTGCCGGATCCGATCGAAGGCCTGACGAAGGCTCAGTGCGAAGCCGTCATGGATACGGTTATCGAGCGGAATATTTTCCTCACTTCCAGTGGGGAGTTACAATTAATGCGGGACGTTAAGGTCTACGACAACAACGTGGAGGATCTCTATGATCCTCCCGAAGGATAAGCGTGCCTAGCGCTCTGGAGCTGTTGTTTTGGCAACAGCTTCAGCCCTTTTCCCTCCAGTACATTTAAGTAAGAATGTAAGCGTCAGAGATGATCACCGTGGTTGTGCAGTGTTGTTTTGCTATATCCTGAACCCTTTTCTGTGTTTCAGGGTACATCCATAATGGAAATCTTTTTTTGTTTCCCTCTGACATTCTGTTTAACCTCCTATCGTCGAAGTAAAAGTTCGGAGAAAAAATCGCGTGAAAAGATGCCCCGAACTCTCCCACAAAAAGACAAAAGGAGCGATAGCTTCTTCCTGCTATTGCTCCCATAAAATATTCGCCTAATTTTACATCAATTTTGAGTTTATATAGAGTTCGGGATACACCCCATACACCCGTGCCATTCCTTGAAGTTTACAAATCACCTAAGACGTCATTAATAGTTTCAAATTTTCCACTTTCGTTATTCTTTACTTTTATCGTTGACATTTCGTCTTTAATTAATTTTTTAGATTCTGATTTTGCCATTGTGCTTTTATCAATTTCTCTCAAACCATCCTGCAAAAATACAATGCCGTATCTATCATAATCAGGATCATATTTTAAATACATTAAATATGTTTTACCTTGTTCTATATTTATGTTGCCCATTGTATAGGATGAAACATACTTTGTCTTTTTCTCTTCATTTGTAAGCGTCTTGGTTAATTCTACTTTTGTTTTTTGACTTTCAGTTAGTCCTTTTTCATATTCACTAAAACTAATTACTCCGCCAAGTCTTATAAATGGAATAATATTATCCTCAACATTTCCTTTGATAACTTTTTCAACTTTTATTTTGCCAATAGTTTGAATATCTGTATATAATTCTTCTTTAGGATTATAGTTTATACTTCCATCTACTGATTGGACTGTCCCGATAATTATAAAATCCGAATTTTCATTTCTAACTTTTTTATCAGTAGTATTGATTAAATAATCTAATTCAGATCTTAAGTCTAATACTACATCTTTATTCTCCGTAGTTGAACTTAAGCTATTTACATTTTTATCTATTGTGTTTTTAATGTTTGCAGATGCTAATACGGAATTGTTGCTTGTCTTAGATAATATAGTAATTCCACTCAATAATAGTATAAAAAATATACTACTAAAAATTATAACGGTTTTCTTTTTCATGAAAATCCCTCCTTGTATTATTAATATTTTGCATTTATTGCATCATTATCTTCTTGTTGTACAGTTTGTACTGTCCTACCATAGGCAGTTTGGCACATAATACTACCTGTGGGGTTACTATTATAATGTGCCAACCCGAATGCGTGTCCCATTTCATGTGCCGTTACTCCTTGCCTTAATGAAGAAGACAAAGTTGATAGTGCAGTATTATTTAAATAAATTTCTGAATACAACCAATTACTTAAATTTGGGTCTATTTCATAACCAGACGCATTCATTGGGCGAGTTTGTCCTCCTATATTATCTCCATCTGGACCCCAATAGGAGCTAGTCTTAGCATAGAAATCAATTGCGGTTCCACTATTTGTACTTTTAATATATAAATATATTGGATTAGATCCATAGCCTGTATGTTCCCAGTTATATGCGGCATCTCTAATCGGAGTATATAGAGGATTACTTGAACCATTCTCTATATAATAATATACATTAACTCCTCTAGAGCATGAATAAGTAAATGTAGGTGTTATTGCAAATACGGGTGTCGCCAAAAGAATAGTAAATAATGTTGATAAAATTATAGAACACAGATATTTTTTTGGTTTCATGTTCATGAATAAACATCCCTTCATCAGATATTTTTTACCAATAATTCTTGATAGGTTTTCAATTCCAACGTTCATTTTTCATGAGAACTGCCTCTTCAATTTAATTTAGTTAAATTAAACCAGACCTGAACTTTATTAAGCAAAGTTATGGACGTCGCCCTTGATAAACAGTACCCTTGGAAGTCCTGTTTATTGGGGGTTTCTTTATTGTAATATTTCTATTGCCTCACTCTTAAATGTCCTAATAATAAATCACCTCACTTTGGATATTTTTTTGCTACTTTCAATAAAAGCGTAAATTTCCAATATTGCTTTCTCATTACATAAAGACAATCACAATGACTTTTCGCAACACATTTTTATAGAATTCAAATAAAAAATAAAGGTCCATTGTCCAAGCTACGGACAGAGATAGAAAAAACGCTTGTTCTATTTTTGGTAAAATTGACTTATAAAGAGAGAAATAAACCCCTAAAGGTGGTTTTCGTCAGACAATAATAAATATAGAAGGGGCTGTGTGAAAACTAGCCCGAAGAAGCCGTCTAGAACGCAAGTTTTAGGCGGCTTTTCATACCATATAGAAAGCAAAAAATGGTAAAATATAAACATAGATATATAGTAAAAGCAGGTGAAAAAAGTTGTCAAAACCCGAGCAAAAGGTACATAACAAAGTCATTTTTAAAGAATATAACCAAAATCAGCTGAGTCTGCCCATCGACCTAGAGAGCCTGATTCCCCCGAATCATATGGTTAGAGTAATCAACACGGCCATAAAAAAAATGAACCTGGAACCACTCTATGCCCAGTATCCCGGCAAAGGAAGATCCAGTTTTCATCCGATAATGATGACAAAACTCGTTGTTTATGCCTATTTCGATAAAACATATTCCAGCCGCAGGATCGAAAAAGCTGCCAGAGAAAATATTATGTATATGTGGATCTGCGGAGGCAATGTCCCTGATTACAAGACTATCAATACCTTTCGCGGGGAAGGGATGAAGGATGTGATTCTCGACGTTTTCAGTGAAGTTGTAGAACTGCTTATAGAAGAAGGATATATCAAACTCGAAAACTACTTTATGGATGGCACAAAAATCGAAGCCAATGCCAACAAATACAGCTGGGTATGGGGGAAATCATCCAAACGCTACAAAGAAAACCTGCGTCAAAAGTGTCAGGAACTTATTCAATATGCCGAACAAGAAAATGACGAAGAGAACGCAGAATACGGGGAGCGAAACCTGGAAGAACTTGAAACCGACAAACCTATCGATTCTACAGCAATCGAAGCAGCAGTAAAACGTATCGATGAAAGGCTGTCCCAAATCCCGAAAGATAAAAAACTCAAAAAAGCCAAACGAATAATAGAAAAAGAATTGAGCAAGGTCAAACTGAAATGGGGATTACATTGCATAGCACATAATATGCGAAAAATGGTGGTCTGTAAGGGGTAATATGCCCCTTTTTTTATTCTTCTGCTTTGCTGTTACTGCAATGCGGCATAAATGGTCAATATTATATCAAAATAGCAAAGAAGCTGTGTGAAACTATTTAAGTTTCAGCACAGCCTCTTTCGTAATCAGTTATGTTGTAATCATCATAAATGCTTAACTTAGGTAACCGTTCCAACCAGCTTCAAAAGCTTTCAGATTAACTGCCAGTAGTTTAGACGGGACTGTTTCCCGGATAACATCAAGCCAAATCTGCTTGTCGATCTTCAGGCATCTGGCCAGCAATCCCAGCAAAACAACGTTGACTGCTTTGGCGTTGCCAGCTTCGACAGCCTTTTCGAGCCCGTTGATGATAAAAACTTCTTTACGTTCTTTTTCAATAATATCCAACACATCGGAAGGATATTGCGCAGCTCCGACGACTACCGGCATAGGATCGATTCTTTGGTCATTAATTAAGATGCTGCCATCCTTTTTCAGATAGGGCAGCCAGCGGAGAGCCTCCAGCTTCTCAAAAGCGAGTATAATATCCGCTTCACCTTCAGGAATGATCGGGGAGGCGACTTCTTTGCCGTATCTTACCTGGGTAACCACACTCCCGCCCCGCTGAGCCATCCCGTGAATCTCCGAGACCTTAACGTCCTGGCCGGTCATTTGGACGGCGCCCGCCATCACTCGGCTCGCAAGGATTGTCCCTTGTCCACCTACACCAACAATAAGAATATTCGTGATATCAATCATTGGCGCCACCTTCTTTCTTGATTGCTTCGCTGGGGCAGACAGTTGCACATAGCCCGCAACCTACACACTGAGCAAGGTTGATCCTGACTTCTTTTCCTTCCTTGGCGATACAGGGACAGCCTAATTTAAGACAGCGTAGACAGCCGGTACAAGCTTCTGTGGATATGCGATAAGGGTTATTCTTGCTTTTATCGATTAAGGCGCAAATCCGCTGGGTAATAATTACGGAAGGCTCTTCAGCAGCCAGCTCTTCTTTGATGATTTTCTCCAGTTCGTCCAGCTTAAACGGGTCAACAGCCCGGACCCTTTCTACGCCGACGGCCTTGGCCAGAAGGACGAGATCAATTTCTTTGGTAGGTTCTCCTTTAACAGTAAAACCGGTCGTCGGATTATGCTGGTGGCCGGTCATTGCCGTGATGCGGTTATCCAGAATAATGGTCGTTGTTGTTGCTTTATTGTATACGACGTCAACAAGTGCAGTTATCCCGGAATGAATGAAAGTGGAATCCCCAATCACCGCTACCAGATTGCGGGCGAAATCCTTACCTCTGGCTTTCTCCATGCCCATGGCAGTACCGATACTTGCTCCCATACAGATGGTCGTGTCAATGGCTTTAAGCGGAGCAAGGCAGCCAAGCGTATAACAACCAATATCACCGGCGACGGTGACTTTAAGCTTATTAAGTACATAGAAAAGACCTCTGTGCGGACAGCCGGGACATAGGACAGGAGGACGCGGAGGAATTTCATATTGCAGTTGATCTGGTTCGGTCGTCTCACGGGGAGAACAGTCCCCAAGCGTCTGCATGATTTTGGCGGCAATCGTTTCCGGCAGTAGTTCCCCGATCAGCGGAAAAGTATCCTTGCCATGAACATCAAGACCCCAGGACCTCACATACTCTTCGATAAAAGGTTCCAACTCTTCGACAATATATAACTGATCTACTTTGTTCGCAAAGTCCATAATCATTTTTTGGGGCAGCGGGAAGGTCATGCCAAGTTTTAAGATTGAAACTTCCGGTAAAACTTCTTTGACATACTGGTAGGTTACGCCGCTGGTAATTACTCCAATCTTCGTATCGTTCCATTCAACGCGGTTTAGATCGGTACTTTCAGCGTAGTCTTTTAGTTTTATTAGCCTATCCTCAACAACCACATGGCGGTGACGGGCATTTGCGGGAATCATCACATATTTGGAAGGATTTTTCTGATATTCCTTAATTCCTTTCTCTTTGCGGTCAGCAAGTTCGACCAGGGACTGGGAATGTGCCACCCGTGTTGTCGTTCTAAGCATAACCGGCGTATCAAACATCTCGCTGATGTCAAAAGCCAATTTGGTAAAAACTTTGGCCTCCTGGCTGTTGGCCGGCTCTAGTACCGGAATTTTTGCTGCCCGTCCAAAATGACGGTTATCCTGTTCATTTTGAGAACTATGCATGCCCGGATCGTCAGCAGATACAAGTACCAGTCCACCGTTAACACCGGTATACGAAAGTGTAAACAAGGGATCTGCTGCTACGTTTACCCCGACATGTTTCATGGAGACAAGCGCTCTTCCGCCGGCGATCGCAGCACCCAAACCAACTTCGAGTGCTACTTTTTCGTTCGGGGACCATTCCGCATACATCTCATCATATTTTGCTGCGTTTTCTGTAATTTCCGTACTGGGGGTTCCTGGATAAGCCGTGCATACTACAACTCCGGCTTCCCAGGCACCTCTTGCAATCGCTTCGTTGCCTGTCAGAAGCTTTTTCATTGTCCCCATCCTCTCAAATTTTAGATCTGCATTTATAAGATATCATCAAATGTTATAGGTTGTTTTCGGTGATATAAGATTCATTATAGTATGAATAAAGAAAACAGTTCAAGCAAAATCCAAGCTATTTTTTGAAAATATCTGGATGATTGCCAAACTGTTATAATTTATATAACTGTTCAATTTATATATAGGAATCAATTTAGTGGTTCGTCATTTAGTCATTTGATTCGCTTTCAAGGTCCAGGCCTTCGGGGTCTTCACTTTCAAGGAAAATATTGATTTCATCGTCAGAAAGAACATTATTTGTTTTCAGGGAGGCATAATTATCCTGGAAATGGGGCGAATAGAGCGGAGAACTGATATTCTGACCAGAGGCGACCATATCTCGGATGCGCATTAGTTCCGAATATTCATGGATGGAGATGATGACAGCCTGGGGTTTGTTATTTTTGACGATGATATAGGGATTGCCTTCATCTTCAACGGCCTGAATAACTTTTGAAGCTTGTCCACGGCCTAACTCCGAAACGGAAATCATACAGTCAAATACCCGGCGCAAATCCATGCGAGAAACTCCCCTCCCTCAGCAGATCACAAATGTCATGCTCAGACAAACGTCCAAAGACATTTTGATTATAAGCTGGAAACTGGAATAATGCAACAAGCGGCTGAATGATTTTAGTGGTAATTAACATGCATATCTGCATGAAAATAGTCGAAGAAACGACAATCCTTATTAATAAGAGAAATAAATCAATGAGATTTGTCAAAACTTTTTTCCTGAACTGCCCTGAACCATCAATTGAACCTTTTAAGGCAACAGGCAATAAAATGAAGCGTGAACATATTATTCATTGAGGAGTGTCGGTAAAATGAAAGGAAACATGAAACATGTATTTCCGGGCGGAAATACCTCAGAGGGATTTTTTTCGTACTATTCGTTTCTGCTGGAAAAAGGTACGAAACGAATTTTTGTGGTCAAAGGGGGACCTGGCGTCGGAAAATCAACGTTGATGAAAAAAATTGGGAACAGAATGGTAGAAATGGGTTATGATGTGGAATTCCACCACTGCTCTTCCGATCATCATTCCCTCGACGGAATAGCGGTTGTGGATGCCGGGATTGTGATGGTTGATGGAACTGCACCGCATATTGTGGATCCGAAGTATCCTGGAGGTCTGGATGAGATCATAAATCTGGGAGAATTCTGGGATACGGATGCCATACAGCACAATGTAAAACATATTATCGCGTCAACGAATGAAGTCAGCCGTCTGTTTGCCAGGGCTTACCGTTTGTTAAGTGCAGCCAGAGCGGTCGCGGAGAATATGATGGCAATAACCAGGCAGTCTATGGATTTTTCCGCGTTGAATATGGAAACATCGCGTTTGGCAAAGAAAATATTTGAGGGTGTGTACATGGTGGAAAGCTCCGGTAGGACCGGCGTGGCCAGACATCTGTTTTCCTGTGCGTATACACCGGAAGGTTTTGTTGATTTTACAGATTCTATTCTTCAGGAAATCCGGGAAATCGTTTATCTGGAAGGCGAGATGGGCACAGGAAGATCCGTTTTTATGGAGAAAATTGCCACCAAGGCCATGGAAAAAGGTTTTGATGTAGAAATCTATCACTTACCGCTGATCCCTTCCAAGATCGGAACGATTGTGATCAAAGAACTGCAGGTTGCCCTGACGTCGAGCGAATCTTTCCGAAACAATCATCAAGAGTCCGTTAACCTGAACAGGCATGTCCATACAGAGCTTTCTTCATCACTGACACAGGAACTGAACAGTGACCTGGATTTGTTTGGTCATCTTATGCACAGCGGAATGGACTGCATTCACCAGGCCAAACAGGAGCACGATGCTCTGGAGCAATATTATGTCCCGTATATGAATTTCAAGGCTGTCGAAGAAAAATACGAGGAGATCTTGAGCAGGATTTTGGATATTGCGGGCAGTGAGGCCTGCGCAGCAGAAAAACAACTGCATTAAGACATACCGCGGAGGGGGGGACAAAAGATGTGTCCCTCCCTCCCTTGGTTTTCTATCTCCCTGAGCGATCCTTTGAAGTGATTTTTTGTTTGATGATTGGTTATGATAGAATAGGAAAATATCCTATCATGAGGTTTTTATGGAAAAAGATCTATATATGACAATTTCCAGCAAAACAAAACAGCTGCTGGTCAAACAGGAAGGTTTCGATGCGGATTTCAAGATGACAGTTAAAGGCATTCAAGCCACAGATTTAGTAGCATTTGCGAATTCAGAAAATGGAGGAACCATTTTAGCTGGCGTGGGTGAAGTTGAAGATAAAAACAGCATGCAGAAAGGTAGAATCATCGGCTGTCCTGTTGGTGACAAGGAGAGACTCTTTATTTTAAGTAAAGCTGAGAGTTGTGTTCCGCCTGTTGAAGTCGCTATAATAATAGAAAACTATGCCAGAAAACCAATCTACCGAATTGAGATTCCCTCCGGTAAAGAAAAGCCGTACTGTACGGCCGGGGGCACATACAAGATCAGAGGGGACGGCCGGACCAACACCCTGCTTCCCGGAAGGCTGCTGACCCTTTACATCGAAAAACAAAGCGAAACATTTTTTAACCGCTTTCGCGAAGCAACGAAAGAACTGGGGAAAGATATTCTGGCTTCGGATACACTGCTTCAAAATGCCTTAAACGAGCTCAGACGCAAAGTGCTGCAGATTGAATCTGCCATTGGGAGCAATCAAAACAGCCTGGAAAAAATAGAGGCTATTGATAAAAAAATAGATAAGCTTTTGTCGCTGCAAGCTAAAGGAGAATGAAATGAATTTCAACACAAATACGGATCTTGATTATGAACCGCTGATCGTGGTCGAAGGGAAAAACGATGCGCATGCGGTCAGACGCGCCCTGGGCAAAGTTGACGTCATCTGGACGGAGGGGTTTGGATTGACCGAGCAAAAGCTGGAGTATATTGCGGAGATGGCAGAGAGACGTGGCGTTATTGTCTGTACGGATCCTGATTTTGCTGGAAAACAGATTCGGGAGCGAATCAATAAACGGATCCCGAAAGCCAGGCACGTTTATCTTTCCGTCGAGGTAGCGCGCAATCCGAAAGATTATGATATTGGCCTGGAAAACGTTTCTTCGGAGGAGATCAGGAAAGCGTTTTCCAAAATACTCGAAGTAAAGATTTCGAATATGGACAGCAACGACGGAGTGAAAATTGCTGAGAAGATAAATGCTGAGGCGGTAGTAATGGCTGATTTGCGGCAAAGCGGCCTGGTTGGGCAATGCTGTTCGGCTGCAAAACGGGTCCGGCTCGGGAAAATTTTGGGGATTGGGGATACCAACGCCAAGCAATTTTTATTTCGCGTCAACCGTTTTGGGATAACTAAAGACGAATTTTATTCCGCAGTAAAGCAGATGGAAGGGAATGGGAAGTAAGTGACGAAAGCAGGATGGGAAGATACGGCGTCCTATGTCCGCAGAGTTGTACGCCATGGGGTCCGGGCCAAAAAATCTTTGGGTCAAAATTTTTTAGTTAATGACAGTATTATCGAAAGGATCGTTCGGGAGGGTATGCCCTTAAATGATCTGCCGCTGGTTGAGATTGGACCGGGGCCGGGTGCTCTAACGAGGATGCTTGCCCCCAAATTCCCCAGATTGTGGGCGGTAGAACTTGATAAGGAAAAAGTTGAGTTACTCCAAAGAGAATTAAACGCCTACCCGTTTGTTCTGTTGCATATGGATGCCCTAAAGCTTAAACTAGCCAATCTTTGGGGACAGGAAAAAGGCTGGCTGATTGGCAATCTCCCGTACTACATCACAAATCCGCTACTAATGCATTTCCTTAACCAAGCGGAATCGCTGCTGGGCATGACCGTAATGGTTCAGAAAGAAGTTGCCGACCGAATGTGTGCCCTGCCCGGGGGAAGGGATTATGGGATATTATCGATTGCCGTTCAGTTATCAGCCGAGGTTAAAAGGCTGTTCGATGTTCCACCTTCGGCCTTCTGGCCTCAGCCGAAGGTCACATCGACGGTGCTAAGACTGGATATCCGGCCATATCCAGGATTCTCATTGGAAAAGAGAGACGTCTTTTTCAAGGTTGTGCGGGCGGCTTTTGCGCAGCGAAGGAAGATGCTGCTGAATACGCTTTCCAGCGGACTCTCTTTACCCAAAGAGCTAACTGCGGAGATACTCAAGGCTGCGGGAGTAGACCCGAAGCTCAGGGCTGAAGATGTCGGGATACTTGATTATCAGAAGATTGTAGCCGTCTGGGAGGCGCAAAGAAATTGATTCTAAGGATACCGGTTTGGGAACCGGTATTTTTTTATGTCATAAAATAGAGTAAATCAGAAAATATAGATGCAGCTATTTTTAAAGGAGTTTGCGAAGAGCAGGAGGGTTAGACATGTTTAAGACAGGAGATATTGTGGCCCGCCTTTCTTATAACCAGGATTTATTTCTAAAAATACTGGCCCTGAATAAAAGGCGCAAGAAAGTAACGGCAGTACTCGGTGGGCTCAATTACCGATTAATCGCCGACGCCGATGTCGATGACCTTATTTTCAAGGATGATAAGCAAATTGTCCATTATCAGCTGGCCGATTCTCAGGAAGTTTATAAAAAATTCCGTAAGGTTGTCTACGATCGCAAATTCAAGGTTGAAGAAGAGTACTTTGAAATACCGGGCAAAATTCTTCATTTGGACGGAGATCAGGAATATTTGGATCATTGTCTAAAAACGTATAGACAATTGGGACTTCAGGCCAAAGGAATTTGCAAATCGGAAGCGGAACAGCCCAAGGCAATTGCCGGGTCTTTGCGAGATTATCCGGCGGATATTCTGGTTTTGACAGGCCATGATTCTTTGCTTAAAGGGAAAAGCAATTTGAAAAGTCTGGACAGCTACCGGAGCTCGGGTCATTTTGTGCAGTCCGTTACGGAAGCAAGGAGAATTCAGCCGAATAAAGATCAGTTGGTTATCTTTGCAGGCGGATGCCAGTCTAATTTCGAAGCAATCATTGAAGCCGGTGCAAACTTTGCCTCTTCGCCAAGACGAATGATGATTCATGCCTTAGACCCTGTGTTTCTGGTGGAGAGCATTGCCTATACGCCAATTGACCGTACCGTTTCTCTCAAAGATATTATTCGGCATACAGTTACGGGCGTAGACGGTGTAGGCGGAATTGAAACAAGAGGACAGCTCAGAAGAGGTTACCCCAAAGTAGAGCATTAATTCATGAATAAAATACAAGTTTAGGAATAATTTACGCAGATTTCCACAAATTAAGCTCGGAGGGATGCTATGACCGAGCATATTATGGGAAATCTGCTTATTATCGGCGGAGCAGAAGACAAGGAAAAAGACTGTAAAATTTTAAAATATTATTATCGCGAGGCAGGAGAAAAAAGATCCAGGATATGTGTTATTACTGCAGCTTCAGAGGACGGGGAGCAGGCGGGGATCATTTATAGAGACCTTTTTATGAAGTTTGGCTGCTCAAATATAGACGTGATTGCCATTCAAGACAGAGCGTCTGCCAATGTAGGTGAAAATATTGAAAAGATCGTTCAAGCCAGCGGTATTTTCTTTACAGGGGGGGACCAGCTCAGGATCACAGCGATGATCGGCGGAACTGCAATGGGTATGGCCTTGCAGCATCTGTATGAGCAAGGGGTTATTATCGGAGGGACCAGTGCCGGAGCATCCGTAATGTCTGATACAATGATCATCGGCGGACAGGGAGATACGCCTGGTGAAGACTTAATTCAGATGGCCCCCGGACTAGGACTTTTGAAGGGTATCATTATTGACCAACATTTTGCCCAAAGAGGAAGGATTGGACGGCTAATGACGGCTGTCTCCTTAAATCCGTACTTCTTAGGAATCGGAATTGATGAAGATACATCTGTCCATATCAGAAATGACGGGAACTTTCGGGTGATCGGGCGCGGAACAGTACTTATTACCGATGCTTCATGTGCAGTAATCAGTAATGTGGATGACTTAAATAATGGAAAGCCTCTGGCCCTTGCCCCGGTCAAAGTACACATTTTGAGTGAAGGCTGGAGATTTAATATTACTGAACGGACCAGCTTTCTGAGTGAGGCTGAAGGATTCAGTATGAATCATTCGGAGCTGTCTAAAAAGGAAATGAAACAGGAGGCTACATCTTCATGAGGATACATCAGGTGAAAGCAATTGAAGGTGCAAACTTTTTCAGTTACAGGCCCGTGATCCGTGGAATCGTCAGTATTGCCGAATGGCAGGGGAAAATGACCCATGAGCTTGGCGATTTCAATCAAAGATTGTTAAAGGCGCTACCTTCACTTGCCGACCATACCTGTTCCCGTGGAAAACCCGGAGGGTTTGTTGAAAGACTGGAAGAAGGAACATTGCCTGGACATGTACTGGAGCATGTCAGTATAGAATTGCTGACGTTAGCCGGAGAAAAAAGCCGTTACGGCAAAACGCGTGTTCTGGTTGAAGAAATGGAAGAATATGAGGTGATCTATGAATATGAATGCAAGGAAGCAGCGATTGAGGCACTTTATGCTGCAGCCGGTTTTCTCAACCAGCTGCGCTATGGGGAAGAGCCGAATGCTGAGCCGTTGGTTGCTCAATTAAAAAAACTTCGTTCAGCGTATATGCCCGGGCCGTCCACGCAAGCCATTCTTCAGGCTTGCCTTGACAGAGGTATTCCTTACGATAAGCTCGGGGATGGAAATCTTTATCAGCTTGGCTATGGCCGTCTGCAAAAAAGAATACAGGCGGCGATGACAAGTGGAACGAGCTGCATCGGAACAGATATTGCATCAGACAAACAGCTTACGCGGCTAATACTCAGTGAGTCTGCCATACCGGTTCCACGCGGAAAGATTGCTTCTTCGGAAGAGGAGATTCTGAAGCTGTTCCGACAATTTGCCAGCAGTGTGGTTATAAAGCCATGTCTGGGAAATCAAGGGAAAGGTGTATCTCTCAATTTAACGAAGGAAAGTGAGATTGTTAAAGCCTGCCGCCTGGCGCAGGTCTACAGCACAAAGGTGATTATCGAAGAATACATCAAAGGAAACAACTACCGGCTTCTTGTTGTTGGGGGCAAATTGGTGGCGGCGGCCAGGAGAAGACCGCCGATGGTTGCCGGAAACGGCAAATCGAGCATTGAAGAACTGATCGAACAGGAAAATAACAATCCTCTAAGGGGAACGGGGCATGAAAAGTATTTATCAAAAATTGCGGTTGATCCCATTCTTATTTTGGATCTCAGCCGGCAGGGATTTTCGCTGAAATCTGTTCCACATCTTGGAGAAAAAGTCGTACTCCGGCAAAGTGCGAACCTCAGTACCGGATCAACGGCAGTGGACGTGACGGGTTTGGTGCACAGGGATAATGCTGAGCTGGCTGTTTACGCAGCAAGCGTACTGGGACTTGATATTGCCGGGATAGACTTTATTCTGGGAGATATCAGGCATTCTTACCGGGAGCAGGATGGCAGAATTATTGAGGTCAATGCAGCTCCGGGTTTAAGAATGCATTTGCTGCCCAGTGCCGGCCAAAGCAGGAATATCGGCAGGGATATTGTCAATATGCTCCTTCCGCATGGAAACGGCAGAATCCCTATTGTCTCGGTGACAGGAACCAATGGCAAGACAACTGTCGTCCGTCTTTTAAGTAAGATGCTCCGGAAACAGCAGTTAACGGTAGGGATGACATCCACGGAAGGAATCTATATTAATGACAGGCTGCTCAGCAAGGGTGATCACAGCGGACCTGCCAGCGCCCGGACTGTTCTGAGACACCCCGATGTCCAAGTTGCAGTCCTGGAAACAGCCAGAGGGGGGATTTTACGGGCAGGTCTCGGTTATGATTATGCGGATGTTGCGATTATCACAAATATTTCTGAGGATCATCTCGGTCAATACGGTATTGACAATATTGAGGATTTGAGCAAGGTGAAGAGTCTGGTTGCTGAAAGAGTACAAAAGCATGGTTTTGCCATTCTGAATGCGGATGATCCTCAGGTTGTGAACCTGGACCAAAAAACCAGTGGACATGTTATTTATTTTAGTACCGAAATCCAGAACAGAAGAATCTGTAAACACCTGGCGTTTGGAGGGGTTGCCGTGGTCGCAGATCAGAAGAAGATATGGATTTATCAGGGGACCTGCGGCTCAACTGTTTGTAACCTGAACAAAATCCCGATTACCTGGGGAGGAAAAGCGAGGCATAATGTTCAAAATGTCCTGGCAGCTGTTGCAGCTTGCTATGCGTTGGGATATAATGCTCAGCAAATCAGGAGGGCGGTAAGCGGCTTCGGGCAAAATCCTGAAGATAATCAGGGAAGGCTCGAATATTATGAAATGGATGGCTTTAAGGTAGTTCTGGATTACGGTCATAACCCTGCCGGTATTAAAGAGGTTGTCCAAACACTTCAGATGATTGGGCACAAGAGGATTGTGGGGTGTATCGGCTTGCCCGGTGACAGAAGCGACGCCACAGTAAAACAATTTGCCAGGGAAGCTGCCGCAGGATTTGATCTGCTGTATATTAAGGAAGATGCAGATCTGCGAGGCAGAAAATCAGGAGAAATTGCGCATATGATCTATGAAGAGGCTTTAAGTGAAGGGAAAAAGGCAAGTTCAATGAAGATCATTCTTAAGGAAGAGGAAGCACTGCGCGAAGCTCTGGCAAAAGCCAGAGAAGGAGATATTGTTGTGATCTTTTATGAAAAAGCAGAGCCGTTAAGAAAAATCATTAATGACCACCTCAATTTAATCCTGCCGGAAATAAGAAATTTGGCGGATTAGAATATTTTTCTGGCAGGATGAGGGTGTAATACGCTATAATATTAGGAAAATAATTCTATCGTATCAAAGGTAAAAGAACTTGGTAAATATGAAAGAAAATTCTGTGGTTGTTTTGGCACCGGCCAAGATAAACCTCGCGCTGGCTGTCAATGATATCAGGACTGACGGATATCATAGTCTTGAAACGGTCTTCCAATCTGTGTCTCTATTTGACCGGGTTGAAATCACACTTCAAGGTGACGGGATATCTTGCCTTTGCGGCGAATTAAGCGGCGAAAAAAATCTCGCTTATCAGGCTGCCGGGCTTTTTCTGGATGAATATAAGGCCAGGACATCAGGTGTAACTCCCGGAGCTGAGATTAATATCGAAAAGCATATTCCGTTGCAGGCGGGGCTTGCCGGGGGAAGCAGTGATGCCGCAGCTGTTCTTATAGGACTGAACAGGCTACTGTCAAATCCTTTCTCTTATGAACATTTAGTGGGACTGGCTAAACAGTGTGGTTCGGATACGGCATTTTGTCTGCTTGGAGGAACAGCATGGGGGGAAGGGACCGGTTCTGAACTCAAAGAACTTCCCCGGGCGCCCGAGATGGATATCATCCTGGTTAAACCGGAACAGGGAGTAAGCACTGCAGATGCATATCGATTGTTTGATAAACGCGCTGAATTTTCGAAGCTCAATCAAAAAAAATGGGTGAGTGTTCTAAGTGCTGCCAGGATTGATATGATTGGCAGAATGCTTTCCAATGATCTGGAGAATGTTGTTTTTGATCTTGTCCCTGAGATTTCTGTCTTAAAACGGTGGCTGCTGGAAGGAGGCTGCCTTGGAGCTCTGATGTCCGGAAGCGGGTCTACACTGTTCGGAGTCGTAAAGGATCATGGTCAGGGAGAAAAGATGCGCAAGGTTCTGGCTGAGAAGGGTTATCATCAAACCTGGTTAGTAAAAACGATCGGTTCTCGAAATATTAAATCTGGAGAAAAGGAGTGATTTTTGGTGGAAAGACGTTTAGTACCGGTAAAACTTGACAGTTATAAACCTCTGAGGGAAATTGTGCTTGAGGCTCTACGGGAGGCTATCGTCAGTGGAGTCCTGGAGCCGGGAGAACGCTTGATGGAAATCCAGCTGGCGGAAGAAATGGGCGTAAGCCGTACACCTGTAAGAGAAGCGATCCGTAAACTTGAACTGGAGGGCTTTGTGGTCATGGTTCCGCGAAGGGGCGCTTATGTGGCAGGAGTCTCTCATAAGGATGTTAAAGACGTATTTGAAATCCGCGCAGCCCTGGAAGGACTGGCAGCAGGACTCGCCGCCGAGAAGATTACAGAAGAAGAAATTGACGAGATGGAGCGGATTTTATATTATGAAAAAATGCCTGATTCTCTGGATGTTATTGTCCAGTCCGATATAGACTTCCACGCTCTTTTGTATAAGGCAAGCCGGAATGAAAGGCTGATTCAAATTCTTGCAAACCTGAAAGAGCAGACACAGCGGTTCCGGACAACATCTTTGGCAGTTCCGGGAAGGGTTAAAAATACGATTCAGGAACACCGGGCGATCATTGATGCTGTGGCAAGGCATGATGTGGAAGAAGCGCAAAAGCTTGCAGCGGCGCATATTGAAAATGCCGGGAATGTCATGTTTGAAGCTTTAAGGGGCATGTCATCGAGCCGTAAAAGCGAATAACAGTTCCTGCATAGTGTTTTATGAGATAAAATAAAAGAGATGATTGCATGAAAAGAATTGAAAGAATGATTGCGTTAACAGAAATCCTGATTTCCCACCCGAATGAGCTTTTGACTTTAGGTTTTTTTGCCGACCGTTTTGATACTGCGAGATCGACCATCAGTGAAGACCTGGTCGCGATTAAAGAAAGTTTAACGCTCACGGACAAGGGAAATTTGGATACAATCTCAGGAGCGGCCGGAGGTGTCAAGTATTTGCCCGGAATCGGCAGAGAAGAAGCAAAAGACTTCCTGACATCTCTTGCCGGAAACTTAAATGCGGGCGACAGAACGCTTCCTGGCGGATTTCTTTATATGTCTGATATTCTCTATAATCCTATCATTGCCAGGAAATTAGGGCTTATTTTTGCGAGCGTTTTTCGGAAAAGAAGTCCTGAAGCCGTGATAACGATTGAAACAAAAGGGATTCCGCTGGCCCTGATGACTGCTGATGCGCTGGGTGTACCTGCTGTTGTGGTGCAGCATGGCAATAAAGTGACGGAAGGTTCTTCGGTTAGTATCAATTACATATCCGGTTCCTCCAAAAGAATTCAGACCATGTCTTTAACCCGCAAGGCTTTGGGTACCGGGAAAAAAGTACTGATCATTGATGATTTCATTAAAGCCGGGGGCACAGCCAAAGGGCTGATCGACCTTATGCAGGAATTTGATGCCAAAGTCGTAGGCCTTGGCATTTTGATGGAAGACACACTCTGGAATAACTCAAGGCTAGTCGAAGACTACCTTGCTCTTCTGCAGCTGGAAATCGATTCTTCAAAAGGCAGGACGTTTGTCAAGGCAAATGACCCAAAAATGATGTAGAATATTTTGAATTGGAAATTTTTTTTGTTAAAAAGAAGGAGTTTTTTGCCAAATAGAGAATAAAAAAAGAAGATTTTTCTGGAGGCGAAAGAGAAGGGTGGTGATTCTCAGCATGGAGATTACTGACGTCAGAGTCCGAAAGGTAAATGCCGAAGGCAAGATGAAAGCAGTCGTATCGGTTACATTTGACAACGAATTTGTTGTTCACGATGTAAAAGTGGTTGAAGGGACGAATGGTTTATTTGTGGCGATGCCCAGTCGAAAGACCCCGGAAGGCGATTTTCGCGATATTGCCCACCCGATTTCATCTGCGGCAAGAGAAAAAATCCAGACTAAGGTACTGGAAGAATACGGAAAGGGCATTGAATAATATTTGATTCAGCTGAGGAGAGACCATCATTTGAGAGGTCTCTTTTTTATCATATTAAATAAATCTGCAATAATATAGGCGGAATACAAAAAAATATCTGTAATTTCTTTTTATTCTTGGCAATAATTCGTTATAATAATGAAGTACAACTATGCGAGTATCTGCTCATCAATCATAGGATATTTTAAGGTTGATAAGGTACTTGATCACTTTGGAGGGTAAATAAGGAAATGTCTCATTTTACAGCAGTCATTTTGGCTGCGGGAAAAGGTACCCGTATGAAATCGGAATTACCAAAAGTGATGCACACGTTGGCTGGCCGTCCGCTGATCGACCACGTTCTGGAGAAGGTTGCAAAACCGGGAATTAATGATGTTATTACGATTGTCGGTCATGGCCGCGAAATGTTGTGGGAACACCTTGGGGAACGAACCAGGGTGGTTGTTCAAGAAGAACAATTGGGCACAGGTCACGCCGTGATGCAGGTATTGCCATTGATCGATGAAGACAGTAGCATTCTGGTCTTAAGCGGGGATCAGCCGCTTTTAGCCGGGCATACGCTTCAGTCATTAATGGAGATTCACCAAAAGACGGGCTCTTCAGCTACAGTACTCACGGCGGTCATGGAGAATCCTTCTGGTTATGGAAGGATATTGAAAGAGGACAATGTTTTTCAAGGCATTATCGAAGAAAAAGATGCAGATGTTTTGCAAAAAGGGATTAAGGAGATCAATACAGGCACCTATTGTTTCAACGGAGCAGCCTTAAAATTTGCGCTTCAGAAGATTACACCTAAAAATGCCCAGGGCGAGTATTATCTCACTGATGTCTTTGATATCCTACTTTCGTACGGTCAAAAAATTGAGATCTTTTGTACGGACGACCCGTCAGAAGCTTTAGGCATTAATAATCGGGTTCAGCTGGCTGAAGCTGAGGATATCTTGTATGATCGAATCAGAAAATACTGGATGATGGAGGGAGTAACGATCATCAATCCTCCATCGGTTTTTATAGATGCGGAAGTTGTTCTTGGGAAGGACGTCATCCTTAATCCTTTTACAATGATTAAAGGAAATACCAGGATTGAAGAAGGCGCAAACATTGGCCCCTCGACAACACTGATCAACTGTGTTTGTCAGAAGGGATGTCAGATCGAACACTCTGTTGCGCGAGACGCGGTGATCGGAGAGAATTGCCTTGTGGGACCGTATGCTTACCTGAGACCCGGAACGGTTTTGGGTAAAGAGGTTAAAGTTGGTGATTTCGTAGAAATTAAAAACAGCATCATTGAAGAGGGAACCAAAGTCCCTCACCTGAGCTATATTGGCGATTCCAGGTTGGGCAAAAATGTGAACATAGGTGCAGGAACGATTACCTGCAACTATGATGGCGAGAATAAGCATCAGACCATTATTGAAGACCGTGTTTTTGTCGGCAGCAATACAAACTTTGTTGCTCCGGTATCTATCGGCAAAGAAGCAGTCATCGGCGCCGGGTCAACAATTACGAAAGATGTTCCTGATCAGGCTCTGGCGATCGAAAGATCACAACAGCGAATTATTGAAAATTGGCACTTGTCCAAGAAAAAGTAGGGGGAAAATTATGGCTACGAAAGAACTTAAAATTTTTTGCGGAAACGCAAATAGGGAACTCGCGCAGGAGATTGCCGATTATCTTGGCATTTCCATGGGGGTTGCCAATGTCAAAACATTTATGGACGGCGAAATCAACATCGGAATTGATGAAAGCGTAAGGGGTGCCGATGTGTTTGTTGTTCAGCCGACCTGCGCGCCAACCAACGATAGTATTATGGAGCTGTTAATCCTTATTGATGCCTTGCGGAGAGCGTCAGCCTATCGGATTACGGCAGTGGTTCCCTATTACGGCTATGCCAGACAGGAAAGGAAGACAAAGGCCAGAGAACCGATTACGGCGAAACTCATGGCCAATCTCATAACGACTGCTGGAGCGGATCGTCTGGTGGCCATGGATCTTCATGCACCTGCAATTCAGGGATTTTTCGACATTCCAGTTGATCATCTCCCCGGAGTACCGATCCTCGCGGAATATTTTATGGAGAAGAAACTCGAAGATATTTGCGTTGTATCACCTGATATCGGAGGAGTCGGCAGGGCCAGGAATTTTGCGGAACGAATCGGGGCATCGCTCGCAATTGTGGATAAACGTCGGCCTGAACCGAATGTATCAAAAATAATGCATGTCATCGGTGACCTGCAGGGAAAAATAGCAGTACTTATTGACGATATCACAGATACCGGTGGTACGATTACCCAGGCTGCAGCTGTACTGATGGAAAAAGGAGCCAAAGAGGTCTATGCCTGTTGTACGCACCCGGTATTATCTGGCCCTGCTATCGGCATTCTCGAAAAATCCGTTATTAAAGAATTTGTCGTAACAAATACCATTCCTTTAACCCCGGAAAAGAAGATTGATAAGATTAAAGTGCTTTCTGTTGCTCCTTTATTGGGCGAAGCTATCGTTAGAATCCATGAGGATTTATCCGTCAGTAAATTATTCAGTTAGTTCTTCGGAGCACTTAGATAAGGCCGTCTTTGGGACCTTTGTCTGCATTGGTGGTGGCTTCTTCATCTTGCCCCTCGCAGAAATTATCCGTAACAGACGTGCTGATTTCTGCTGAGACAGGCTGGATTGGTTTGTCTGTATCATCCGGGAAATCTTCGCTTGTTTCAGCGTCCTTGTTCTTTTTCCAGAATCTGTTCAGATCCTGACTTTTTCGGCTTGCCTTTTGGGAAGCAACCTGGATCATGGATTTGACATTATCATTGATGCCTTTCGTAAAAAGTTCAAGTCTCTCTTCACAGTCTTTAACCACAACGACGACATCGGAACCGATGGTAAGAATATCGTCGGCTTTCAGGCTGGCTTTTCCCTTGAAAAGCCCCTCTATTTTACCTCCGGAGATATCAAGACTTGATATCATGCCATTTTCGGTATCGATATAGAACTCTTCAATGATACCGAGGGTTTTGCCGCTGGCAGTAATGACTTTTGTTCCAATGATCGCCGTTTTTTCTTTGAGAAGTTCTAAAATATCAGGTAAATTTGTCGCTTTTTCCGCCTGATTCTCAGTGCTGACGGTGATGACGTTTTCACCAATGCTGACAACCCTGTTATAAGGAATAATACGCTGTTCTTTGAAGAACCCCTTGGGGTCGACCATCAATGCGGCAACAGCTTTGGCTTTCGGGTCAATGACGATATTGCGCACAAGCCCGATTTGTTGGCCTTCTTTTAGAGAAATAATCGGCAGGGATAAAATTTTTTTACTGGGCAGCATAGGATTCCCTCCTTTTTTAAGTCTATCAAGAAAACGCTAACAGCTTTCCGACAGATCAAAGTGCAACTAAGGCTACCGCCAAAGCTTGGCGCCAGCCAAGTTTTCTAAAAAATAATCTTTATAAAATTAATCCTTGATTAATGCTGTTCTGTCTATTCAATTTATGCTTAGGACTTAAACGATATGCCGATAAGGAGAATTTATGAGGGCTGTAATCGGTCTCGGGAATCCGGGAGTTAAATATAGCGAGACAAAACATAATGCAGGATTCATGCTACTGGACAGAATTGCGGCTCAGGAAGGATTGTCTTTTCGTAATGATTTTCGCGGTAAAGTGGTTGAAATGAGAAACAAAGATGAGCGGATATTCTTTCTGAAGCCAATTACTTATATGAATCTAAGCGGTTTAGCCGTTGGGGAACTGATAAGCTATTATAAAATAAATACGCAGAATATATTGGTGGTCCATGATGATATGGATCTCCCCCTCGGCAGGATACGATTGAGGGCCAAAGGGAGTGCCGGGGGACATAACGGACTGAAATCCATAATTTCGGAATTGGGGTCACAGGATTTCTGGCGTCTTAAAATCGGCGTTGGAAGACCAAAGACAGAATTTGATGTGGTTAATCATGTACTCTCAACGTTTCCCAAAGAGGAAAAAGCAGTGTTGGATGGTACTCTGGACAGGGCACAGCGCGCTGTAGGATTGTGGATAGAGGGCCGTGGGGACGAGGCCATGAATCTATTTAACCAGGAAAAACAGTCACTTTAAATGAAGCTGAAGCGTATAACCTTAGATTGGATAGGCAAGCATATTACTTAGGAGGTGTTTTATCCTATGTATATGCTTAAAATATGCCGTTGCTGTGATACCATCGTTGGTGAACTGGAGATGGATGACGCCAGGCCACTCAGGATGGATTTTTCTGTTGAAATTAAAGGTAATGTTGCCTATACACTTTGCTCAAAATGCATGAGGGAACTGGATATCAGCCGAGTGACGTACTATCAGTAAATATGGTTTGCTCAACCCGAATACTCGGAGAACAGGTATTTTCTATCCTGACCAGAGATATGATAAGGAATGAGCCACTTTTTGCAGGAGGGCAGCACATGCCTACGATTAATGATTTTTTGTACAAAGGTTTGGATATTGGGGAAATAAGCGCTGCCTTAAGCAGAAAAGAGTCCCCACAAATGATTTACCAAATGACCGGCAGCGAAAAAGCTGCGTTTGCAGCCCAGGTCTCCTTGCTGAAGCAGCAGGCTCTGATCATCACCTATACAGATGAACAAGCCCAAAAATGGGCAAGAGATCTGGAGGCATGGCTTCCCGGAAAAAATATTATGCTTTTCCCGACAACAGAGTGGCTTCCGTTTGAAGTTTTCAGCAGAAGTCACGAAATTACGGCAGAGAGAATCCGGGTCCTGAGCAGCCTGCTCCCATTCAACCGGGAAACAGACAGCGAAACAATTGTCGTTGCGCCCGTCCAGGCGATCATGAAGAAACTAATTCGCCCGGAAAAGTGGCTGATACATTGTATCCTTTTTAAGGTCGGGGAACAGTATGCAGTTTCTGACCTTATGCGCTTATTGGTAGAGGCCGGTTATGAACGTGAAGAAACCATTGAGGGCAGAGGACAGTTTGCTTTGCGCGGTGGGATTCTCGATATTGCACCACATGACAGAGATCCTGTCAGGATAGAATTTTTTGATGAGGAAGTAGATTCTATCCGGATATTTGATTTGGAGACCCAAAAATCACTGGAAAGTATTTCTGAGGTCCTTATTGTTCCTGTTCAGGAGTATGTTATTGATACCAAAAGGCAGCAGGATCTGAAAGGGGAAATCAAAGCCAGGGCCCGCAAAGCCGTCGGTCGTTTACAGCGGCTGGATCGGGTAGAAGCGGTTAAGAGACTTCATAAAAAAGTAGAATATCTTGAAAACCGGCTGAACACGGGAATTCTTGATGAAAGCATTTATCCTTACCTTAGTCTGCTGTCCGAAGAGTATGTTCCTTTCTTTGAATGGCTCGATCAGGATTGTCTTGTATTTCTCGATGAACCGCTCCGGCTTAAGGAGCAGCTGGATTTTCAGTCCAATCAGCGTCTTACTGAATTTACGGACAACCTAGAAAAGGGAGAAGAGTTTGTTAATCCCGATCATTTATTTATCAGCTTTGAAGATTTGCTCGCTAGCGGAAAGCGTCCTTTGCTGGGCCTGTCGAATTTATTGCGGGAAATACCCGGGTTTGACCCTAAAAGAGTGACGAACATGATTGCCCGCCCTTTAGCCGGGTATGGTAAGACTTCAATCCTGGTGGAAGAGATTCAGCGGTGGAAGTCCATCGGATACGTGATTGCACTTTTTGCAGGGAACGAGGAACAATCTCAGCGACTTGGGCAAGGGTTAAAGGACAGAAGCATTAATGCCAGTCTGGTCAGGATGGAAGATCCAATCATACAGGGCGGCGTTTATATTTATCCGCTTTCGATCAACCAAGGCTTTGAACTGCCTGTAAGCAAAATGGTTATTTTTTCAGAATCGGAAATATACCGAAGAGAACGAAAACACCAGGCAAAGCCCAAAAAAGGCCCAAAAGAAACAGATATTCTTTCTTTCAGCGACCTTAAACCAGGTGATTACGTTGTGCACTTTTACCATGGAATCGGCAAGTTTACCGGAATTGAAACCATTGAGGTCGATGGTATTGAAAAGGATTATTTTGCGATTCGTTATGCCGGTGAAGATAAGCTGTATGTGCCGCTTGATCAGCTGCAGCTGCTGCAGAAATACCTCGGGACAGAAGAATCAAGCACGCCCAAGCTGAACAAACTGAACGGCAATGAATGGAACAAGGCGAAAGCCAGGGCACAGAGTGCTGTTAAAGAGATGGCCATCAATTTACTTGAGCTTTATGCGAAAAGGGAAGGGGCTGTGGGATTTGCTTATCCGGAAGACAGCCATTGGCAGAAAGAGTTTGAAGACCGCTTCCCATATGAAGAAACACCAGACCAGTTGCAGAGTATTATGGAAGTCAAGAAAGATATGATGAAGTCCCGGCCGATGGACCGGCTTCTTTGTGGGGATGTGGGGTACGGTAAAACTGAAGTTGCCCTGAGAGCCGCATTTAAGGCGATAATCAGCGGCAAGCAGGTTGCAGTCATGGTACCGACGACCATCCTCGCCCAGCAGCATTATAATACGTTTAGAGAACGCTTTATGGATTATCCTGTAAAAATCGAAATGCTAAGCCGTTTTCGCACAGCCAAGGAACAGAAGCAGATCATTCAGAGTCTGAAGGACGGGTCGCTTGATATCGTGGTCGGTACCCACCGTCTCCTATCGGAAGGTGTTAGCTTCAAGGACCTGGGTCTGCTTGTTGTCGATGAAGAGCAGCGTTTTGGTGTTGCTCACAAAGAGAAGCTCAAAACCCTGAAGACCAATGTCGATGTTTTAACCCTTTCAGCTACGCCGATTCCCAGAACCCTGCATATGTCTCTAGTTGGCTTAAGAGATATGAGCGTTATCATGACGCCTCCGGAAGATAGGTTCCCTGTTCAGACATTTGTTGCCGAATTTAATGCGGATCTAGTAAGAGATGCAATACGCAGGGAATTATACAGAGGGGGCCAGGTGTTTTTTGTCCATAACCGGGTCGAGACACTGGATAGAGTGGTCAGACTGCTGAATTTGATTATCCCGGAAGCCCGTTGTGGGGTTGTACATGGGCAGATGAGCGAAAGCCAGCTTGAGAAAGAAATGATTTCCTTTTTGGAAAAAGAGAAAGATATTCTAATTTGCACTACCATCATCGAAACAGGTTTGGATATGCCGAACGTCAATACACTTATTGTCGATGGAGCGGATAAATTTGGCCTGAGCCAGCTTTATCAGCTCAGGGGCAGGGTGGGCAGGTCAAACCGGAAAGCGTATGCCTACTTTTTATACCAACCGCAAAAAATTCTGACAGAAGAGGCAGAAAAGAGGCTGACTACAATCAGGGAATTCACTGAATTTGGTTCCGGTTTCAAGATTGCCATGCGTGATTTGGAAATAAGAGGAGCAGGTAATTTTATCGGGGGGGAGCAGCATGGGCATCTTGCAAGCATTGGCTTCAGCCTTTATGTCAAGATGCTGAAAGAGGCAGTTCAGCAATTACGTGGTGAAACAGTGGAAGAAGTCGCTGAGCCAGTCATAGATATTCAGGTCAAGGCGCTCCTTCCTGATGAATATATCGTGGATAAGCAGATTAAGGCTACGCTTTACCAGAGAATGCTCGGCATTTCTAGTGAAGAACACTTAAGTGACTTTCTGGATGAACTGGTGGACAGATTTGGAAACCCGCCCGATGAAGTTGAAAACCTGGCTAAAATTATCAGGATAAGAATGAAAGCCAAACAACTGGGTCTCGAACAGGTTGCTCAGCATAAACAGAATATCTCCCTGCGGTTTGCCGCTGATCCCGGAATATCCGGAGAACAGCTGATGAGTATTGCCGCAAAATTTCCTTACCCGTTGTCATTTGCAGCTGGGGAACAAGGTAATCTTGAATTGAATCTGCGGCTTAGGGTTTCGAGTATAGAAGATATCTTTAAAGCCATATTCAAATTATTTGATATTTTAGAGGAATATGTGATGCATCCGGCAGCAGCTGCCAGGACCGTATCCGGTACAGTTTAAATTGCTTAATAAATCGTAACTTGGTATAATGACTTCATCCAGCGAAAGGGAGATAGGATTAATGAAAAAAATAACAATAACAATGATCATCATGCTGCTTGCTTCGCTGCTTATGCTCAATGGCTGCGCCAAACAGGAATTTGCAGTTAAAGTGAATAAGCAAAGTATCCCCATGACGACTTATGAAGAAAAGTTAAATGCCAGCAAAACCTATTATGAGAAGCAGGGTATGGACTTTAGCACGGATGAGGGCAAGGCCAGTCTGGAAAGCATCAAGAGTTCCGTCCTCGAAAATATTATTATGACAGAATTAATTCGACAGGAAGTTGAGAAGAATAAATGGGATACAACCAATCCAGATGTTACAAAGAAAATAGATGAGCTCAAAAGTACGCTGACCAATCAGGATTATGCAAGTTTTCTGAAAGAACAGGCGATGACCGAAGAAGAAGTGGCCAATTTTTATGCTTTTTCGTATTACGTTGGTAAAGATGTGACAGTTTCGGATCAGGAAGTCCAGCAGTATTTTGAATCGCATTACTCGGATTTTGGCGGACAGGATGAACAGGTCAAGGCCAGCCACGTTTTGGTTGCAACTGAAGCGGAAGCCAATAAAGTAATCCAGGAGTATAAGGCTGGTAAAGATTTTTCCGAACTGGCCAAGGAATATTCTACAGACACCGGCAGTAAGGATTCAGGCGGGAATCTCGATTATTTTTCCCACGGAGAAATGGTGACTGAATTTGAAGAGGCTGCTTTCAGCCAGAAGGTAGGAACCATCTCGGAAAAACCGGTGAAGACGGAATATGGCTACCATGTCATTTTGGTTGAAGACCATAAAGAGGCTGTTGTGCCTGACTTTGAAAAGGTTAAAACAAGCGTTCAGGAAGCTGCTTTGGCAAATGCCAAAAATCTGAAAGTATCAAGCTATTATTCGGAACTCAGACAAGCAGCTGAAGTCGAATACGCCGAAGAATTAAAACCGGCAGATACAACTGCTAAATAAGCAATAGGATTGTTTAATCTGATCAAACCATAAGAGGAGTAACAAAACTTCAGTTTTTGTTACTCCTCTATTTATTTATTCGTGAGTCTGCAATAGACCAAGAATATTTTGGTACAAGACAGATCGGTCATCTTGGATTATTCTTTTTTGCGTGTATGGAAAAATATGAATAATAAAGCAGTTCAAGATATATACTAAGATTGAATTAGTCGCTTTGGAAAAAGGAGGGAGAACTTAATGAAAGCAACCGGAATTGTCAGAAGAATAGATGATCTTGGCCGAGTAGTTATTCCCAAGGAAATCCGGCGGACTTTACGGATAAGAGAAGGAGATCCACTGGAGATTTTTGTGGACAGAGAAGGGGAAGTGATACTAAAGAAGTATTCGCCCATTGGTGAGTTGGGAGACTTCGCCAAAGAATATGCGGATTCTTTATTTGAATCAACAGGACATATTGCCTGTATCGGAGATAGAGATGTCATCATCGCGGTGTCAGGGGCTTCCAAGAAAGACTACCTAAACAAATCTCTTGGCGCTGTAGCCGAGCAGGCCATGGAAGAAAGGAGGACCATTTACAATACGGGAGAATCTTCTGTTTTGAAAGAAACAGAAGGAGAGGAGAAAGTCAAAGCAACAAATCAGGTCATTGCACCGATTATTGCTGAAGGCGATCCCATTGGGGTAGTCGTACTCATGTCCAAAGAACCGAACATCAAGATGGGAGATTTGGAAATCAAACTTGCTGAAACTGCAGCGGGCTTTTTAGCCAAACAAATGGAACAGTAATGTTTAAATGCAAAGAATAAAAATCAAAAAGGACTGTTAACAGCATGTTGACAGTCCTTTTCTTAATGGTGCGTGCTCAGATAAGCGCGTATTACCTAATTGGTGAAAGTCCAGTTGGGGTAAGTACCAAGGCGTCCCGAGATGCTTGCCAAAGATCTTCCTACCATTTATAGTATTATTGGACAAGCAACGAGTGCCTTATCAACCTTAATATCAAACAGGAGGAAAGCAAGTGAACCCGATATTAAATATTCTGGGCCTCGGAGACCAAGGACTTGATTCTTTGTCTCTTGCCGCCTATAAATTATTGAAAGGTTCAGATCTGATATTCCTGTGGAATGCCGAACATCCGGCAGCTTCAGATCTGATTCGGGAGGGTTTTCCGTGCCAGGAAATATTCGCAGCAGCGGAAAAAACGGAAAATATTCTTTTAGACCTAGACACAGGACTCGATTTGATTGCAGAAAAGGTTATGACGGTGTCCGGTAAGAAGCAAATAACGCTCGCTTTGCCGGGTTTCCCAATCGCGGAAGGCAGGATCACAGCCGGACTTTACCGAAGGCTTGGAACCTCTTTTACTCTGAAGGCGACAATGATCAGGGAAAATAGTGACCCGCTGGAAAGGCTCACTGCAATTATGGCCGAATTGCGTTCTGCTCGGGGGTGTCCTTGGGATAAGGAGCAGGACCATGAGTCGCTGAAGAAATATCTGATTGAAGAGACCTATGAAGTGTTGGATGCAATTGATTCCAAAAATATGAATAATTTATGTGAGGAATTGGGAGACTTATTATTACAAGTCGTGTTCCATTCCCGCATTGCAGAGGAATCCGGGCGATTCAGCCTGAACGATGTCATAAAGGGCATTTCGGATAAACTGATACGCCGGCATCCTCATGTTTTTGGGTCAGTTGAAGTAGCATCAAGCCAGGAGGTTCTGGTAAACTGGGATGAAATTAAAAAAATGGAAAAGCTGACATCCCAAAGTCCGGAAAAAGAAACGGAAAGGAATTTCTTTGATATTCCAGGAGGGCTTCCAGCGCTGCAATTCGCTGAAAAGACTCAAAAAAAGGCTTCCAAAGCCGGTTTTGACTGGGAGGATCACCGGGGCCCCCTTTCTAAAATCTATGAAGAGCTCGCTGAGCTTGAAAAGGAAGTGGGAAAAAGTCCAAGAATAGAAGAAGAACTAGGCGATTTGCTCTTTTCTATTGTTAATCTGTCGCGTTTTCTCGGAATAAACGCTGAAGAAGCCCTGCGGCAGGGGACGAAGAAATTTCAACAAAGATTTTATAAAATGGTGCACAAAATAGATTTGGAAGGACCTAACAGAGGAGGAATGAGCATGGAAAACATGAATTTTTTCTGGGAAGTGGTAAAAAGTGAAGAAAAAACTGGGGTTTGAGGTTTATTTTAGCATTTCCAAGAAGGAGAATGCAGTTTCATAGCGAATATAGAGGCTATTAGTTTATTATTATTGGGAGGGAGACTTTTGAATAAAGCGGAACTCGTTGCTGCAGTAGCAGAAAAGACCGAATTCACCAAGAAGGATGCCGAAAAAGCGGTAGCCGCAGTCTTTGACACAATCAGTCAAGCAATGGCAAGTGGTGAGAAAGTCCAATTAGTTGGTTTTGGTACATTTGAGGTTAAGAAAAGAGAAGAGCGTGTTGGTAGAAATCCTCAGACCAAAGAGGAAATTGTCATTCCCGCATGCAAAGTACCTGGCTTTAAGGCAGGAAAAGCTTTAAAAGAGTCAGTACAGTAAGTTCTTGAATTTTTTAAGTTCATAGCTTGATTGCGAAAAACCAGGTTCTTTTTGAGCCTGGTTTTTTAAGATGCATTTCAAAATAAGGAGTTGTTTTGTTTGAGACTGGACAAATATCTTAAGGTATCAAGGCTTATCAAAAGGAGAACTGTGGCCAAGGATGTCTGTGGAGGCGAAAAAGTCAGTGTAAATGGCAGAGTTGCCAAACCTTCGGCAGAAGTAAAGCCTGGAGACATTATTTGCATTGATATGCGGAATCATATCCTTGAGGTCAAGGTGCTGTCGACGCCACCAAGTGCCAAGGCGGAAGAAGCTGAGACACTCTATCAGTTGATTAAAGATGAAAAAAAATAATGATGTCTAAACCCCCGACTTTCTGAATAAGTATTTATTCAGAAAGGGCTTTGGGGGGGATGGAAATGACAGGCCAACAGGAAATTGAGCATAAGATTGTTATCAAAGACAGAAGACTACTTACGGTTTCAGGGGTAAAAAAGGTAAAATCGTTCGACCCCAAAGAGATTACGCTGGATACCACAAAAGGTAGGGTGACGATTAAGGGGCGGGACCTGGGTGTAAACAATCTCAACCTCGAACAATCAGAGCTGGAGATTGAAGGCCAAATTGACATGCTGACTTATGCTGCGAGTGGATCTGGAGAAACCTCCAAAGGAGTATGGGAAAAAATTTTCAAATAGCTTTTTGAAGGGGGCGAAATCGGGATTAGCGAGTTTGCTGTTTTGATTAGCATTGTCCTAAGTGGATTACTTGTTGGGATATGTTTTGATTTTTACCGAATGTTACGCTGGCATTTGGGCCTGACAAAGATACAGACGTTTTTGGGGGATTTACTTTTCTCTATTGCTGCGCTTGGAATTATTTTTTGCTTAGCGCAAAAAGCAAATTACCTTGAATTTCGTTTTTATCTTTTTTTGGGAAGTTTGTTAGGTCTTTTGCTCTATATTGCGATTTTTAGCCGATATGTTAAAAAAATTTTTGATGTATTATTTCGCTTGATCCGTTACGTTAGCCAATTCATCAGAAAGCTTATCCAGGCGTTTTTGCGGGGCGTTTACATCGGAATTGCCGGAATGATGCGGATTCCCTATGGCATTCTGCGCTGGCTGGGGATGCTTCTGTATCGGATCGGTGAAGCGATAAGCCGGAATACTTTGATCAAAAAAAGCAAATAGTATTGATTTTGACTAGCTTTAATTATATAATAACTATACTTATAATATTTTTGTAGTTGATTTGTACGGAATATGTAGCTGGTATGTAGACGGATTTTTGTCTTTGTTGGTAAATTGACAATAAGGAAAAGAAGATTTTGCACTGGGAAATACGAGGGTTGGAAAAACTAAGTTTCCGGGAGAGACAAGCTGTCATGCTTAAAGAAAGCGGGCGTTCCAGCGAGGATATCGCCAAGGTTTTGGGGATAAGCGGCAGTTCTGTTTCAACCATGCTCGCAAGGGCCAAGACCAAAGGATATCAGATCATCGGAATCATCCAGGATCATGAATTAGGGCTGAATTATCCACTGGAGGATGATGAGGAAAATGAGAAATAGCAAAAAGCATACAAAAAAGAGAATAAAAAAGATAAACCCAATATTCGTAATTGTTTTGGGGATTGCTTTGATGTTAGGCGGAAGCTGGTCCTATCAGCTGCTTCAGTTGGATCGTTCCATTGAGCAGCAAAAAGCAGAGCTCGAGAGTAAAAAGCTTCAGATTATTGCTCAAAATGGTCAATTGCATGAGGAAATAGAGAAATTAAATACCCCGAGTTATGTGGAACAATTAGCCAGAGAAAAACTTGGACTGGTTCGTAAAGGAGAAATTTTAATAGCTCCCAAAGAGTCGGAAAATTAATCTATAAATGATAAGTGTATTTGATAAGCGCTGCCGCACAACGAATTATTTTTAATTTGTTAACGGCAGCGCTTTTTGATCAGGTAATATCATGTCAATTGGGCGGTGATATTCGTATATGATACAATGCCAATAGTTTTTTTGCTGAAGCAAGAAAAATGATTGCCGACGGAGATTCCCGAATTAGACAAGCTTCGCGGCAGCCATCAGCTA
This sequence comes from Dehalobacter restrictus DSM 9455, assembly GCF_000512895.1. NCBI lineage: Bacteria > Bacillati > Bacillota > Clostridia > Eubacteriales > Desulfitobacteriaceae > Dehalobacter > Dehalobacter restrictus. The sequence continues at coordinate 198,876 of NZ_CP007033.1, forward strand.
TAATAATTCCATTAAGTGGAAGAGGTGGCATTATGGCTGAATGGGCAACACTCAAAGCGGAAAAAATCATTAACCGATTTTCTGACTCGCTGGGAATACAATGTCTGATTGTTATCGGAGGTTTTTTAACAGCCCGGGCAAACCTATTGGGTATTTATCCATTTGCTATTGCCTATCTTGCAGTTCTCGGCATGAATATGAAAAAATGGATTCTGCCGGGTCTTACCGGAATTACGGTCGGTCTGGTATCTGTCCAGGATTTTTCAGTGTTTCTGGAAGTTATGCCGAGCGCGGTTCTAGGTGTTCTGGCAGTTCAGATGATCAAAGAGAGCAAGGGAAAAATACTTCTTCTCGCTGGGCTTACGGCACTTGGAACCTTACTGCCCGGATTAGGCGTATCATGGTTTACCAATGGCTTCGGAGTGGAGTCTATCTTGCTGGTAATGGTCCAAAGCATTATTGCGGCAGGCTTTTCAATTATTTTTTTCTTTGCGTTTCTTCATAAGGAAAGCCTTATGAAGGGCAATTTCAAGGGCGAACAAGGTATGGTATGGATTTTAGTTCTGGCAGTCTGCTTAAGCGGCTTACAAGGGCTCGCTTTTGGGAAAATCAATTTACAGATCACATTTCTGGGGTTCTTTCTGCTTTTTGTGGCCTATAAATACGGAGCTGGTTCAGCTGCAGGTGTCGGAGCAATTTTAGGCTTTTTGTTAAAATGGAATCTTGGAATCGATAACCTGATTGATGCGGGACTCTACAGCTTACTCGGGTTTATGTGCGGAGGGTTTACCCGTTTTGGCAAGATGGGAGTTGCGGCTGCCTACAGCGCTTCTATTTTGATGGCCTCTTTTTTTGTCAATGAGACATTTTTGACTTCTCATCTTTATTCGTCCGCGCTTGCGCTTCTTATGTTTTTCTTATTACCCGGAAAACATGAAAAATTTTTTCTGAAGAATAAAGTAATGCCAGAAATCGAAACAACAGTAAGCAAAGTCAAAACTGTTGGTGACCTATTTGATCAGCTTGCTTATGGTTTCCAGGCGGCAGGACTTGAATCCAGGCTGCAGCCGGAAGTACCGGAAATGATGAATACCCTGGTCGATAAGATATGTCGGCATTGCCCGGATTCGAATTATTGCTGGCAGCAGGATTTTCACCAAACCTATCATTTTATGTATGACTTGTTTGCCTATGAAGAGAAAAGAATTCAAAGAAACCAAACCGGTGAAGCTTCAGACCAAATCAATCAGGAGAAAGTGCCTGTCGAATGGGGAAAATGCAGTAAACTTGAAGAAGTCATGCTGGCGGCTCAATTTATTCTGGAGCAGGAAAAAGACAAAGAGGTTTGGCAAAAACGTCTGGCCATAAACAGAGAAGCCTTAGCCGGCCAGTACAGAAGTGTATCTCAGGTGATCGGGCACCTCGCCCAGGAGCTTCATTCTCAGCATAATCACGAAGACGGAAAACCACTGGTCTGGTCCCGCAAGCATAAACTGGTTTTAGATCTGGGTATCGGCTCTTTTATTAAAACCGGTAATGGCATAAGCGGCGATAACTTTAGTTCGGTTTCGTTATCTTCATCCAAAAACGCGCTGATTATCTGTGACGGTATGGGCGCAGGGGAAGAGGCGGCCAGGATGAGCTCAGCGGCACTTACAATACTGGAACAGCTTCTGAGTACTGGATTTGAACCGGAGAGTGCCATCAAAGCGCTTAATTCAATCCTGGTTTTACGTTCTCCGGAAGAGAGCTTTGTCACCGTCGATATGGCCGTGTTGAATATCGAGGCAGATCAAGCCAGGCTGATTAAAATTGGAGCAGCACCGACCTATATCATCAGCAGAAACAAAGTAGATGCAGTAAAAACATCAAGTCTGCCGGCTGGTATACTGAACGATATTGATATCCCGGCGATTGATATTCCTTTTAAAGACGAGACGCTTGTCATCGTAACAGACGGAATCTTGGATGTGGCTAAAAGAAAGGACGATTGGCTCAAAGAATATCTGAAGAACAACAGAAGTTTGTCTTCGCAGGATCTGGCCGACAGTATTGTCAAAGAAGCACGAAGACTGTCCGGGGCCTGCCTGGAGGATGACGGGGTTGTCCTGGTTGTCAAGAGGAAGGACTTGGCTGGAAACGATGCCAGAAATTAAACCCAGTTTTAAGCTGTTGTTAAGATTTAACCTTTATATTAAAAATAAAAATATTTGTTTTAAATGCTTTGACAAATCGGCAAAATCTGGAGAGAATAGTATTAATACGATTTTAGGAAGGCTGCGGAGAAAATAATGTATGAAAGCTTGAGCTCGGAGGTATTGCCGCAACAAATTCCGTCTCAGTCCAAGGTGCTTGTAGCTGTTTCGGGAGGACCGGACTCGGTGGCCCTGGCTCATGTCATTTACCGCTATTCGTGCGAAAATCAAGATAAGAATATTTCTTTTGTTATTACGCATGTCAATCATAAGGTCAGGAGAGAAGCCGACAAGGAAGCGGAGCTTGTTAAGAATCTTGCTGGGGAATGGAAAGCAGGATTTATTTTGCATGAATTTGATGCGAAACGTAACGCTTCAGCTTGCCGCCAAAGTTTTCAGGAAGCATCAAGGGAATGGCGCTATGCCCGCTGGAAGGAAGACATGGAAGCGTGGGGCTGTGATTTACTGGCCACTGCCCACCATTTGGGAGATCAGGCGGAAACTGTTCTCTACCGTCTCTTAAGAGGGAGCGGAACAACAGGACTTGCAGGCATTTATCCTGTTAAAGACAAAATCATCCGTCCGCTCCTTTCGGTAACAAAAGAAGAAATCCTGGAATACTGCAAAGTTCAAAGTCTTCCCTATTCAATTGACAAGAGCAATCTGGAAACGGACTATTACAGGAATAAGATCAGACTCGAGCTAATTCCTGGACTGGAAAGCAAATATAATCAGAGGATTACGGATGCTTTGGGACGAACAGCGGAACTGCTGCGCTGGGACGAAGAATATATTTGTGCCCAGACGGAAGCTTTGTGGCCCAGGTACTGTCTCCGGGCAGATCATACCAGAGTCCTGCTTTCGCACGAAGCCTGGAAAGAACCGGAGGCAATCCTTTCCCGCCTGCTCCGGAAAGCGGCTTCGCAGGTATCGGGAGAAACAAGAGGGCCAGCGTTTAAATTTGTTAAGCTTTGGATGCAAAAGGGGAAACAGACCGGATGGCGTCAGGATCTTCAAGGTTTTAAGGTAGAAGTTGTCAAGCAAGGCCTTTTCTTTTTTAACGTAGAGCGAGAATCAAAAGAGTATATTTCCGGGAAAGATAGAATTGAAGAGTTCCGGCTTTTTGTCAAGTTACCTCTTGCTTTGAACGTTTGGAATAAAATTACGGAGTTAAAAGTACAGGTGGGAATTTTTGATTTCTATCCGGAAGAACAGCATGTTTTGTGGAGTACCGAACTTGATCCGGTCCAAATGTCTGTTCAGACTGAGCCTTTGGTATGTAGGACGAGACAGGCCGGAGACCGTATTTATTTTAAGAATTTAGGGCATAAAGCAATTAAAAAGGTTTTTCAGGACAAAGATATTTCTGCTGGGGAACGTGATAAGATTCTGTTTTTTGCTTTTGGCGATCTCGTCGTCTGGATCCCAGGTGTATGCAGGGGAGATAGCCTTTTGCCGGCTGGTCCGCAATCTTCCAGACTGTATTTGGTTGCGGCTGAAATATAAGGTTTTCTACTATTTTGGATTGATTGTAAAATAGGAAACCACATGATATAATATCTCATAGTTTTTCAAACGTTCGAATAAATGTACTTTAAGTATTGACAATATGTTTCCATCAATGAGAGGAGGATCTCCGGATTGAAAATACTAAAAAATGTCGCGATCTATTTGTTGATTATTCTTCTTGCAGTTTTGCTTATCAAATGGGTAAATCCTCCTGAAGCAAAGGATACCAGTCTAAAATATAATGCTTTTAAGCAGGCTATTGCTTCGGGCGGCGTCAGTGATGTTTCCGTTCAGGTCAATGATAAATACTACGTCTATACCGTTACCATGAAAGACAGCAAGATCTACGAAGTCGCCGGTCCCTCGGGAGATCAAACCCTTCTGGATGAGATGGAAAAACAGAATATCAACCTTACATTTGAGCCTCCGGCCACTGTACCGTGGTGGGTTTCTGTCCTGCCAACTCTCCTGATGTTCCTGTTTATTTTTGGGTTGTTCTTCTACATGATGCAGCAAACCCAAGGCGGCGGAAGCAAGGTAATGCAATTTGGCAAAAGCAGGGCACGGTTGGTATCAGATGAACACAAATATACGTTTAAAGATGTTGCAGGTGCAGATGAAGTTAAGGAAGAATTGGAAGAAATCGTAGAATTTCTGAAATCACCGAAAAAATTCAATGAGATTGGAGCTAAGATTCCGAAAGGGGTACTCCTTTTTGGCCCTCCCGGAACCGGAAAAACTTTGCTGGCGAAAGCCGTTTCCGGAGAAGCCGGAGTTCCGTTCTTCAGCATCAGCGGTTCGGATTTTGTGGAAATGTTTGTTGGTGTTGGAGCCTCAAGGGTGAGGGATCTTTTTGAACAGGCTAAAAAGAATTCCCCCTGTATCGTTTTTATCGATGAAATTGATGCTGTGGGACGTCAGCGCGGTGCCGGCTTGGGCGGCGGCCATGATGAGCGCGAGCAGACCCTGAATCAGCTTCTGGTCGAAATGGACGGATTTAACGGTAACGAAGGTGTCATCGTCATTGCTGCGACCAACCGTTCGGATATCCTGGATCCGGCTCTTCTCCGTCCTGGGCGTTTTGACAGACAGATTGTTGTCACTCTCCCGGATATCAAAGGAAGAGAGGAAATTCTGATGGTCCATGTCAAGGGTAAACCGTTAGCTTCAGATGTTAACCTTGAAGTTTTAGCGCGCAGAACCCCCGGCTTTACAGGGGCTGATCTTGCCAATCTGGTCAATGAAGCTGCTTTGCTTTCAGCCCGGCGTAATGAGAAAAAAGTCGATATGAAGGCGCTGGAAGATTCGATTGAAAGAGTCATTGCCGGTCCGGAAAAGAAAAGCCGGGTGATCAGTGATTTTGAAAAGAAACTGGTTTCTTACCATGAAGCCGGCCATGCGCTTCTGGGAGAATACCTTCCGCATACGGATCCCCTGCATAAGGTTTCGATTATACCAAGAGGCCGGGCAGGAGGCTATACGCTGCTGCTGCCGAAAGAGGACCGCAACTATATGACGAAGTCCCAGCTGCTTGACCAGGTCACCATGCTTTTGGGCGGCAGAGTAGCTGAAGCTCTGGTTTTGCATGAGATCAGTACCGGCGCTTCCAACGACCTGGAACGTGCGACAGGCATCGTAAGAAAAATGATTACCGAACTCGGGATGTCGGAAGAGCTCGGACCGGTAACTTTCGGCCATAAAGAAGAACAGGTTTTCCTGGGACGTGATATTGCGCGTGACCGTAATTACAGTGAATCTGTAGCCCAGGCGATTGATCATGAGGTGCGCCGTATCATTGATGAATCTTATCAAAAGGCGCAGGATATCATTTCAGAGAAAATTGAGATTCTGCATGCGATTGCCCAGGCACTGATGGTCAATGAAACGCTGGAGGCAGACTCTTTCCAGGATATTATTGCCAAATATGACGAGTCACGCATAGGTGATCCTTATGACACGCCTCTGTCCACAAACGGCAACAGTACGGAAGATAATGAACCAAAAGAAGAAAGTGAAAATGCTTAAGGTTGACAAGATACTTGCTCAGATGAGCTCAAAATATCTTATAATAGACATTTAAGGAGGATTCCCGTGGAAAGAACTTTTCTTATGCTTAAGCCGGACGCCATTCAAAGAGGTCTGGTTGGTGAAGTGATTGGCAGATTTGAAAAGAAAGGATTTAAGCTTGTTGGCTTAAAGTTGATCCAGGTAGACAGAGCCTTGGCGGAAGAACACTATAAGGAACATAAGGGTAAAGGTTTTTTTGAACCTACCGTTCAGTATATTATGTCCTCGCCGGTTGTGGCGATGGTCTGGGAAGGCAAGAATGTAGTCGCTATAGCTAGAGAAATGATGGGGGCGACCAATCCTGCCAATGCCAACCCTGGTTCTATCAGAGGCGCCTATGCGATGGACATCAGCAGAAACGTCATCCATGGCTCAGATTCTGTGGAAAGTGCCGAGAGGGAAATTTCCTTGTACTTCAAACCGGCGGAGATTCTTCATTATGCAAAAGCCGGTGAAGAGTGGCTTAGCGAGTAAATACAAGGACACCCATTCGGGTGTCCTTTTTACAGTCTGTCAGAAAAACTCAAAGTACTTTCTGAACCAAGTTTTGTTTTATATGTCAGAATAAGCCGGGGTGAATCAGATGCAGGATAAAAAGAAAATGGCATGGATGATGATCAGTGTGGGTATGCTGCTGATCGGTGTTTTTCTTGTAATTATTATTAAATCCTATATGGCTGATCAAAATGCTTCTTCGCAGGAGAAAAATCTCCCGAGCCTTCTTCAGCTGGAGATGGAGAATGAACAATTGGCTGGAGAAAATGACAAACTGCTGGAAGAATTGACGAAGTATCAGGCGGGGGAAAGCGCTGCGGCCCTGGCTTCCGAGCAGTTGGAGCAGGCGAAGATCAGTGCAGGGCTTGTGTCCCTCAGTGGCCCGGGCATTGTGATCGTTCTGGATGATTCTGATCAGAAGCGAAGCACAAGTAATGGGAACATTGGGAATTATTATATCCATGAGGAATACTTGAGGGCAATCGTCAATGCACTGTGGAATGGCGGAGCTGAGGCCATTTCGATTAATGACCAGCGGATTACTTCTAATACAGAAATATTCTGCAGCGGTTCTTATATTAAGATCAACAACACAAGACAGATGCCACCGTATAACATCGTGGCGATTGGCAATCAGGATAACTTAAAATCGGCTCTTCAGTTTTACGTATGGGACATGCTCGGGGAATATCAGCAACAATACGGCATAACCCGTAAACTGGAAATACCTAAGGAATCTGTCACAGTACCTGCCGCCAATCAGTACAGTTATAAGTATGCACAGCCTGTCAAGGAGGGTTAGACTTGATAAACAAACATGTCATAACGGTTGCGACGATTGCCGCCGTAGCGATTGGCTTTTTGATTTCCCTTCAATTTCAGGCGCAAAGAGAAGTGGACAGTGCAGAAAAAATTCAGCAGCAAAGAGTTGAGCAGACCGATACGGTGATGAAAACCTTGCAGGATGAAAACAATTCTTTGCAGGAAGAATATAATCGAATATCTGCAGAATTGGAAAGATACAGGAACCAAAACAGTGAGAATCCCTATCTTAGGGCAAGACTGGATCAGCTTAAAATCGCTGACGGAACCATCGCTGTTACCGGACCTGGGGTTAAGATGATTGTCAAAGACAGCGGTCCGGATACTGATGCAGTTATCCCGCTGAGTACGGATGAGCTGCGCGAGATCGTGAATGTCCTGCGATTGGCAGGAGCAGAAGCGATCAGCATCAATGGTCAGCGGATTGTTGCTTCGACTTCCATTGTTATCAGCGGGACAGCGACAATCCTGGTGAATTCAGTCCCGATCAGCAGGATTGGCGGAACCACGTATGAAATCCTGGCTATTGGCAAACAGGATGATCTACTCGACTATTTGACGAATATGATCGCGATTGACTTGAAACAATTTGGCAGAAAAGTTGAAATAACCCGCGAAACGGTGACAATTCCATCCTTTAAAGGAAGCTATACCTTCGAGTACGCTTCGGAGGTAAAGAAAGGATAACCTGATAACAGGTGAGCGCCTGAATTGGAGAAAATGAATTCATTGATTAAGGCGGAAAAGGAGTGAAGGATTTGAAGGCGTACAATATGCGATGGCTAAAAATAGACAGCCTGCTGCAGGCTGAAAGAGCCCTAAGCCAGGTTGGCGTTGACCCTGGTGGTCTTCCATATATGAACGGCAAGGCTTTGACCAAACCGATCAAGCTGGAGAATGTACCGGCTCCGGTAGCCTTGGTTCTGAAACAGGAAATGCTCTCCTCCGGTGGAGATGCAGCTGTCCATAAAGATTTGCTCGACAACGGAGCACCGGAAAGCGATGTGTTGCTTATAGGTACCTATAAGCAGTTAACCAAACTTGCGGACAGACTGGCGACGATGTCCGCGGAGTTCCAATCCCTCGCTCAGTCCTTATGCGAGCTGATGACCTATTTGGAGGAACCTCCGGCCGGAATCATTGATTGCAGGGGAAAGAGTCTCATTTGGGGTCAAAAGACTTTGATCATGGGAATATTAAACGTAACGCCGGATTCCTTTTCCGACGGCGGAAAATTTGACAACATCGAGAATGCTTTAAAGCAGGCGGAAAAAATGGTTGCCGACGGTGCTGATATGCTTGATATTGGCGGGGAGTCCACCCGCCCGGGATATGGCGGCGTCAGTGCCGAAGAAGAGTGGTCCAGACTTGAACCGGTACTTAAAGCACTTATCCCGGTCTGTTCGGTTCCAATATCGATTGATACCCAAAAAGCAGCTGTTGCAGCCAAGTCTTTGCGGTTGGGGGCCCATATCATTAATGATATCTGGGGTTTGCAGAAAGATCCTGAAATGGCCGGCGTTATTGCAGAATATCAAGCTCCGGTCGTGATAATGCATAATCAGGATCATACAGAATATAAGAATATGATGGGTGAAATATTGTCATTCCTGGAGCGTAGCATTGAAATGGCTCTAGACTGCGGATTGACGCAGAATCAAATTATTGTCGATCCCGGAATCGGGTTTGGAAAAACACCGGAACAGAATATGGAAGTCTTAAGCCGGATGGAAGAATTTAAATCGCTAGGGTGTCCTCTTCTTCTGGGAGTATCCCGCAAATCCGTGATTGGACGGACCTTGAACCTTCCGGTTGATCAAAGGCTGGAACCGACGATTGCCCTGGGGACGCTCGGAATTGTCGCCGGAGCAGATATTCTGCGTGTGCATGATGTTCCCGAAAACAAAAAGGCTGCGCTTATCACTGACCTGGTGATACGTCGAAAAAGAGGAGAAGATTATGAAGGAAAGTGATGTCATTCACCTGCGTGGTATGGAGTTTTATGCTTACCATGGGGTGATGGAGGAGGAGCAGGTTCTTGGCCAAAGATTTCTGATTGACGTGGACATCTTCCTGAAAAAACCGGTCAGTATGCAGGACAATCTAGCGGAAACTGTCAATTATGCTGAAGTCTATCAAGTAATCAAAAATTGTGTCCTTGATCAGCGTTATCAGCTGATCGAAACGCTTGCCGAAAAAATAGCCTTGGAAATTACAACCGGATTTCGCTGTTCAGGCGTCCGGGTAGAGGTACATAAGCCGAATGCCCCGGTTTCCGGAATTCTTAAGGATATATCCGTAGAAATCATACGGGAGAAAAAAGATGAGAGCATTTTTAAGTTTGGGGAGCAATGAAGGAGACCGCAAGGAATATTTGGATCGGGCACTCAATATGCTGATGGATACTTCAGGGATCATGATTCAGCGTATTTCCAGCCTCTATGAGACTGAACCCTGGGGCAATGTTGACCAGTCACCTTTCCTGAATATGGCCATTGGCATTGAAACGGAGCTGGATCCTTACGAACTGCTTGAGGTCTGCCAGCAAATTGAAACGTCTCTAGGAAGAAAACGACTGACTCATTGGGGGCCGCGCACCATTGATATCGATATTCTTTCCTATCAGGATTACGTAATTCAGACTGAAAAACTGACAATTCCGCATCCCTTTATGGAACAAAGAGAGTTCGTACTGGCTCCGCTAAGAGAAATATCACCGGATTATATTCTGCAGTCAGGAAGAGTAATCGGAACTGTTCAAGGCGAAGGACTTATTAAAAAAATTACTAAAATATAGGTATAAATAAGATCAATACGTTTTAAGTAAAATTATAAAAAATCATAAAATATGGATGGTTCTTTAAGATTTTTCTTTATTATTTCTCTTCTTTATCATATACTAAAGAGTAAGCTGCAGACGATATCTGTATAGAGTTGTACCGTAGCAGTTCTACTATTTTTTATGACTGATCGGATCGTGCATCAACCGCTTGGATTATTACTACTGGGACGGTGAAGGCAGGGTATATGTTGAATTCGTTTATAACAATACACCTTCACCATGTGAGGTGTATTTTTTTGTCAGAAAATACAATAAAATTTGGAATCATCGGAACTGGCGTGGTCGGGACATCTCTGGCGATTCTGTTGGAGAAAGCAGGGCTGGAGTGTATCGGAGTCCATACCCGCGGCAAAAGGTCATATGATCATTTTCGCAGATACTTGCCAAAAGAGCAGCTTGGATTGAAGCAGCTTGTGATGGAGTCAGATCTGATTTTTATTACGACTCAGGATTGCAACATTGAAGACGCAGCGGCCAGACTTTCTCAGGAGAAGGATATTAAACCAGGTCAAATCTGGATTCACTGCTCAGGGTCTTTGCCTTCGGGAGTCATGTGTCAGGATCCTGTACTGCCTGTCGGCTACCTGTCTCTGCATCCACTGCAGGCCTTTGCAAATATTGATGTCGCGGTTTCCGTCATGAAGGGAACCTATTTTGGCATAGAAGGCAGCAGTCCGGAGGTTGAGCGCCAAGGGGAGGAACTGGTTATGTTATTAGGCGGAATTCCACTTAAAATTAATCCGGCTAAAAAAAGCCTTTATCATGCTGGAGCGGTTGTCGTCTCAAATTATCTTGTTTCGCTGGTCCTGCTGGCAGTCAAACTATTTGAACAGGCCGGAATAGAGCGTAAAGACGCTCTGGCTGCCTTACTTCCGCTGTTAGCCGGATCCTGTCGGAATATTGGCAAACTGGGGCTTCCTGGGGCGCTTACAGGGCCAATTGCCAGGGGAGATGCCGAAGTCGTCGCAAGACATTTACAAAGCATGCCTGAAGAGATAAGAACAGTCTATAGAGAGCTTGGAAAGCTGGCCTTGGAATTGGGATTAGAAAAAAAACTATGGGATAGGGCATCCTATCGCCCAGAAGATTTAAACGACCTGGAAGAACTTTTGAATGACTTAGGAAAGGAAACAAAGCAATGATCATTGCCAAAAAAATAACTGAAACAAGAGAAAAAATAGCATCAGCCAAACAGCTGGGAAAAGCTGTTGTCCTTATACCCACGATGGGCTTCTTGCATGAAGGCCATCAGTCCATGGTCAAAATAGCCAGAAATCAAGATCCGAATCACAAAAAAATCTATATTGTGATGAGTATATTTGTGAATCCCTTACAGTTTGGTCCGAATGAGGATTATGAGAAATATCCGCGTGATCTTGCCAGGGATTCGGGACTCGCCGAACAGGCAGGAGTAGACTTGTTATTTGCTCCTTCGGTCGCGGAAATGTATCCGGACGGAAAAAGCCTTACGGCAGTTCAGGTATCCCAGATCACCGAGGTCCTCTGCGGAGCCAGCCGTCAGGGACACTTTCAGGGAGTAGCAACTGTTGTGACGAAACTTTTTAATATTATTCAACCTGATGAAGCCTATTTTGGCTTAAAAGATTACCAGCAGGTTGCTGTCATCAAACAAATGACAAAAGATTTAAATAGCCCTGTTAAAATCGTGGCCTTCCCGACGGTTCGAGAAAGCGACGGACTAGCCAAGAGTTCTAGAAACGCTTATTTGAGCAGTGAAGACCGGCGGCAAGCCCCGGTGTTATTCCGTTCATTGCAGGAAGCGGAGGCACGAATTATTGAAGGTGAGACCTGCACTGAAGTTGTCAGAGAAGAGATCAGACAGAGAATAAGCAGTGAATCAAACGGGAAAATTGATTATGTAGAAATAAGAAAAGCGGACAATCTTGCAGCTGTCGACAGTATTGACTGCCCTGTTGTGATTGCTCTTGCCGTACGTTTTGGCACAACGCGCTTGATTGATAATATTGTCGTGGAGGTGTGAGAAAAAATGTTCAGAAATATGATGAAATCAAAGATCCATAAAGCTAGGGTTACTGAAGCCAACCTGAATTATGTGGGAAGCATAACGATAGACCGCAGCCTGATGGAGCAGGCCGATATTCTGGAAAATGAGAAAGTTCAGGTCGTTAACCTGAATAATGGAGCAAGGCTGGAAACGTATGTTATTCCAGGAGAGGAGAATTCCGGAATGATCTGTCTAAATGGAGCAGCAGCCAGGCTGGTTCAGGTCGGGGATCAGGTGATTATTATTTCCTATGGGCTGTTTTCCGATGAAGAAAGCAAAGGATATACACCGAAAATTGTTTTTGTCGACGAAAAGAACCAGCCGGTCAGAATCGATGATGTTGAAGTGCACGGCGTACAGGCTTGACACATTTTATGTCGAAGAATAGAATTAGAAAAAGGTCTACGAGCGAAAGGAGCGGCTGATAATGGATAATGACGAACGCAAAGATCAGCTGATCAATGATATAAATGCTCTGCGCAAGCAAAGAAAAGCGGTAATTCTTGCCCATTATTACCAGCCGAGGGACATTCAGGATATTGCGGATTTTGTCGGAGATTCACTTCAGCTCGCCCAGCAGGCTGCCCGGACAGATGCGGATGTCATCGTATTCTGCGGGGTCCATTTTATGGCAGAAAGTGCTGCAATCCTATCCCCGGAAAAGACTGTCCTGCTTCCAGAACCTTCGGCCGGCTGCCCAATGGCTGACATGGTCGAAGCAAACCGGCTCAAAGAAGCGAAGACCAAATTGCCCGGTGCAAAGGTGGTCTGTTATGTTAATTCATCCGCAGAGGTGAAAGCCGTAAGCGATATTTGTTGTACATCATCCAATGCAGAGAAAATTGTTCAATCTCTTGGAAAAGAGGAGATCCTGTTTGTGCCTGACGGCAACCTCGGCGGATATATTGCAGCCAAAACGAACAGAAAGATTAACCTGTGGCCGGGATTTTGTCCGACCCATCACAGACTCGCCAGGGAAGATATCTTAAAGGCGCGGGAGGAACATCAGGGAGCAAAAGTTCTGGTTCATCCTGAATGCCGCGAGGAAGTCTGGCGGGAAGCCGATTATGTTGGCTCTACTGCCGGAATTATTAAGTATGCAGAAAATTCAACGGACACCGAATTTATTATTGGAACGGAATGCGGCATTTTGCATGAACTTACTAAACGCTGTCCTGGAAAACAATTTTATATGGCTTCAGCGCATATGATCTGCCCGAATATGAAAAAGATCAGCTTGCAAAAGGTCAAGGATACCCTTTCAAACATGGCACCGGTCGTTACTGTGTCAAAAGAAATCAGAGAGAAGGCGGTCTGCGCGCTGGAAAGAATGCTGGCCGTCCAATAATGAACATATGATATTGAGGATGAGTAAGAGATATGAATGAGAATGACTATCTGATTCCCTGGGACAAGGATAAGCTTGAGATCTTCCAGACAGAAGTGCTTATTCTCGGAAGCGGAATTGCGGGATTGTTTGCAGCAATCAAACTTTGTCCCAAATATGAAGTAACCGTTCTGACCAAGAAAGATGTGATGGCAAGCAACACTGAGCATGCTCAGGGAGGTATTGCCGTTGCTCTTAATGAGGATGACTCTCCTGAATTTCACTATGGCGATACCATTAAAGCCGGAGCAGGGCTATGCAACCTGAAAGCAGTCAAGATCCTGGCTGAGAAAGGACCGGAGTGTGTCAGTAAGCTGATTGATTTTGGCACCAAATTTGATGAAAGCAATAATAAACTGGATTTTACGCGGGAAGGTGCCCACAGTAAAAGCAGGGTACTGCATGCTCACGGTGATGCCACCGGCGGAGAAATAGAACGTGCCCTGGTAGAAGTTGTGCATTCCAGCCCGATTACCGTTAAAGAAAACTATTATTTAATTGATTTTGTTAAGAACAGTAAAGCAGAGGTTTGCGGAGCTCTGGTGCTTAACAATATTACCTTGGCAATGGAAATATGGCTGGCTAAAGCCATTATCCTGGCCACGGGCGGTGCAGGTCAGATGTATAAGCATACGACCAATCCTGCGGTTGCGACAGGAGATGGAATAGCTGCTGCTTATCGGGCAGGAGCCGAACTTATGGATATGGAATTTATTCAATTCCATCCTACGGCCCTGCTGCTGCCGGGAGCGCCCAATTTTTTAATTTCGGAGGCAGCCAGAGGAGAGGGAGCTGTACTGGTAAACTCACGCGGAGAACGTTTTATGGAGGGTGTTCCCGGTAAAGAGCTTGCTCCGAGGGATGTTGTATCAAGGGAGATATGGAAGCAGATGCAGACAGGACAGGTCTATCTCGATTTCAGCCCGATGGGACACTCCAAAGTCGAACAAAGGTTTCCAGGAATCCATAAAACCTGTCTGAATTATGGCGTTGATATTTCTACAGATCCGGTACCGGTTGGCCCTGCTGCGCATTACTTAATGGGCGGAGTCCGCATCAATGAATTTGGTGAAACGAATTTGCCAAATCTTTTTGCTTGTGGTGAATGTGCCTGTAATGGCGTTCATGGTGCCAACAGGCTCGCCAGCAACTCCTTGTTGGACGGATTAGTATTTGCTTCAACCATTTCTGATACAATCAATCAGAAGATTGGCGAAATGCCCAACCCGGAAGATGTTTTGCCGTATGAAGGCTGCCCCGATGAATGTGATGTCCGGGATTCCGCTGCAGACCCGGCTAATCTGAAAGAAGAACTGCAGAATATTTTATGGGATAAAGTCGGAATCATTCGGGATGAAGAACATTTGCGGCAGGCCCAGGCGGAATTAAATCAATTGATGGAACGGTTTAACCCCCATTCTGAAGTATCGGAACTCGAGCTTGGCAATATGCTTGCGATTGGAATGGTGATTATCAAGGCTGCTTTGGCACGTGAAGAAAGCAGAGGGGGCCATTTCCGACGGGATTTCCCGAATGCGGAGGAACACTGGCAAAAGCATTCTGTCTATATGAGGGGGGATTATCATGTTCGCTACGTTTCAATATGAAGAATTGATTGAACGTGCTTTAAAAGAAGATATTGGTACCGGAGATCTCAGTACGCTGATCATTCCTAAAGATTACCAGAGTGAAGCCAGAATCTATGCCAAAGCACATGGGATTATCTGCGGCCTTTTTATTGCTGAGATGACCTTTAAGAAGATAGATCCGTACATAGACGTTCAGATGCAGGTTGAAGACGGAGACAGTATCGGACCAGGGACCCTGATCATGAAAATTAATGGTTCACTGGCAGGAATCCTTCAAGCTGAAAGAACTGTACTTAATTTCATTCAGCATCTTTCAGGAATATCTAGTATTACCAAAAGATTTGTCGAACTTGTATCTGATTTAGGCGTTAAGGTCACAGATACGCGCAAAACGATGCCGGGTATGAGAAACCTGCAGAAATACGCTGTCAGGGTCGGCGGAGGAACGAACCACCGTTTTGGTTTGTATGATGCCGTTATGCTTAAGGATAATCATCTGGACGCAATCGGAAATCTGGCTGAGGCTGTTCAAAAAATCAAAACAAAAGTTGGCCATATGGTTAAAATAGAGGTTGAATGTGAAACGCTGGAACAGGTACGGGAAGCCGTTCTGAGCGGCGTTGACGTGATTATGCTCGATAATATGTCCCTGCAGGATATGAAAACAGCGGTTCAGTATATTAACCACCGGGTTGTCGTAGAGGCGTCCGGAGGAGTTAGGGAAGACACAGTGCGTCAAATTGCTGAGACGGGAGTGGACATTATTTCAGTAGGCAGGCTTACGCATTCGGTCGAAGCGATTGATTTTTCAATGGTCGTTGATGATTTCAAACCATCTATTCAGAAGCACCTTCATTCTGCTGAAAAAATATAATCTGGCACTTATCCGGTTCTAAAGGGAGGCGGGTACAATGATTTTGGTCATCGATATCGGGAATACGAATATTGTACTTGGTGTTTACCAAGACCGTGAGCTTATTCATTACTGGAGAATTTCCACGGAAAAAACAATACATCGGATGAATATGCGTCGACAATTAAGAATTTATTCAGTTTTCACGATTTGTCTTTCAGCAATATATCCGGGGCTATTATTTCTTCGGTTGTACCACCTGTGACGCCTGCGCTGGAACGGATGATCAAAAAGTATTTCAGCGTAACCCCGATTATTGTTGGTCCAGGCGTTAAGACCGGTATTTCCATTAATATTGATAATCCAAGGGAACTTGGGGCTGATAGGATTGTAAACGCTGTAGCTGCCTATGCCAAATACGGCGGGTTAATAATTATTGTTGATTTTGGCACGGCAACAACTTTTTGCGCTGTCAGTGAAAAGGGAGAGTACTTAGGGGGAGCGATTGCGCCTGGAATCGGGATTTCTACTGAGGCACTCTACCAGAAAGCCTCGAAATTGCCTAAAGTAGAGATTGTTAAGACCAAAAACGTTATCGGCAAAAATACAGTCAGCGGTATGCAAGCGGGAATATATCATGGATTTTGCGGACAGATTGACCGTATTGTCGAGCTGATGAAAAAAGAACTTGGCGGAAAAACTAAAGTCATTGCAACCGGGGGTCTGGCTGAACTGATTGTCGGGGATTCCAAAATGATCGATATTATTGATCCTTTTTTAACGTTGGAAGGACTTTTGTATATTTATGAAAGAAATCTGCGGTAATTGTATATGTTGAGGTAAAAATGAAATTAGGGAAGTATCATTTGTCAGAAAAGCCTGTTTTTATGGCCCCGATGGCAGGGATAACGGATAAGGCCTTTCGGGAAATCATCCGGCTTACAGGCGGCAAATACGTCATAACGGAAATGATCAGCGATAAAGCCCTGCTGCATCATAACGCCAAGACATTTAAAATGCTTGATCTTAAAGGAGAAGAAGAACCCCGAATTGTTCAGCTTTTTGGATCTGAACCTGTCCCAATGGCCAGAGCAGCTGAAATAGCTGAAACATATGGAGCTGATATCATAGACATTAATATGGGATGTCCGACACCAAAGATTGTGAAAAATGGTGAAGGAGCATCCCTTCTTCGAAACATTCCGTTAGCGATAGAAATTGTCTCCGAAGTGGTAAAGGCTGTGAGGGTTCCTGTTACCGTTAAAATCCGCCTGGGATGGGATAGTTCCACTATCGTTGCGCTTGAACTGGCGCCAATGTTAGAGCAGGCAGGAGTCAGCATGCTGACAGTTCATGCCCGGACCAGAGAACAATATTATTCCGGCAAGGCTGACTGGGAATGGATCAGTAAAATTAAAGCAAGAATTGGCATACCTGTGATTGGGAATGGGGATATTCTATCTCCGGAAGATGCGCTGAAAATGGTTCAGCTTACCGGATGCGATGGAGTCATGATAGCGAGGGGAGCTTTAGGAAATCCGTGGCTGATTGGCAGATCCCAATATTATCTCGATACGGAAACACTTCCACAGGAACCTGACAATAGAGAAAAACTTAGAATACTTATTCAGCATTTTGAAAAGATTATTGAATATAAAGGCGAAAGAACCGGTGTACAGGAGATCCGCAAACACGCTTCCTGGTATATCAAGGGTATGAGGAAAGCAGCAGAGTACCGGAACCAGATCATGAAAATCAAAAGTTACCAAGAAATGAAGACGTTGTTTTCAGGCATTTACTCGATGGAATGCCCGGACCATTAATCCGGCTATCAAAATATTAAGTAAATTTGCTTGACAATAAAATGGAGGTTCCTTATAATCTCATCTTTGACACTTTAAAGAGCAAAAAAGCCTGGAACCCCTTGCAAACAAGGGAAATCCGGGCTTTTACATTTTTAAAAAAGTGAGTAATGTTTTTATGACTTTGTACTTTTGAGAATTTTTTTCATCTGACTGGTACTGACGATCTGATAGTCGGTACGGAAACCAAAGATATTGTGTAAAGCATCTGTAAAATCGGTTCTGGTATAGGTCGGAATATAACCTTCACCTTTAACTTCAAAGAAATTCATATCCTTTAATCCTTGAATAATCTCGCTACAGGTATATTTTTCTTCAAGCTTCTTTTCAAGAAAACGGTAGAGGATCAAAGACATAAAACACGTGGTGAAATGTGCTTTTATTCGATCATCACGGCTTAAGTATGCTGGTCGGGCTTTGAATTCGCTTTTCATAATTCGGAAACACTCTTCAATCTCCCAACGCCTTTGGTTCACTTTGATGATTGCCGCTGCTTCGTCTTCAAGGTTAGTACAGACGGCATAGAAACCGTCAAACAGCTCTTCTTTGGCAACCAGGTCAGTGTTAATACTGTACAATTCATTATCTGCTACCTCACCGTCATCCGTACAGTATCTTTTTTCAATAAATCTTTTATAATCATTAGCATTGCATTTCTTTAACTTCCCCGGGTTTGAAGCCATTGTTTTTCGGGCACGTTCTATTTGGGAATCACGGATTTTTCGCTGATAATTTCGGTATTTCAAAGAAAAGGTCACAATAAGCTTCTGCTCCAGATCGTTTTCTTTGATCCAGCGCTCTTTATAAAAAACTTTATCTTTATCCGTATTCTCATCAAGTTCTGTAATATCATAGCTTTTACGTTCACCGAAAAGTTTCCAACCGGTAGAATCCAGTGCCCATTCCATGAGGTGTTTCTTCAGTTTTTTTATTGATTGGGTGGTAATGAAAGCCCGTTCGCCTTCGTTATTGAATTCCCGGTTCTTTTGAGAAGCGAGACCGGCATCCGTACAGACGATAAACTTGGAAAGTTTAAAATCAGCCAGGATTTTTTTCTCCAAAGGTCTTAGCGTCAGCTGCTCATTAGTATTGCCATTAAAAAGATCAATAGCGATGGGAATACCGTCACCGTCCATAAACAGCCCCATCTGGACAATGGGATTTGGGCGGTGTTCTTTTGATGCCCCATACTGCTTAAGGCCTTCTTCCTCCTCAATTTCAAAGAAATAATTCGTACAGTCATAATAAAGCACACCGGTATTGCGTTTGGAAATTTTCAGACTGTTATTGTAAAGGGAAGACTGGATAAAATCAATTTCTTTAGCAATGATTTCAAGCGCCCTGTAGATGTGTTGAAGCTCGAAATTGGGCTGTTCAATAAATTTTTTGGACAGCTCAAGGGTTGCCAGCTTAGAGGCAGGGAAAATAATCCTGGCATAAAGCAGCCTGGACAAAATTGAATTAAGATCAAAAGAAAATTTATATTTGGTGGAGAGTTCTTTGCAGATCCGATGTAACCCGAGCTCGTGATATATTTTCTGAAGGAAAAGGTAGCCGCCGTTAAAGAAACGCTGTTCATCTCTAGCAATGATTTTGGAAGGAGAATATTTGACTAAGACATCCCGCTGTTCCTCTTTTTCTTTTTGGTTCAGATCTGCAATATACTTTTTTGCCCATTCGATAGGATCTTCACCGTTTAGTTTCTTTTCCAGTTCAGCAAGTGTTCCCAGTTTTTCGACCATTTTTGAAGTATGTACACCATTCACGTAAATTGATTTCGTAACATAAAGCGATGTGGCATTTTTAGATTTAGATAGCGTAAGTTTCATAACAAACACCTCCATACCCTTATATTATAACACATTACCACAAATTGCTCAATACTAAATAGCAATAATTTGACGATTTTCTAACAAAAAAAGCCCTGTTTTCAAGGCTTTCAAAGATTTTAATATTTATGCAAGTGTCAAAGACCCGGGTATGAGGAAAGCAGCAGAGTACCGGAACCAGATCATGAAAATCAAAAGTTACCAAGAAATGAAGACGTTGTTTTCAGGCATTTACTCGATGGAATGCCCGGACCATTAATCCGGCTATCAAAATATTAAGTAAATTTGCTTGACAATAAAATGGAGGTTCCTTATAATTACGAGTATTAAAAAGCTAGGAAGAGATTTACAGCGTATATTTTATTTTACTTGTGTATATAATGTCTCACATAAAAGGATTCAAAAAAATTACCTCATAAGAAAAAGAGGGAGGGGTATTTTTTATGCCCGAAAAAGAAGTCATTTTAACGCTTGATGGTTTGAAGAAACTGGAAGAAGAACTGGAGATTCTAAAGACCCAAAGAAGGAGAGAAGTTGCTGAAAGGATTAAACAAGCCATTGAGTTTGGAGATATATCCGAAAACTCAGAATATGAAGATGCTAAAAATGAACAGGCTTTTATTGAAGGCAGGATCATTACTCTCGAGAAAATGCTGAGAAATGCCAGAGTCATTGACGACAATGATGAAAAAGACCATGTTGCCATAGGAAGTACAGTGCTGTTAAAAGATGTTGAATACGGGGACGAAGAAGAGTATACCATCGTCGGCTCGGCAGAGGCAGATCCGGCAGTCAATAAAATTTCCAATGAATCACCGGTTGGCAAAGCTGTTCTTGGACAAATTAAAGGCAGCGTTGTTGAGGTTAATGTTCCGGCAGGAATGCTTCGTTATGAAATTGTAGATATCCGTTAGTTTATTTGCTGCTTTCTATTAAAAAATTTGTTCGTTCAATGGTCCATTTCAACAAAATGAAGCTGAATTTTAGCCCGTAATACCGCGTGATGGTGTTACGGGCTGGATAGTGTTTACAGGGTATTGGTATTATGTGAACACTAAATCTACATGTTTCCGCTGGTTAAATTTTTGTATGACTGCGTTGCCCTTCATTTCCTTGCCATCCGAAAATTTTCCTCAACGGTTTACATGTGTTTTAGAGCTGATAAGGTACTAGTTGGATAGCCTTGTTTGGTATAATATAGTATTGAACTGAAACAGATGTTGGGGGAAAAAACGATGGAAAATCTGGATATTAATGAACTGATGCGTATTCGCTTGGACAAGCTGGACAATCTCAGGGCGAAAGGTATTGAGCCCTATGCGGACCATTACTTGAGAACCCATTTATCACAAGGCATTATCGAGAATTTTGATGAGCTGGAAGGGCAGGATGTCAGCGCAGCCGGAAGAATCATGTCCAAAAGAGATCAAGGGAAAGTTCTTTTCGTGCACATTCAAGACCTTCAGGGGAAAATCCAGATCTATATTCGGGTTGATGCGTTCGGCGAAGAAATGTTTGACACGATAAAGACGTTTGATATTGGTGATATTATCGGCGTCCGCGGCAGCGTTTTCCGTACCAAAAGAGGCGAGATTTCAATAAAGGCTGAGGATATTACATTGCTATCAAAATCGCTGAGACCGCTGCCGGAAAAGTTTCATGGGCTTACCAACGTCGATATCCGTTACCGTCAGCGTTATCTTGATTTGATCATGAATGCAGAAGTGAAGGAAACATTTATCACCAGAAATAAAATTATTAGAACGATGCGTGAATACCTGGAAGAGAAAGGATTTCTGGAGGTTGAGACGCCTACGCTGCTTCCGATCGCAGGCGGCGCGACTGCAAAGCCTTTTATTACGCATCATAACGCGCTTGATATGCAGTTATACATGAGGATAGCTCTGGAACTTCCGCTTAAGAGGCTGATTGTGGGCGGTTTTGAAAAGGTATTTGAAATTGGCCGTAATTTCCGGAATGAAGGAATTTCGATTAAGCATAACCCTGAATTTACCATGATGGAACTATATCAGGCTTATGCAAATTATGAAGACATTATGAACCTTACAGAGGATATGATCGTTTATATTGTGGAGAAAGTTCTTCATACCCAGGAAGTTACTTATCAGGGTGAAAAGATTAATTTCGCGAAGCCCTGGCGCCGCTTGCCGATGCTTGACGCAATTAAAGAGTATGCTGGAATAGATTTTACCCAAATTGAAACCGATGAAGAAGCCAGAAAAGTTGCCATGGAGAAAGGGCTGCAAATTAATGCCCTGGAAACCAAGGGCAAAATTATCAATGAGGTTTTTGAAGAATTTGTTGAACCAAAACTTATTCAACCAACTTTTATCATCGGTCATCCTGTAGAAATTTCTCCTCTTGCTAAAAGGAATGCAGAAAATCCTGAGTATACGGACAGGTTTGAGGTATTTATTTATGGTAGAGAGGCAGGAAATGCGTTCTCGGAGTTAAATGACCCCATTGATCAGAGAGGGAGATTTGAAAAACAGGTTCTGGAAAGAGAAAAGGGTGACGATGAGGCGCACATGATGGATGAAGACTTTCTTCAAGCGCTTGAATATGGACTTCCGCCTACAGGCGGACTTGGCATTGGGATTGACAGGCTCGTCATGCTTCTGACAGATTCAGCCTCTATCAGGGACGTTATCTTATTTCCTACCATGAAATCCAGAGAAGATTAATAAAGATGAATATTTAATTAAGAAAATGATTATCCTTTAGATATTCGTAGAATTTTGTAGAAAAAACGAAGCATTCTTGACCTAGTGATGTTTAAACTGGGATAAAGATGCTTGAAAGGTACCGGTAACTTTGTTATTATAACTAAGCGCTCGGGACACAGCGAGCCAAAAGGAAATCAAGGTCATTGAAAACTGAACAACAAGAATGAATTAAAAGCTAGACTCGTCAATGAATTTTTGGTAAACAAACGAGCTGAATCAAGCTCCGTAAATAGTTTTTATGGAGAGTTTGATCCTGGCTCAGGACGAACGCTGGCGGCGTGCCTAACACATGCAAGTCGAACGGAGATAGTTAATGAAGCTTGCGATTTAGCTATCTTAGTGGCGAACGGGTGAGTAACGCGTGGGTAACCTGCCCTTAAGACCGGGACAACAGCTGGAAACGGCTGCTAATACCGGATGTATTGTCCGAGAGGCATCTCTTGGAGAAGAAAGCTGGCCTCTGAAAATGCTAGCGCTTAGGGATGGACCCGCGTCTGATTAGCTAGTTGGTGGGGTAGCGGCCTACCAAGGCGACGATCAGTAGCCGGCCTGAGAGGGTAAACGGCCACACTGGGACTGAGACACGGCCCAGACTCCTACGGGAGGCAGCAGTGGGGAATCTTCCGCAATGGACGAAAGTCTGACGGAGCAACGCCGCGTGTATGAAGAAGGCCTTCGGGTTGTAAAATACTGTTGTTAGGGAAGAACGGCATCTGTGTAAATAATGCAGGTGATTGACGGTACCTAACGAGGAAGCCCCGGCTAACTACGTGCCAGCAGCCGCGGTAATACGTAGGGGGCAAGCGTTGTCCGGAATCATTGGGCGTAAAGGGCGCGTAGGCGGCAATATAAGTCTGATGTGAAAGTGCGGAGCTTAACTCCGTAAAGCATTGGAAACTGTATGGCTTGAGGACAGGAGAGGAAAGTGGAATTCCACGTGTAGCGGTGAAATGCGTAGAGATGTGGAGGAACACCAGTGGCGAAGGCGACTTTCTGGACTGTAACTGACGCTGAGGCGCGAAAGCGTGGGGAGCGAACAGGATTAGATACCCTGGTAGTCCACGCCGTAAACGATGAATGCTAGGTGTAGAGGGTATCGACCCCTTCTGTGCCGCAGTTAACACAATAAGCATTCCGCCTGGGGAGTACGGCCGCAAGGTTGAAACTCAAAGGAATTGACGGGGGCCCGCACAAGCGGTGGAGCATGTGGTTTAATTCGACGCAACGCGAAGAACCTTACCAAGGCTTGACATCCAACTAATCCCGTAGAGATATGGGAGTGCCCTTCGGGGAAAGTTGAGACAGGTGGTGCATGGTTGTCGTCAGCTCGTGTCGTGAGATGTTGGGTTAAGTCCCGCAACGAGCGCAACCCCTATATTTAGTTGCTAACAGGTAAAGCTGAGAACTCTAGATAGACTGCCGGTGACAAACCGGAGGAAGGTGGGGATGACGTCAAATCATCATGCCCCTTATGTCTTGGGCTACACACGTGCTACAATGGACGGTACAGACGGAAGCGAAGCCGCGAGGTGAAGCAAATCCGAGAAAGCCGTTCTCAGTTCGGATTGCAGGCTGCAACTCGCCTGCATGAAGTCGGAATCGCTAGTAATCGCAGGTCAGCACACTGCGGTGAATACGTTCCCGGGCCTTGTACACACCGCCCGTCACACCACGAAAGTTTGCAACACCCGAAGCCGGTGGGGTAACCGTAAGGAGCCAGCCGTCGAAGGTGGGGTAGATGATTGGGGTGAAGTCGTAACAAGGTAGCCGTATCGGAAGGTGCGGCTGGATCACCTCCTTTCTAAGGAGAACCGATTGAAGCTAGACTTCAATCTACTCCAAGGTCGGTACTTAGAGTAAAGCAGTGCAAACTGGACTGACTCTCAAGTAAGGTGAGTTTAGCAATTTATTTCTTGTTGTTTAGTTTTGAGTGACCCTGGGGGTATAGCTCAGCTGGGAGAGCGCTTGAATGGCATTCAAGAGGTCGCCGGTTCGATCCCGACTACCTCCACCATTAAAGCTTCATTCAGTGATAAAGGTGACTCAAAATTTTTTTGACTATATTTAACGTTATAATACGGTAAGTATGGAAAAAAATAAGGATTGCAAAGTAGAAACAGAAATGTTAAACTGACGATCCTGCTGCAGAAATGTGGTCAATCAAATCGGAAGTTAAAATGTTAATGCCATCCGTGGCGCATTTTAACTTAGCGCCATCCATGGCGCAGACGTTCTTTGTCGCTCCTTGCCATCCATGGCATCGCGACACTCGAACATCCTTGTTCTTTGAAAACTGCACAACGAGAAAAGCAGAATGCGAAATGCGAAAGTAAAGACAACGAAATGGCGTTCAAATTCTAAAGCGCAAAAACTTAAGGTTTTGGCGTGTGGCGAATTTGAACTTAGGAGCATCTATGCTCCGTCAGGTAAGAATTACTAAGCGCATAGGAGACATTCAAATCATCTATAACAAGTCGAGGAAGAACCAGAAGGTCAAGATATAAAGGGCATACGGTGGATGCCTTGGCGCCAAGAGCCGAAGAAGGACGCGGTTAACAGCGAAATGCCACGGGGAGTCGTAAGCAGGCATAGATCCGTGGATGTCCGAATGGGGCAACCCATCCAGAGTCATATTTGGATATCCTGTACTGAATAAATAGGTACAGCGAAGGCAAGTCGGGGAACTGAAACATCTAAGTACCCGGAGGAAAAGAAAGAATAATCGATTCCCAGAGTAGCGGCGAGCGAAACGGGACTAGCCCAAACCGGTCTCTTCGGAGGCCGGGGTTGTAGGACTCTCAAAACGGGTCAGTGTTTTTAGCTGAAGCGAACTGGAAAGTTCCGGCATAGGAGGTAAAACCCCTGTAAGCGAAAAGAAGACTGACTTAGAGAGTATCCTGAGTACCGCGGGACACGAGAAACCCCGTGGGAAGCAGGGGAGACCACTCCCCAAGGCTAAATACTACTTGGCGACCGATAGTGAACAAGTACCGTGAGGGAAAGGTGAAAAGCACCCCGGGAGGGGAGTGAAATAGAACCTGAAACCGTATGCTTACAAGCAGTCAAAGCGTTTAGGCGTGATGGCGTGCCTTTTGTAGAATGAACCGGCGAGTTGTGATATGCAGCGAGGTTAAGTATTTAAGATACGGAGCCGAAGCGAAAGCGAGTCTAAATAGGGCGACTAGTTGCATGTTGCAGACCCGAAACCGTGTGATCTACCCATGGTCAGAGTGAAGGTGAGGTAAAACTCATTGGAGGCTCGAACTCACTGTCGTTGAAAAGGCAGGGGATGAACTGTGGGTAGGGGTGAAATGCCAATCGAACACGGAGATAGCTGGTACTCCCCGAAATAGCTTTAGGGCTAGCCTCAATGGATGAAATACGGGGGTAGAGCACTGAATGGGCTAGGGGCTTAAAAGTTACTGAACCCTATCAAACTACGAATACCGTATTTTTAGAAGTTGGGAGTCAGACTGTGGGGGATAAGCTTCATAGTCGAGAGGGAAACAGCCCAGACCGACGGCTAAGGTCCCAGAGACTACGCTAAGTGGAAAAGGATGTGGAACCGCAGGGACAACCAGGATGTTGGCTTAGAAGCAGCCACCATTTAAAGAGTGCGTAATAGCTCACTGGTCGAGTGGTTCTGCGCCGAAAATGTAACGGGGCTCAAGCGTAGCACCGAAGCCGCGGCATACAGAGGTCAGATGACAGAGACCAGAAGTCGGAAAGAGGTAAAAGATGATAGAAAGCTATCGTGATCTGAGGGTATATCAGATTGCATATAAGCTAGCACTAGAAATTCATCGAATAAGCCAAAGATTTCCTGACTTCGAAAAGTATGAGATTGGGAGCCAAATAAGATAACAGATGACAGATGACAGAAGCCAGAGGTCAGAACGAGAATCTGACATCCGGCATCTGGTATCTGGATTCTGGAATTACAAATGGCCCAAGGATCAAAAGAAGAAACGAAGGTCTTGTTAGAGATAGTGAAAGATCTAGGTTATATCCAAGAAGAAGAGTATAAAGAATTGTTTAACAGATATGATGAGTTAGGCAAGCAACTCTATAAGCTTCATCAGAATTGGGAATAATCTGGCTTCTGGAATCTGTCATCTGACTTCTGAATGGGTAGGGGAGCATTGTCACAGCGTAGAAGGATAACTGTAAGGTTTACTGGAGTGGTGACAAGAGAGAATGCCGGTATGAGTATGCGAAAAGGAAGGTGAGAATCCTTCCCGCCGAAAATCTAAGGTTTCCTGGGGAAGGCTCGTCCGCCCAGGGTAAGTCGGGACCTAAGCTGAGGCCGAAAGGCGTAGGCGATGGACAATTGGTTGAAATTCCAATACCACCATAAATCGTTTGAGCGATGGGGTGACACAGGAGGATGACCTGAGCGTGCTGTTGGTTATGCACGTCCAAACATCAAGTGGGTGCTGTAGGCAAATCCGCAGCGCTAAACCGTGAGATGTGATGGGGAGCGAAAATAAGTAGCGAAGCGGGATAGTTCATACTGTCAAGAAAAGCCTCTAGTGAGAAATGTGGTGCCCGTACCGCAAACCGACACAGGTAGATGAGGAGAGAATCCTAAGGCGCGCGAGAAAACCCTCGTTAAGGAACTCGGCAAAATGACCCCGTAACTTCGGGAGAAGGGGTGCTCTGGCAACAGAGCCGCAGAGAAATAGTCCAGGCGACTGTTTAACAAAAACACAGGTCCCTGCAAATCCGTAAGGAGAAGTATAGGGGCTGACGCCTGCCCGGTGCTGGAAGGTTAAGAGGAGAAGTTAGCGCAAGCGAAGCCTTGAATTGAAGCCCCAGTAAACGGCGGCCGTAACTATAACGGTCCTAAGGTAGCGAAATTCCTTGTCGGGTAAGTTCCGACCCGCACGAAAGGCGTAACGATCTGGACACTGTCTCAACGAGGGACTCGGCGAAATTGTAATACCCGTGAAGATGCGGGTTACCTGCGACAGGACAGAAAGACCCCATGGAGCTTTACTGCAGCTTGACATTGGATTTTGGTATAAAATGTACAGGATAGGTGGGAGGCTTGGAAGCCAGTACGCCAGTATTGGTGGAGCCGCCGGTGGGATACCACTCTTTTTGTACTGAAGTTCTAACCTAGGCCCCTGAATCGGGGTTGGGGACAGTGTCAGGCGGGCGGTTTGACTGGGGCGGTCGCCTCCTAAAGAGTAACGGAGGCGCCCAAAGGTTCCCTCAGCGCGGATGGAAATCGCGCGAAGAGTGTAAAGGCAAAAGGGAGCTTAACAGAGAGACAAACAAGTCGACCTGGTACGAAAGTAGGGCTTAGTGATCCGGTGGTTCCGAGTGGAAGGGCCATCGCTCAACGGATAAAAGCTACCCTGGGGATAACAGGCTTATCTCCCCCAAGAGTTCACATCGACGGGGAGGTTTGGCACCTCGATGTCGGCTCATCGCATCCTGGGGCTGTAGTAGGTCCCAAGGGTTGGGCTGTTCGCCCATTAAAGCGGTACGTGAGCTGGGTTCAGAACGTCGTGAGACAGTTCGGTCCCTATCCGTCGCAGGCGCAGGAAATTTGAGGAGATCTGACCCTAGTACGAGAGGACCGGGTTGGACGGATCACTGGTGTACCAGTTGTCTCGCCAGAGGCATAGCTGGGTAGCTATATCCGGAATGGATAAGCGCTGAAAGCATCTAAGTGCGAAACCAGCTTCAAGATGAGATTTCCCACAGAGTTAATCTGGTAAGACCCCTGAAAGATGATCAGGTTGATAGGCCGGGAGTGGAAGCATGGTGACATGTGGAGCGGACCGGTACTAATAGGTCGAGGTCTTGACCTTTAGATTCCTAGATTGATGATTGAATGCATGAAGCTGATTTGTTGTGCAGTTTTGAGAGAACGAGCTAGAAGCACGGGAAAGATTAAAGAAGGAATCGGTAAGCCGATTCCAACTAGATCGAACCTTGAGCTTCAAACCTCGAGCCTCGAAAAGATCTGGTGACTATACCGGAGGGGTACCACCCGTTCCCATCCCGAACACGGAAGTTAAGACCTCCTGGGGCGACGATACTGCAAGGGAAAATAGCACGTTGCCAGGTAATTAAGAACAGAGCATCTATTTTGGTGCTCTGTTTCTTATTTGGTTTCCATGCGATTGGTGGACAATAGGGGTATTCTTAATTAAGAACGGATAGTGACTGAGGTGCCAGTGGGGATAATTCTAGCGAGCTCTAAGACATCTTTATTAAGCATGCGGATACAGCCTTTAGAAACTTGTCTGCCAATTGACTGAGGATTATTTGTACCATGGATTCCATATCCAGGGATGCTGAGTCCAAGCCACATCACACCAAATACGCCTCCGGGATTTGGTACTTTACTAATGATTTCATAAGATCCGATTGGAGTAGGTGTCGCTGTTTTTCCGATGCCAATCGGATAGTTCCTGATAATTTGACTGTCTTTGGACACATAAAGCTGACGTTTATTTAAAGAAAGCATAATCGAATACATGTTAATCACCTCAGTTTATACTATTTGCCAGGTCTTTGTTTGGTTAAAAATTTAATAAAATATATGGACTAATTTCAAAAAAAGCAGTATGGAATATAATGGTAATACAAAATCTAAATCTACTTTGTTTAAAAAATTTATACGAGGAGGTAACAAAAAATGCACCTTTTTGGAAAAGGCTTTTATTCGTATGCATGTACGTGTTATTATCCAGTGATTTGCTTTCCGACTATGCCCTGCTGTAATGTTCCTTATCAGCAAAAGACAGTACAATACCGACAAACAGAGCAATATCAACAGACCCGATTTACTGGTGGCAAAGGTTAATTAAGAAATGAGGACAGAGCATCAATGGGTGCTCTGTTTCTTATGTGCAGAGGGGGTTTTATATGCACAATTGGATGGAGAAAAATGAAGATCGTCCATCACATGAAGATCATCTATCCACTTGACAAATCATTCTGAATACATTAGTATATTGAAAATAACCTATATGCTCAAACACGATGAGAGGAAAATCTGATTTAAATGTTGTTCAGAGAGCTGATGGCCGGTGCGAGTCAGCCAACATGCGATGAGATTCCATCCTGGAGTGGCCGATGACGAATTGTGACGGGTTCCGCCCGATAACGCGGATATAAGTTGGCCGATTTGGCAACATGGGTGGCAACGCGGGAATACCTCTCGTCCCTAATTTTGGGATTAGAGGTTTTATTTATATATTTCTGCAGATGAAAACGTTGTCACTTAATGAAGAAATACTGGCTAAAACTTGGGTGGCACCGCGGAATATCCGCCCCAACACTGGGGGTGGATTTTGCTTTTTTATAGGGCTATACAAAAGTGAAAGAATACTAATAGGATAATGGAGGAGGAATTTACAATGACAAGAGTATTTAATTTTTCTGCTGGACCGGCAGTATTGCCTGAAGAAGTTCTCAAAGAAGCTGCCGAGGAAATGCTGGATTATGATGTCACGGGGATGTCCGTGATGGAAATGAGCCATCGCTCCAAAGCTTTTGAAAAAATTATTGGTGATGCGGAGCAGGATCTTAGGGATTTGCTGAACATTCCGGATAATTATAAGGTGCTGTTCCTGCAAGGCGGAGCATCACAACAGTTTGCCATGGTCCCGATGAATTTAATGAAGAACAGGGTTGCTGATTACCTGAACACTGGACAATGGGCTAAGAAAGCGATTCAGGAAGGAAAGATCTACGGTAAAATCGACGTCATTGCGTCTTCAGAAGACAAAACCTATACGTATATCCCGGATATGAAGGACCTGAAGATCTCTGAGGACGCTGACTATGTGTACATTTGCCATAACAACACCATCTATGGAACGAGGTTTACAGAACTTCCTGAAACCGGTGACAAAATCCTGGTTGCGGACATGTCGTCGGATTTTCTGTCTGAACCTGTAGATGTAAGCAAATATGGTTTGATCTTTGCAGGTGCTCAAAAAAATGTCGGCCCGGCCGGCGTTGTCGTCGTCATTATTCGGGAGGACCTGATTACGGATGATGTGCTGCCGGGGACGCCTACCATGTTAAAATACAAAACACAGGCAGACAACAAGTCACTTTATAACACACCACCGGCCTATGGCATTTATATTTGCGGCAAAGTATTTAAATGGCTGAAAAAACTGGGCGGACTCGAAGTCATGAAAAAAATCAATGAGGAAAAAGCCGCAATTTTATATGACTATCTTGATTCCAGCAAAATGTTTAAAGGAACAGTCGTTAAGAAAGACCGTTCACTGATGAATGTGCCGTTTGTAACCGGATTAGAAGAGCTGGACAAGAAATTTACCAAAGAAGCCAAAGAGGCCGGCTTGGTAAATTTAGAAGGTCATCGCTCAGTCGGCGGAATGAGAGCGAGCATTTACAATGCGATGCCCATGGAAGGCGTGAAAGCGTTAATCGCATTTATGAAAAAATTTGAAGAAGGAAACATCTAGAAAGTAATTCTTCATACCATCAGAGTAAAGGAGTATCTATATGTTTAAAATCAATTGTTTAAATCCGATTGCCAAGATTGGGCTGGACAATTTCTCGGAAGAATATGCTATTACGGATAACTATGAAGAGGCGGATGCCGTTCTGGTCAGAAGTGCCAGTGTTCATGAACTGGACCTGCCGGATTCTCTGCAGGCAATTGCCCGGGCCGGAGCAGGAGTGAACAATATACCGATTGATAAATGCGCTGAAAAAGGGATTGTTGTTTTTAATACACCGGGGGCTAATGCCAATGGTGTTAAGGAATTGGTACTGACCGGACTGTTTCTGGCATCCCGTGACATTATCGGCGGCGTAAATTGGGTGAATTCTGTTAAAGATGATCCGGATGTTGCTAAACTTGTTGAGAAAAATAAGGCCAAGTATGCAGGTATTGAAATCAGCGGCAAGAAACTGGGTGTAATCGGGCTTGGGGCGATTGGGGTTCTCGTAGCAAATGCGGCGATGAAACTTGGCATGGAAGTATACGGGTATGATCCGTTCATTTCTGTCCGCTCGGCCTGGCATTTGTCTAAATATATCAAGCCCAGCAAATCCTTGGCGGAGATTTATAAAGAATGTGATTTCATCAGCATCCATGTACCCTTGTCCGATGCAACTCAGGGGATGCTGAATGAAGAAGCCTTCAAAATGATGAAAAACGGCGTCCGCATTCTAAATTTCTCGCGCGATTCTTTAGTCAATGAAGAAGATATGATTGCAGCACTAAAAGTTGGCAAGGTATTCAAATATGTTACCGACTTTCCTACTCCTAAAATGGCGCCTCTGAATGAAGTCGTTGCTATTCCGCACCTGGGAGCTTCCACCTGTGAATCAGAGGATAATTGTGCGGTGATGGCTGTCAGCCAGCTCATGGATTATCTTGAAAACGGCACGATCAGAAATTCCGTGAACTATCCGGACTGTGACAACGGTTATCCTGATAATGCCGGCCGTCTCGCGATTCATCACAAAAATATCCCGAATATGATTGGTCAGTTCACTTCGGCCCTAGCTCAGGAGAATATCAATATCTCTGATATGATTAATAAGAGCAAAGGCCAGTATGCCTATACCTTGGTTGATATTGAGATACCATCCACACCGGAAATAAAGCAGAAAATTAAAGCGATTGAAGGAGTCTACAGAGTCAGGATTGTAAAATAATGAAAATTGATATCATTGGTAATGGGAGGGTTCGATTTGGCTACAATCAGACCGTTTAAAGCGCTGCGGCCGAGGGAAGAACTTGCTGCGAAAGTCGCAGCACTTCCTTATGATGTCTATAACCGCGAAGAAGCATTGGCTGAAGTAAGAAAAGAACCGTTGTCGTTTTTGCAGATTGACCGGGCAGAGACCCAGTTCACTCCTGAGGTCAGTCCTTATGATATCCGGGTCTATGAGAGAGCGAGAGACAGTCTGCAGGAAATGATCCAAAATGGCGTTTTTGTCAGGGAGGATAGACCCTGCTATTATGTGTATGAACTGGTGATGGATGGCCGTTCCCAGACGGGTTTGGTCGGATGTGCCGCGATGGATGATTACCTGAACAATGTTATCAAAAAACATGAAAAAACCAGAGAAGATAAGGAAATTGACAGAATTAATCATGTCGACATTTGCAAGGCTCAGACCGGCCCGATTTTTTTGGCTTATCGGTCTCAACAGGGAATCAATGAGGTTGTCAGCCGAATTAAACAAGAAAGCCCCCTCTATGATTTCACTGCTCCGGACGGAATTAGACATACCGTTTGGAAAATAGATGGGGATCATGATTTGGCTGCGATCTATTTCGGATTTCAAAATACCCGAAGCATCTATATTGCGGATGGACACCACAGAGCTGCTTCGGCGGTGAAAGTAGGCTTGCGCAGAAGAGACGCCCATCCCGGTTTTACCGGAGAGGAAGAATTCAACTATTTTCTTTCTGTCCTTTTCCCGCACGATCAATTGATGATCCTGGATTACAATAGAGTAGTCAAAGATCTTAACGGTTATCAGAAAGATGCCCTGCTGAAAGAAATAGAAAAAGCATTTATTGTAACCAAAACGGGTGCTGAACCCTATAAGCCTCAGAAAAAAGCTGTCTTTGGTATGTATCTGGAAGAATCATGGTATAAACTGGAGGCCAGGGCTGAGATCCTTTCCGATGATCCTGTGGAAGGCTTGGACGTTTCACTGCTGCAAAATCATCTCTTAACACCGATCCTGGATATCAAAGATGTCAGAACGGATAAACGAATCGATTTTGTCGGTGGGATACGCGGCCTGAAGGAACTGGAAAAGCGGGTGGCCAGTGATATGAAACTTGCTTTTTCGATGTATCCGACATCGATTGATGAACTTTTTGCGGTATCTGATGCAGATAAGCTTATGCCGCCCAAATCTACCTGGTTTGAACCCAAACTGAGAAGCGGACTGCTTATTCACGAACTGGAATAGGGTTGACTTGCAACCCGGTATAGTACTATACCGGGTTAGCATCTAGTCTGCCGTTAAAAATATTTTTGAGCCATACACATAGGATGATAGTTTTTGTTTCATGATAAAGTCAGATGATATTTTAATGGTTAATGAGGCGGAGCGGTTGTTTATTCTATGAGTGAAAGCATGCGTGATCGGAGGTAACTATGTCAATTAATGTTACGGATGAATTTCTTAAGCTTGTTTCCATTGACAGTCCGTCCAAAAAAGAAGGGAAACTCGCAGGCTATCTAAAACGAAGGTTGAAAGAGCTCGGTGCTGATGTCTATGAGGACCATTCCGCCGCCAAAACAGGGAGTGATACGGGCAATCTGATCGCAGTACTGCAGGGCAACAGTGAGGGTGCACCGGTGATCATGCTTGCAGCTCATATGGATACGGTAGCATCCACTGAAGGAATGACACCCCGGATTGAGGAAGGGGTCATTTACAGCGATGGACAAACCATCCTTGGGGCGGATGATAAAGCTGGAATAGCCGTAATACTCGCAGTACTGAGCAGGCTTCAGGAAGACAAGCATATCCTGCATAGTCCGGTTGAAGTTGTTCTGACAGTCCAGGAAGAAATTGGTCTTTATGGTATAAAAAATCTTGATTATGCCCTTAAAGCTGACTTCGGCTATGTCTTGGATGGTGACGGCCCTGTGGGTACCGTAGTCCACGCAGCACCTTCTCATATCACGCTTGATCTGGTTGTTCAGGGTAAAGCTGCACATGCGGGCCTGGCGCCTGAAACGGGCGTGAATGCAATTGTTGTTGCGTCCAAAGCCATTGCAGACTTGAAATCAGGAAGGATAGACCAGGAAACAACGAGTAATTTCGGGATCATTACCGGTGGCACAGCACGCAATGTGGTTGCTGAAAAGGTACAAATCACGGCAGAGGTACGAAGTCATGATCAAGCGAAACTTGAAATTGAAACCGATAAAATTCTTGAAAAATTTGAAACTGTTGCAGCCAAGAACCAGGCAAATTTCAGCTATACGAAGGAACTCGCCTATGAAGCGTTTAGCATAGATCCTGCACATCCGGCTGTTCAAAATTTACTGGAGGCAGGGAAGACACTCGGCATTCACACGGAATTAACTTCGACTGGCGGAGGACTTGATGCCAATATTCTAAATTCCCGCGGCATACCGTGTCTGGCACTGGGCCTTGGGAATCATAACCCGCATACGCGCGAAGAATATGTCGAAATTGACCAGATGGAAAAATCCGTCGAATTCGTACTTGAGGCTTTGTCTTATTCATAGGATATACTGAGGTGACGACAAATGTGGGAACGTATTCGTCGTGAACTTTTAGTGGAATACTATTGGTGGAAAAGGCAGAAATTAAATAAAAGACGTTTGGATAGTCCAATTGGTCTTCTGGGAATACTGTTAATAACCGTCGGAATTATTCTGATGGTGATCATCGGGCAGGGTATTGGGGCACTGTTCCGTAATATGATACCTTTCGTAAGCGGGACACAGGTTGCCGGTACCTACTGGTCTTCCGTTTTTTTGGCCTTAAAGATCAGCCTGCTGTTAATCGTAATGATGATTGGTTTTGCCGGCATCATCATCTATAAATTATTCGGACGTAAAAAATGAAGAGTTCCGTCGATAATTGACTCCCAAGAAAAAAATGTTTGAATATAAACATTTGTGTATGTTTGTTGCCTTAAAAGAATAATAAAATAGATTCTTAAGATATTGTACAAGTCTTATTGCAGGCAGCAGTAATATCTGCTAAAATTGATAAATTGAGGGGGGGTAAGATTTTTGGATAGTTTTTCCAATATTGTGCAAGAAATTTTTAACGTTACTATGATTTCTCTACAAGTCATCATTATTTTTGTGACTTTGTATTATTTTATTTTATCGATTCTGGGGATGCGTCGGAAACCTGAAGATGATGAATTTGAACCCAAGAATAGATTTGCGATTGTCGTTGCCGCCCATAATGAGCAAAGGGTAATCGCGCCGTTGATTAACAACCTTAAAAATCTGGATTATCCGAGAGAACTTTTTGACATCTTTGTTGTAGCCGATAATTGCACGGATAACACTGCTTACCTGGCAAAAAAAGCTGGAGCCTATGTGTACAAGCGTTTTGATGAGACAAAACGCGGAAAAGGCTATGCCTTGGAATACTTATTTTCGAAGATTTTTGCTTTAGACCATACGTATGATGCTTTTGTTTTGTTTGATGCCGATAATCTCGTCAAGGGTAACTTCCTCAGAGAGATGAATAAAAAGCTCTGCCAGGGAGATCAAATCATTCAGGGCTATGTGGATTCCAAGAACCCTTATGATACATGGGTTACCACTTCATTTTCAATTGCATTTTGGATGATGAACAGGCTGGTTCAGCTGGCCAGGTTCAATTTCGGAGTTTCCAATACCCTGGCCGGTACAGGGATGTGTATTTCCTACGATGTACTTAAGAAATTTGGCTGGGGAGCTCATTCTTTGGTTGAAGATCTTGAGTTTACGATGAAAGCCCTGGTATATGGGATAAAAACCAGCTGGGCGCATGACGCGGTCGTCTATGACGAAAAGCCGCTTAGCTTTGTACAGTCCTGTCATCAAAGGAAACGCTGGGCTCAGGGGCAGGTTGACGTTGCCTGCAGATATTTGCCTATTCTTCTTGTAAAAGGATTCCGCGAGAAAAAGTGGCTGTATTTTGATGCAGCGATGCATCTCTTTCAGCCGTTCTTCCTGATTATTTCGGCTTCGTTTATTTTGATGCAGGTGTTATTCTTTCTGCGCCCTTATTATGTCAACTTGTTTATTGACTATATTCCTGCAGGTGTCTGGCAGGTTCTTTCCGGAAGTGTTGTTGTTTTTGCCATATTGTCCCTGTACTTGGACAAAAAGCCAACAAAGGCCTATTTTGGCTTGATTCTGTATCCGATCTTTATGTACAGCTGGATACCGATCATTATTGCCGGGTTTATTCATCGCAACAAGAAAGAGTGGTCGCATACGCTACATACCCGCTCGATTAATTATGAGGAAATTCGTGCGGAAGAAAAAGTATCGACCAGCTGAATAACCTCAACGGTAAAGAATACAGAAGACCCGGCTTTGACCGGGTCTTTTCGCGTGCTGTGGAATAACAATCCACCAAAAAATGTCTTGTTTTTACGCAAAAAATCCTTTGACACACCATCGATATTTGTGTATACTATAATTCGTCACAGCAAGCCTGGGTGATTAGCTCAGCTGGGAGAGCGCCTGCCTTACAAGCAGGATGTCGGCAGTTCGATCCTGTCATCGCCCACCAAACTCGAAGTTCGAAGTTCGAGGCGCGAAGTTCGAAAAAGCATATTAAGATATTGCTTGAAGAGCGGAAGGTACGAACTGAACATCGGGAAACTTACTGTAGAGGAATACGAAGGTTCGAATATCGAACGTCGTGCCTCGAATATCGAATTGGCCCCGTAGCTTAGTGGTTTAAAGCGCCTGCCTGTCACGCAGGAGATCGTCGGTTCAAATCCGATCGGGGTCGCCATACGCGATATTCGAAGTTCGTGGTTCAAAAGGTGGAAGTTAAATTCCATAGCGAATAGTCACCACGGTACTTCAACTATTGCGGATTAGATACCGCAAGAGGCATACACAAGTTCAAACATCGAATATCGTGCCTCGAACATCGATTATGCCTCGGTAGCTCAGTCGGTAGAGCAGAGGACTGAAAATCCTCGTGTCGGCGGTTCGATTCCGTCCTGAGGCACCATGATCATGCGGGTGTAACTCAGTGGTAGAGTGTCACCTTGCCAAGGTGAAAGTCGCGAGTTCGAATCTCGTCACCCGCTCCAATAGTAAACTTAAGGCGGCATAGCCAAGTGGTAAGGCAGAGGTCTGCAAAACCTTTATCCCCCAGTTCAAATCTGGGTGCCGCCTCCAAACGCCGAAGTGGCGGAACTGGCAGACGCACGGGACTTAAAATCCCGCGAGGTTTACCCCTCGTACCGGTTCGATTCCGGTCTTCGGCACCAATTTTGGGTTTGTAGCTCAGCTGGTTAGAGTACTGCGTTGACATCGCAGGGGTCGGAGGTTCGAGTCCTCTCAAACCCACCAAAATTCGTCTAAAAACCCGCTATTCATGCGGGTTTTATGATTTGCAAGGCAGGGATTTCCCTGTTTTTTTATATGGATTTGAAAAAAGCAAAAAAAGAAGGGATTATCCCCCCATTGCCTCCACTAATTTCCTTGTTCCCACCATATTGATGGCCCTTTTCAAATTATAAGCAAGAAAACTAAGCCCCAGCTCGCCTGTGGCTTTCTCTATGCCCTTACACAACAGATAGTGAGCGCCATGGTACCATTTAACCGTGCCAAAAGAATGTTCAGACAGACATAAGCGGAGCTTTTGGGGCGGGATATCGTCACGAAATCTGTGCCTGAAAGATAATAATTTGCATTGTTTTTCTTTAAAAATACACTCTAATATGACATAATATAGAGTGTAAATGTACAACAAGGGGTGGCACATGATGAAAACTATTGACAAAATTAAAGAGATTCTCAAACAAAACAATGGCATTATTACTGCCTCACAGGTTACTGATGCCAATATTTCAAGGCATTATCTTAAGAAAATGCTGGACATAGGGGCCTTGGCAAAGGTTGACCGGGGGATTTATATCAAGCCGAAAATGTGGGAAGATAAAATGTATATCTTGCAGTACAAGTATAGCCGTGGCATCTTTTCCCACGAAACGGCCTTATATATTCATGGTCTGACGGACAGGATACCCCAGAAATATACCATGACGTTTCCCTATGGATATCATACGCACTCTCTGAAAGAAGAAAATGTAATCATAAAAAAATCCGTTAAGGATCTGTACGAGCTCGGGTTGACCAAGGGCGTTTCGCCCTGCGGCAATCCCATACGCCTGTACGACGTGGAACGAACGCTGTGCGATATTGTTAAAGGCAATAACACCTGTGATATTCAGATTGTGAATCAGGCCATGAAGCAGTATGCCAAGATGCCGGGAAACAATATCCCGCTGCTTTTTGACTATGCGGAGAAAGTACGGGTAAAGCCTAAAATACTGAACTATATGGAGGTGCTGCTGTGAGAACGAACAATCCAATGCAGTTAAAAGCCTATATAAGATGGCTGCTGAGAAAAACATTTCCGCCCAGCTTGTAATGCAGAACTACATGCTGGAAAGGCTGTTGGAACGTATTTCTCTATCCAAGTATCACCCGAATCTGATTTTGAAAGGCGGTTTTTTGATCTCGGCCATTGTCGGACTGGATACAAGGGCAACGATGGATTTGGATACCACAATCAAAGGCTTTGACGTGAAAAGTAGAACTGTATTATCAAACTATAAAGCAGTAATGGAAAACATTGCTTCAAGCGAACAACTGAAAGGCTTCTGGGAAAAATACCAATCAAATTTTGATTATGCACGTGACGTTGATTTTGCTGATGCCTGCCAAACGATCAGCCAAATTTTCCAAGAAATCGGTTTTTAAGAAACAAAAAAACTTTATCTGATTAAGATTTTGAGTTTGTTTGTGCTATAATACAGTTCAAATGTCAACGATTTTTAAAAAAAATCATATTGACAGTAAAAGGTATAGTAATCCTCCGTTTAAGCAATGCTCCGGATGCAGGTTCTGGGACGAAAGGAAATGTATCGGAGGTTGTTTAGGCTATAATATCAAGGGAAAATCATCTACCTGCTGTGCCGGATAGCTTTCCTCAAGGTGATTGTATAGAAAATTCTTCCATTTACGTTTTCCAAAAATTCAAAGATATTTATTTTATAACAACGTTTTTATATGACTTCCGGTTGTCTGAAATTCTATGGACATAGCAAAAATAATGGCGTATAATTCAAAATACAAATATTTGAGTCAAGAAAGACTCTATTAACTTATTACAAATAAGTGTCGATAAACTAAACATCTAATGATAATTAGCCATGAAGGTTGAAAAATCCGCAGGAGCGGGCAGTCAGCATTCGTGGTTTTTATTTTTATGAAGTATAAAGTGCAAATCAAATATTGCAAACGCAGACTAAAGGAAGTGAACGCATTGGTAAAGATATGTATTTTTTGTTGCTCAAAAGTTACCCAAAAACTGGGGTGTTCCAGTACCCAATGTCTCTGTGCACTGTTTCTCGAATCTGTAGGCAAGATATTTCCAGAAGAAGAAAACCTTGTGCTAGAGAATATCTTTGGTGAAAGGAAAATTGTTAAGGCGAAAATCAAAGGAATTGAACTGGTAGATCAGAGAATCGTGCTGAAAAAATAGGTTGAAAATTTTTTTTAATATAGACATGTAATTTAATATATCTTATAATTTGACTATCAAAAATGAGTAATGAAGACTCATAGGATATTTAGATCCAAAAAAACAAACGAAAGATATGGATTAGAGTAAGCCACGAAGGCTGAGAAACATCCGCAGGAGCGGAGGTTCAGCTTCGTGGTTTTCTATTTTTGCAAATTCCGTATTTTAGTAACAAGAAAACAATGAGAATTTTAATCCCCCCCTAGCGGATTGTAGAATATGGGAAACCCTGATATTCTGATTTTTAACTGAGGTGATAAAAATGAATATTGAAGAAATCCGCGAAAGATGGAACCTGAAAGAACAAAACAAAAAAGCCAGCGTAGATATGTGGAATTCAATGGCCGGAAGCTTCGGTGAAAATGTTCGCCCTGGTTTTGAGGAAGATGCGTTTTTGAAGCTGCTGCTAAACAAGAATATGCTGAATCCGGAGGGACTGATCCTGGATATCGGCTGCGGCGCGGGCAAATATGCGTTGGCCTTAGCCGGGAGATGCAGCCAGGTAACTGGTGTTGACCTGTCTCCCCAAATGATTGCGATTGCCGAACAAAAAAAGAAAGAATATAAAATCGACAACGCTGCTTTTTATTGTGAGGATTGGCATAACCTGGATCTTGTGCAGGCCGGGTGGCAACACAAATTCGACCTCGTGTTTGCCCATATGACGCCGGCCGTTCAAAGTGCGGATACTTTTGAAAAGCTGAGTGCCGCGTCGAAAGGCTGGTGTATACTCTCCAAGCCGATTCGGCGAACCGATCCGGTGTCTGATGTCGTTAAAGCGCTGGCTGGAATTAAGGAGAAGCGGGAAAGCAGTGACGAAGAGCTGGTATTCGCGTTTGAACTTCTTTGGCGTCAGGGGTATCTTCCGGAACTGCAATACGAGAAGCAGGTCTGGAAAATGAAGAAAACGTTGGAGCAAGCAAAAGGGTTGTATATCAACCGGATAAAAACCTACCGCGATATTTCCTCTGCAGAGGAAAAAGAAATCGAAACCTATTTGGGATCTCTGGCCAAGGACGGTTTTGTTTATGAAGAGGTTGATACAACCGTTGCAACAATGGTTTGGCAAGTTTAATGAAATACCGAATCGATAATAGCAAGCAAGGAGGAACTAAAATGTGTGTAAAACCTACTGAATGGGAAAAGGCGGTGGAATTCCATGGACATCAGTGTCCGGGACTGGCTATCGGCTATAAAGCGGCAGTCACGGCTCGGGAAAAGATGGGCGTGCGCTTTTCTGTGGATGAAGAAATTGTCTGTGTTACCGAAAACGATGCCTGCGGCGTCGATGCGATCCAGGTCATGACCGGCTGCAGCATGGGAAAAGGGAATCTGATCTATAGGGGAACCGGTAAAATGGCGTTCAGTTTTTTTAACCGGAGAAACGGGGAAAGCCTGCGATTAATTCTAAAGCCGTTTGAAGGGGAAATGAACAGGGAAGAGCGTCAGGCATATATCCTGAACGCCCAGGCAGAAGAAATTTTTCAGATGATGAAACCAAGTTATGAATTGCCTGAAACGGCAAGGCTCTTTACCTCAGTAGTTTGTGAAGTCTGCGGAGAAAACGCGCCGGAACATAAAATCAGATTGCAGGACGGCAAAAAAGTCTGCCTGGACTGTTTCAAAGATTACGGCAGGGGCTGGTAGAGATATAACGGTAGAAAAAAATTAAAAGGAACAAGACTTAATGAAGCATAAACAAACTGATGCGGGTAATTTACAAGAAAAGGATATTTATCACCAATATACGCATAAGAAAAAAATAGTGATTTTGGTGCTGGCTTTTTTAATTGTCTTGTTAGCTATAGCCGCGGTCAACGCCGGCTCATTTAATCTCAATCCGCTTCAGGTAATTCAATCGCTCCTGGGAAAAGGAAGCGATGCTTCCAGTGTTGTCATCTGGCAAATACGGATGCCCAGGATTCTGGCGGCGATAACTGCCGGCGCCGGGTTGGCGGTGGCCGGATGTGTCATGCAAAATAATCTGAGGAACCCGCTGGCCGCGCCCGATACGCTGGGGGT
Organism: Dehalobacter restrictus DSM 9455; assembly: GCF_000512895.1. NCBI lineage: Bacteria > Bacillati > Bacillota > Clostridia > Eubacteriales > Desulfitobacteriaceae > Dehalobacter > Dehalobacter restrictus. The sequence goes on from NZ_CP007033.1 coordinate 240,413, forward strand.
CTCCCATGCGGCGGCTTTCGGAGCGAATATTGCTATTATTGTTTTAGGTGCCGGCAGTATTTCCAGTACAAGTACGGATGCGGTGACCATCAATAATCCCTATCTGGTTACGCTTTGTGCTTTTGCCTGTTCCATGGCGGCAACGCTGGTGATTCTGCTGTTGGCAGGAATACGGGGGTTTTCGCCCGAAGCCATGATCCTGGCAGGGGTAGCGCTGAATTCCCTGTTTATGGCCGGAACCATTCTGATCCAATATTTTGCCAGTGATGTCCAGGTGGCTGCTGCAGTTTTTTGGACTTTCGGGGATCTGGGAAGGGTTGCCTGGCGGGAAGTATTGATTCTGGCCTGCCTGGTAATTTTCGCCTTTATTTATTTCCTGTTTAAAAGGTGGGACTATAACGCGCTGGACAGCGGAGAAGAAACCGCCAAAAGTCTGGGCGTTCACGTAAAAAGAGTCCGGCAGGGAGGTATGTTTGTTTCGGCGTTAATAGCGTCTGTAGCCGTATCTTTTCTCGGTATTATCGGTTTTGTCGGACTTATCGCGCCTCAGATCATGCGCAGGATTATCGGCGGTGATCACCGCTACCTGATACCGGCTTCCGCTCTGATGGGATCCGTGCTGATGCTTTTTTCTGATACAATCGCCAGAACCATGGTTGCACCGGTGGTTCTTCCGGTCGGGGCTATTACTTCTTTTTTTGGCGCGCCGCTCTTTTTGTACTTGCTGGTGAGGGGGTATCAAAGACGATGATTTTATCCGTCAAAGGATTGGCGTTTCAATATCCGAGCCGGGAGGTATTGCAGGATATTAATTTTACCGTGGCCAAAGGAGATTTTCTGGCTATTCTGGGAGTAAACGGCGCGGGGAAATCCACGCTGCTGAAATGCCTGAATAAAGTGTTAAGCCCTCATGCCGGCACGGTGTTTATCCGGGAGGAAGATACCGGCAAGCTTAGCCGGAGGGAACTGGCCAAAAGAATCGGTTATGTTGCCCAACGCCAGGAAGGTGCCTTCGCCACGGTATTTGATGCTGTTCTTTTAGGAAGAAAACCGTATATTCAATGGGAAGCTTCCCAAAAAGATCTGGAAATCACCCGTAAGGCTTTAAAATCGCTGGATCTGGAAGGATATGCCTTGCGTTACCTGAATGAACTCAGCGGAGGAGAACAGCAAAAAGTTGTCATTGCCAGGGCCTTGGCGCAAGAACCGGAACTTCTTTTGCTGGACGAACCGACCAGCAGCTTGGATTTGAAAAACCAGTTTGAGGTCGCCAAAATTGTCCGGAATGTTGTCCAAGACAACCAAATGTGCGCGGTGGTCACGATGCATGACTTGAATCTGGCGATCCGATATGCCAATAAGTTCCTCCTGCTGAAAAACGGCGTTATTTTTGCAGCCGGAGGTCTTGAAGTGATGACGCCCGAAAATATTGAAAGTGTTTATGCTGTACCGGTCAAAATCAAAGAAATCGAGGATATTCCGGTTGTGGTGCCGGTTTAAATATTCCGACCCAATGAGAGTATCAGGACAAAAAATTAAACTGAAGGAAAATATGAATTGGAGGGTAAAAATGAAAAGAAAGTTTATCTCACAAAGACAATTAATCGCCCTGACCCTGGCGGCGTTATTCTGTCTGACATTTTTGTTCAGCGGGTGTTCCGCCCAATCTTCCCAGAATGCTTCTGCGAAAATCACTGTGACGGATACGCTGGGAAGACAAGTTGAAATCAACGGAACAGCTAAAAAAGTGGTTGCGATCGGTCCAGGAGCCTTAAGGCTTTGCTGCTATTTCGAGAATACGGATATATTTGCGGGTATTGAGCAAATGGAAATCGACAGTCCGACAGGAAGACCATACCTTTACGCCAATCCGTCGCTGGCGAAGCTTCCGGTTATTGGGCCGGGAGGACCCAATAACGCTCCGAATCCGGAACAAATCCTTGCCGTAAAACCGGATGTTATTTTTACAACTTACGCAGCGGATCAAGCCACTGCCGATAACTTGCAGTCCAAAACCGGTATTCCGGTTGTGGCGTTAAGCTATGGCCAAACATCAACTTTTGATCCCAAGGTCGATGTTTCCCTGACACTTATCGGCAAAATTATCGGCATGGATAAAAGGGCTCAGGAATTAGTCGGCCTGATGGCCCAATACAAGACGGATCTGGATACCAGGACAAAAGATGTGGCTGACACTCAGAAACCATCCGCTTATGTCGGCGGCTTAGGAATGAAAGGCGTCCACGGCATAGAGAGTACGCAGGGCAATTACTCGCTCTTTAATGCCGTCCATGCCAAGAATGTAGTTGATGAAACGGGCAAAACAGGTTCTTTGATGATTGATAAAGAAAAACTGATCAGTTGGAACCCGGATAAGATTTTTCTTGATGGAGCCGGATACCCTTCCGTACTTGAAGACTATAAGAAAAACCCTAAGTTCTATCAAAGTTTGTCTGCAGTAAAGAACGGGGAACTCTATGCCCTGCTTCCGTATAATTACTATACGACCAATATTGATACATCAATCGCTGATGCTTATTATATCGGTAAAGTCCTTTATCCGGAGCAGTTTAAGGATATTGATCCGGAGAAAAAAGCGGCTGAAATTTATCAGGCGCTTTTAGGAAAAGATGCTTATGCCCAGATGGCTAAGGATTTTGGCGGGTTTAGGAAGCTTGAGCTGAAGTAAAACGCTTTTTATCAGTCAATCGTTAGCTTTTAAAAATTAAAACCCATCAGGCTGAAAAACACACCTGATGGGTTACTTCTAATCATTATAGTAAAGAGGTGTTTCATGTGATACTGGAACCGCGTAAAAGAGAACAGATTATGCCGTTACCGGTCGCCCTTATTTCGACAATGAGCAAAGACGGTGTGCGTAATATTGCTCCCTGGTCAAATATTACCCCAATCCTAAGACCCTATGAGGAAATCGTTTTGGCTTCCTGGATAAAGAGAGATACATTAATCAATATCCGACAAACCGGAGAATTTGTCATCAATATCCCTCCGGCTAATCTGGCTGATGCGGTGATGGTTTGTTCCAAAAATTATTCTCCGGAAGTTGATGAGTTTCTGAAAGCCGGTTTAACACCGTTCCCGTCCAAACAGATCAAAGTTCCGGGAATTGAAGGGTGTTTGGCCTGGGCGGAATGCAAGCTGGTTGAAGAAATACTCAGGGAAAAGTATTCGTTGGTGATTGGTCAAGTTGTTCACCTGGAGGTAAATGCGTCCTTTTTCAATGAGGACGGAGACATGGATTTTGAACGTGCTCGGCCGCTTTCAGTGATGTTGGGTAATGAACAAATGTGGTTTACGAGGCCGGTTTTTACCGGAAGGAAAGCAGACTATGCCGAGATGTTTGATAAATGAGCAAAATAGTTGAATAGAACTATCGTCCTTCAATATCAAGGAGGTTAGCGTGAAAATTACAGTCTTATATGTCAGTGTTACCGGCAATACGGAAAAAATGGCGGGTTATATTCAGCAAGGAATTGAAGAGGTCGGTTGTATAGAAGTAAAGCTGATGAATCTGGTGCAGGAAGATACTGTCGATTATGAATTTGTTGAGGACAGCCAGGCGGTTATTATCGGGACCCCGGCCTATGCGGCAGACTTGAGCTGGCAGTTGAAAAAGTGGTTTGATACGGATTGGAATTGCAGTTTGGCAGGGAAACTCGGCGCGGCTTTTGCCACGGCAAATTGCCTGCATGGTGGGGCAGACCGGGCGATTTCTAGTGTTTTGAGTCATATGCTGGTCAAGGGTATGCTGGTATACTCATCCGGGATGGGCTGCGGCAGACCGTTCATTCATTTGGGACCTGTAGCGTTAAGAGACGATCTGGAGGGGAAAGAAGATCTATTTCAGTTGTTTGGAAGACGGGTTGCGGAAAAAGCAGTGGAATTATTTCACTAAAGTCGTATTTGAGATGCGTCATAGGCAATTTCCCCTGTTTCATATATTGCTAGTAAATAAAATACTAATAGAGTGTTTTGTTTTCGAATTTTTCACTTTCGCCGACATAAATTTAAGTAATTTCTCTTTTTCCAACATGTTTATCCTCCAGGCTTAAATAAGGCGGGCAAGGCCCATACCAAGAAACACTCCCAGAAAACCAATAATAATACTAACCAATGTATAAATGCCCGCAGTTAAAATATTTCCATCTTTCAACAGCATGATCGTCTCGTAGCCAAAGGTGGAAAATGTGGTAAAAGCCCCTAAAAAACCGACTGTCATAGCTAACCGCATTTCCGGACTTAAGGTAAGTTTGTCCAAAAAGAGGGTATTAAGGAATCCCAATAAAAATGCTCCGGTAATGTTGATCAAAAAGGTATGCAGGGGAAAGTCATGAGTCCATTTGTTGGATATCCAAATTCCCAGACCATAACGGGCAACCGCGCCTAAAGCGCCCCCCATCGCAACTGAAAAGACATTCATCATAATACATTTCTACTCCTCAAAGTAATTCTATATATTCCAATAAAACAATAAAAAACTCCTATCAGACTATACCAATATATAGTCTGATAGGAGCTATCAACCTTAAGGTAAAAGCGGGCTCCATCGCTAAATATAACAAAATTTATTTTAACTTTTGAGGAAAGACAATGCAAGTATTTTATGTGAGTAAAGCAATTACTTTTTGGGAGAGTACTTGATAATTTCAATATCCTCAATGGTAATCAGACCTTCATTGACTGCTTCATCTAAAAACGGCATGATTGTTTCTATATACTCAATGCTGTTCAACAATATCAATCACAATAGGAAGGTCATGGGACAATTCAAGGATTTTAGCGGTCTTGATTCTGGAATTCGCACCGAACCCTTCAATTCCCCGCAAAACGGTAACACCCGCCAGGCCAAGCTCTTTAGCTTTCTTAACAATGGCGTGATATAACAGGGTTCCTTTATATTTACTCGCTTCGCCGATATAAATCCGTAGTCTGCGCGCCTGTCCTGATATCTTAACCATAATAATCCACCCTCCCTAAAATTATTTATTAAATATAATTCAATAATCCGATCTTATTTCCTTTATATTGATTCTATGTAAGAATTCTTTGATTAAAAGTGAAATAGGTTGGGATCAAAAACGTTATGATTAGTTGAAAATCAAACTGTAATAATTCTATAATGAGTATTCTAAATGATCATTGTAAAAAATAGTATTATGATATATTATAGCATTAGTAATGAAAATCAGAATAATTTGCGATGGGGCTCGCATACGCATAAAGCTAATGGCTCCTACCTTTGAGGTAGGAGTTTTTGTTTTTTCGTACCGAATCATTCGTGAGAATACTTTATATTCATTAGGTGTAAGTTAGGGGGAATGAACGTGGAGAATACGTACTGGATTGCGACACAATGGATTCTTTTGGCTTTGGCAGCAAGTATCATATCGATCCGCTTGGGTATGTCGGTGGCTCTTGTGGAAATTCTGGTTGGTATCTTTGGCGGAAACGTCATGCACATCCAGATTACAGATTGGGTCAATTTCTTGGCAAGTGTGGGGGCGGTCATATTGACTTTTTTGGCCGGAGCAGAAATTAACCCGGTGAGCCTCAAAAAGAACTTAAAGCAAAGCATGGCGATTGGAATTCTCTCATTCCTGCTCCCTTTTTTATTTGGCATGATCGTCGCCTTTTATTTCCTGGGATGGGATGTCAATGCCGCAAAAATTACCGGGATCGCTTTATCAACTACATCTGTCGCAGTTGTTTACGCTGTCATGGTAGAAAGTAAACTGAGCGCAACTTCTTTTGGACAATCAATTCTAGCAGCTTGCTTTATTACAGACTTGGGAACAGTCTTAGCCCTGGGATTGTTATTTACAGGTTTTTCCTATAAGATCCTTATCTTTACAGGAGCGCTGGTCTTAGTGATCTTGGTAGGAACGCCCTTGGCCAAACGTGTCTTTAAAATATACAGCGGCAAGGTCAGTGAACCGGAAATAAAGTTCGTGCTTCTAATCCTCTTATTACTGGCATATCTTGCGGTATATTCAGGGAGTGAAGCTGTTCTTCCGGCGTATATCATCGGTCTTGCCATGGCGGGTTTTTTCCTGCAATATAAGGAAACACTGCATAAATTACGCGCCATCGGGTTCGTAGCCTTTACGCCGTTTTACTTTATCAAGGCAGGTTCTCTGGTTTCCGTTAAAGCCCTTATAACGACGTTTTCTCTGATAGCTCTTTTGCTGATCGTAAAGGTTGCAGCTAAATTTATTGGAGTCCTACCGGCGACTATGTTTTTCAAATATGGCAGACGGGATGGTATCTATACCACGCTGCTAATGAGTACCGGCTTAACTTTTGGGACAATTTCAGCCCTCTATGGGTTAACCAATCAGTATATTACCAATTCTCAATATAGCGTGATTGTTTCAGTCGTAATACTAAGTGCTGTTATTCCTACTTTGATAGCTCAAAAATTCTTCTTTCCTCGAAATCTATTAAAAGGAGGACAAAGCGATGGAAATCAATAAGATTCTTGTGGGGTTTGACGGTTCACCCAGCAGCAGGAAGGCACTGGAGTACGCTAAAGAATTAAGCAACAAACTTAATTCATCTGTTACAGTTTTAACTGTAGTCCGATTGCCTGATTTTAGCCAAAGCATGGACGAAGTAGAGGAAACCATTGAAGAAGCGCAAAGAAAAATTGAGCCGCTGCATCAAGAAATTCGAGAAACAGGGCTTAAGGAAGGAATGAAAATTGCAACGGAAATTGTCCACGGGCATCCGGCTGAAAAACTCATTAGTTATGCAAAAGAGAATGGGTTTGACCTAATCATTGTTGGCACAAGAGGCTTGGGAGGGTTTAAAAAACTCGTGATCGGCAGCGTGGCTCAGAAAGTAGTAAGCTATTCTGCCATACCTGTTTTAACTGTTAAAGATGGACGTTAATAAAGGACTGTTCTATTAAATCTCTGCAACGATTTTACCCATGTCGCTTGTGTCATAACCGCCTATATTCGCAAATTCATTTTTAAAAGCTGGAGAACGGATGATATTTAACATTGTTTGAATTTCTGGAGTTTGGAAATTCTCTTTTTTGACAACTAAATCATAGCGTTCTTTTTTCAGTGGAATGAAATCAATATTATCGACCTGTCTCGCGATCTTTTCGTTGCCCACGGCCACATCAGCCTCTCCGCTGCTTACGGCACTGGCAACTGCCAAATGGGACTGGTTTTCTTTCTTATACCCTCTAATTGTGCTTCCGTATATCCCAAGGAGCTTTAAATTCTCATCAAGAAGAACTCTGGAACCAGCCCCAAATTCCCTATTAATCATGGTAATGTCATCCCGGCCAAAATCTGCCCAGGTCGTGATCCCTTTTGGATTTCCTTTGGCCACATATAATCCCTGCATACGGCAGGTAAGGTGAATAATCACTGTGGGAATACCGGGAAGCAGTCTTCTGACATAGGGGACGTTATATTGATCTGTATCACTATCCCACAAATGCGTAGAGGCAACATTGATCTTATTTTTGTATAAGGAAACCAAGCTGTCATAACTCCCTATGTAAGCTCTTAGCGCGTGAATATCATGTAGTCTCATGTAATTGGAAAGAATATCGAGAATCAGATCCTGGCCGCAAATAATAAATCCATCTTGCTTCTTTTCAATGCCTAACAAGCTGAAGGCGCCCAAAGTGCCGGATGGTGAACTCGGGCTGAATGGGCCTTTTTTGGAACGGGATATATAATCCTGCACGTCGTTTTCTGTGAAACGGACTTTTCTTCCTACCTTGTAGGAGACGATTTCGCCTTTTTTAATGAGATCATAGATTGTGCTTTTGCTTACATGAAGCATGTCAGCCACATCTTGGGTTGACAAAGCTTTTTTTTCGCCCATTTTATATCCTCCTATACTTCAGATGGTATGACAATGAGTACCCAAATAATCATTTGAATATATAAACCGTTGACTTTTTGTGTGAAATTGTACTAATATAGATATTAAACGTCATATATACACATCTTTGTCTCAATTCGTATTATATCGTACATTTTTACACGAGGCAAGTACGAATTAATACGAAAAGAGATAAAGAAAAGAGAATGTTATGACTTGCTTATACCTATTGCTGACATCGGAGGTTGATGTCATGAAGATTGTAAAGGCAGGTCCTTAGTATTGGGATGTTTCTCGACATTGATTGGTATCTATGACGTGTTTTCTTAACCATCGCCTAGAACATAGGAATCCAGACAAAAACATTTTACGAATGAAAGAGGAGAAAGATTATGTACAGAAAATTTTTTGCAAGTGTTTTAATACTAATGGTTTTAATGGCTGCACTGACCGGTTGCAATTCGTCAGCTTCTGCGCCAAAAGAGACGACCGATAACACAGCCGTTAAAAAAACAGGTGAAAAGATCACAGTCGCAGCTGCAGCCGATTTGGCCCTTGCCTTTAAAGAAATTGGCGATTTGTACGAACAGACCACAGGAAATGAAGCAGAGATCACTTTCTCCTCCTCGGGAACAGCCAGAGAACAGATTGCCAACGGCGCGCCCTATGATGTCTATGCTTCGGCCAACATCAAGTATGTGGATGACTTAATAGCCCAGGATAAAATTATCGCCGACAGCAAAGAATTATATGCTATTGGCCGGGTAGGCGCGGCAACCCTCGTAAGCAGTCCGCTTCAGATTAAGGAAGCCAGTGATTTATTAAAACCGGAATTTAAGAAAATAGCCATCGCCAATCCGGATCATGCCCCTTATGGTGTTGCTGCCAAGGAAGCTCTGGAATCTATGGGGTTATGGGATAAGCTAAAGGACAAAATGGTTTATGGCAAAGATATTCAGGACGTATTAACGATGGTCAAGACGGGCAATGTTGAAGCAGGTCTTATCTCCTTATCCGTTGTTAACAAAAACGAGGTCAACTTCCTGCTTTTTGATGATAAACTGCATAAACCTTTAAAGCAAGCTATTGCCGTTGTTAAGGGCACGCAACACGAAAAAGCAGCCAGAGAGTTTATCAAGTTTGTGAATGGAGAGCAAGGCAGGGAGATTATGAAAAAATATGGTTTTGTCTTGCCGGGTGAAGTCTAAAGCATGGATAATATTAACCTTTTTCCGCTTTTTTTATCTTTTCGGGTAGCGTTTACAGCAACTTTTATCGGAATTGTTTGCGGCTTGCCCCTGGCCTATTTATTAAGCCGCAGACCGGGAAGATTATCCGATTTTATCGATACGCTGACGAACCTTCCCGTTGTCTTGCCGCCAACAGTGCTGGGCTATTATCTGCTTGTCTTACTGGGCCGTAATTCTTGGCCGGGCAAGTTTTTGGAAGAACAGTTCAATATCATGATTGTATTTACGACGACAGGGGCGGTTATTGCCGCCACTGTCGTTTCCATTCCCTATATGATTAAAGCGTCCAAGGCCGCGCTTTCGGAAATCAACGAGGATTACCTGAATGCGGCCAGGCTCTTGGGAAGAACGGAACTTAATATCTTTGTAACTATCATGGTGCCGATTGCCTGGAGGGGAATTATCTCCGGCATTACCATGTCTTTCGCGAGAGCCTTGGGGGATTTTGGCACAACCCTGATGGTCGCCGGGAGTATCCCCGATAAAACCCTTACCATGCCGATTGCCATTTACGATTCGTTGCAGGCGGGAAACTATAATATGGCCAACTTTCTTGTGCTGATCATGACCAGTGTTGCCGTTGCGGTTTTATATATTGTCAACCGGCTGGAAAAAAAGATGAAGAAGGGGTGAGCGAGGGTGCTGGAAGTCTCGATCGAGAAAACGCTGGGAAATTTTACGCTGCAATCTTCTTTTATCAGCGGCAAGGGAGTGCTGGGAATTCTCGGTTCATCCGGCTGCGGCAAAAGTCTGACCTTAAAATGCATCGCCGGGCTCTATTCCCCGGACAAAGGTGCGATCAAACTAAACGGGAAAGAACTATTTAATTCGGACAGCAAAGTGAATGTTTTGCCCCGGCGAAGAAATATTGGCTATGTGTTTCAGAATTACGCACTGTTTCCTCACCTGACTGTCTACAAAAACATTGCCTACGGTGTCCAGCACCTGGATAATGCAAAACGCCATGAAAAAGTCCTGGAAATGATCAGCAAAATGCAGCTGAACGGCCACGAAAAACAATTTCCTTCCCAACTGTCGGGAGGGCAGCAGCAGCGTGTGGCTTTAGCCAGAACCTTGATTACCGAACCCGAATTATTGCTCTTGGATGAGCCTTTTTCAGCGTTGGACAGTCATGTTAAGCAGATCCTGGAAAAGGAATTGCTCAGTATTATTAAGAAGAATTATCATGGCATTGTTTTGCTGGTTACGCATAACATTGAAGAAGCTTACCGGCTCTGTGACAGGATTTTGGTTTTCGATAAAGGAACATCGGTGCAAATCGGGGAAAAGGAAGAAATTATCCGTTATCCGGCGACTGTGTCGGCTGCCAGGATAACCGGCTGCAAGAATCTCTTTGAGGTAGAAGTTTTAGGTGAAGAAGAAGGATATATCCACATAAAGGCAGAGAGCTTTTGCTTGAAGGCAGTAAAAAGGAAAAGTGAGCTTCATACAAAAATGATGGCTGGAATCCGGGCACAAGATTTGAGAATATCTTCAGAAAATAAAGAAAATCCCAATACCTTTGAATGTCAAGTAACAGATGAAATTGAAGGAATATTTTCAACAACAGTAATCGTAAATTGTCTGGGAAAGAACTTGCAAGTAGAAGTTCCTGGGAGTGATCTGCTTTTAACACACTGCAAAGAACAAAAGCAAAAACTCTGGCTGTATATTCCTGAAGAAAAGATATTCTTAATGAATGTTGATCAATCGCACCATGGTATGACTATGCCAGTGGTAAATTAAACGATAATATTTTTTTTTGAGTCTATTAAATAATTCTTAGAAATCTTATTAAGCTTAGGGGGCTAACATATGATTATGGAAAAAGTGTTGGCGGCAGCCCAACCTTACCTATTGGGTAAGTCCGTGCGTGACTTGGTGATTGGTGTTTCGTTAATTGGCTGTCAGCTTGATAACGGAGACATCGGCGTATCATACGTCCTGCGTGATGACTTGCCAAACGGCTGCTCGGACTTCCCTTATGCCCAAGAGGTAATTGGTAAACCGGCTTCCGAAATTGCTCGCTGGATAATTTCCGGCAGCGAAGACTTACAACGGGCGATTGCGGCTTCTGTTCTGACAGCAGCCTCCTGCGGACAGAATATTCCCGACGATGACCCAAGCGGCATGCTTTTTGGTATTAGAGTGCATCCCGGAGATACTGTGGGCATGGTAGGCATGATTGGACATGTGGCTAGGCAAATATCAAAATCAGTCAAGGAATTGATTATATTTGACAAAGGAATATCCCTTCACGGGGGAGACAGTATGATCCATCCTATGGAGGAACAACCCAAGCTGTTGCCCGCTTGTGACGTTGTAGTCTTAAGCGGGACCACAACCATAAATAATAGTATCGATCCTTTGTTAGCAATGTGTGGCAAAGCCCGCGAGATCCTTATGGTCGGTCCATCCACCCCCATGTTCCCTGAAGGGTGGCGGGGCAGCGGTGTAACCCGTTTGGCTGGTTCATGGTGGGATAAAGGCCACAAGGAAGAAATATTCAAATCAATTTCATTGGCCTGCGGTGTAAGTTATCTCAAAAAATTTATGCAAAAAAAGGTTGTTGATGTAAAAAAATTTTAGGAGATCATAATATGCATTTTTCAGTATCTGGTGTCGATATCTTTCCTCTTATCCCTCCGCTAATAGCAATAATAGTCTCTTCCATTACCGCTTCTGCGGGAATTTCGGGAGCATTTTTATTGTTGCCTTTTCAGGTCAGTGTTCTGCATTTTAACAGTCCTGCGGTAAGCCCGACAAATTTAATTTATAACATCATTGCTATTCCTGGCGGTTTATACCGCTACATAAAAGAAAGACGAATGGCCTGGGCTCTAACAGGTATAGTATCTCTTGGTACTCTCCCTGGTGTTTTTGTTGGGGCCTGGATCAGAATAAAGTATCTTCCAAACCCCAAAGATTTTAAATTATTTGTAGGTATTGTTCTTTTATATCTAGGTTACCGCCTGTTATCGGACATCTTAGGCTGGAATAAGAAGACGAAAGAACGAAATGACATTTTGAATAAAAAGTTTGCCGAACAGGTGGTTCGCGTGAAAGAAGTCAATTCAAGTGTTCTAGCTTCAGGTCTCCCTTCAGATGCTGTGGTTAAGACAAAATGTTTTTCATTGTCCAAGGTCGAATATGAATTTTGGGGAGAAACCTATTCATTTCATACCGTTCCTGTTTTTATTCTAGCTTTAGGAGTAGGTTTGATCGGTGGTATATATGGTATTGGCGGAGGCTCAATTATCACACCAGTTTGCGTTTCTCTTTTTGCCTTACCAATTTATACCGTCGCAGGAGCTGCTTTGGCCAGTACATTTATTACTTCGATTGCGGGCGTAATTTACTATCATATTTTAGCACTGGCGGCAATTTCAAATTCTGCTATTGCTCCGGATTGGTTTCTGGGCTTGCTGTTCGGTATAGGCGGACTTGTTGGAACTTATCTGGGCGCTTATTTTCAAAAATTTCTTCCGGAAGCTCTCGTCAAGATAATTCTTTTAGTTCTGATTTCTATTCTTTCGATTACATATATTTTGGAATCTTTTCTATAACATCAAAAGACTATTAGCTTCAAAGAATTATTTCTGACTTAGAACGAATATCCTAACATCAACTAAACTTCTGATTCTTGGCCAAGCTTTTTCACAGGAAATAATTGATTAAAATAATAGTTGGCAGATTATATCTTTGTACTGCCGACTATTTTAATTTTATAAGGATGAAATTAAATGAAATCAATTCAGTAGGTTATTGACATATGTTCAAAAATATCTATAATTATAATCATAAAGGGCATATGTCAATAACCAAAAGAGGAGGGAATTCTTATGCCGGGAAGAGACGGAACAGGTCGCTTAGGTCGCGGAGCAATGAGCGGGAAAGGTTTAGGGTTATGTACCGGAGTGAATGCTGCCAGAAATGGTAACGGATCTGGTTTGGGCCGAAGAAGAGGCTATGGCAGAAATTTAGCGGATAATATGATGCTTTCTTCATCGAGAAAGGAATTGCTTTTAAGTCAAAAAGAACTCCTTGAAAAAAGACTCCATTGGATCAACAAACAAATAGAAAGTAAATAATAAACAAAGAATAGCAGGAGGACGCTCCTGTTACTTTCTTACAAAAAGAGGGAAAGCCAATTATGCCAAGACCAAGAAAAGGTAGAAAAGTATGCTGCTTGCCGGAAAGCAGTCTTTTTGGGCCGCTTAACGCTGTCATCAATCAGGCGGATTTAGTCTTAATGCTGGTTGATGAGTATGAAACAATACGGCTCATTGACTTACAGGGTTTTACGCAGGAAGAGTGCGCAGAACAAATGCATATTGCACGTACCACTGTTCAGCGTATTTATAACGATGCCCGGAAAAAGCTGGCGGAATCTCTGGTGAACGGAAAAGTGCTGCGGATAGAAGGCGGAGATTACGAGCTTTGTGAAGGATTGGAAAAAACCTGCCGTTGCGGGGGTTGCCGCAGGCACCGTTGGGCAGAATTTTCAGGGGCTGATAACAAAGAAAACTAAGTAGTCTGAAATTAAGCACAGGGAGGATTGATTATGAAGATTGCCATACCCGTAGACAACAATTCGATGGATTCAAGCGTTTGTATTTCTTTTGGACGGGCTCCATACCTTCTTATTTACGATACCGAAACAGAAGGAAGCAACTTTTTGGATAACAGTGCCGCTGCCAGCCAGGGCGGAGCGGGAATCAAAGCTGCCCAGAATATTGTAGACAGTGGAGCAGAGGCGATCATTACACCGCGTTGCGGAGAGAATGCGGCGGAAGTACTCAAAGCGGCGGAAATTAAACTCTATAAAAACACCAATAACTCAATCCGGGATAATATAGAATCTTTTAAGGAAGGAAAATTAAGTTTGCTGGACGATATTCACCCCGGTTTTCACCAGCATGGAGGGAAGTAATGAAAATCGCTGTCTTAAGCGGCAAAGGAGGTACGGGCAAAACCCTTGTCTCTGTCAACCTGGCTGCAGTGGCACTGGACTCCGTTTATATCGACTGTGATGTCGAAGAACCAAACGGCCATTTATTCTTTCAACCGAAGGACTTACAGAAGGAACGGGTCACGGTTAAGCTTCCCCAGGCTGACCCAGAGCTGTGCACCGGGTGCCGTACCTGTGTCAATTTCTGCAAGTTCAACGCCTTGGCTTATATTAAAAATAAGCTGATTGTCTTTAACGAGGTTTGTCATTCCTGCGGAGGATGCCTGCTTTTCTGCCCGCAAAAGGCGATTTCGGAAAAAGAAAGGGAAATAGGTCTGATCCAAAGCGGGATATCCGGCAATGTCCGGGTCGTGTCCGGAATGATGAATATAGGAGAAGTATCAGGGGTGCCGATTATTAAAAAGCTTTTGCAGGATAGCCGTAAGGAAAACAAAAATGTTTTTTTAGACTGTCCTCCAGGGAGCGCCTGTATGGTCATGGAGAGTATCAAAGATGCCGACTATTGTATTCTGGTAGCGGAGCCAACTGTTTTTGGCGTTCATAATTTAGAAATGGTGTATGAACTCGTAAGGATTTTTCAGAAACCATTCGGCGTTGTCCTCAACAAATGTTTGGAAGAAGAAAACCCTGCCGAAGATTTTTGTCTGCAAAACCAGATTACAATTCTGGAAAAAATCCCGTTTGATTTGGAATTGGGCACCATGCATTCCAATGGACAGATCGCCGTAAGAAAGCATCCAAAATACAAAGAACTGTTTCTAAACCTGTTGAAGACGGTAAGTAAGGAGGCTAGGCATGAAACAGCTTCTGATACTTAGCGGCAAAGGCGGTACCGGAAAAACAACCATCGCCGGTGCTTTTATCAAGCTTGCCGAGGCCAGGGCTTATGCCGATTGCGATGTGGACGCCCCTAATCTTCACCTGATCATGACTCATATTTCAAAGGCCAGGCAAACGGATTATTATGGTATGGAAAAAGCGGTTATTGATACAGAATTATGTGATAGTTGCAGCATATGCAGGCAAAACTGCCGCTTTGAGGCCATAAACGAAAGCAACGGTAAGTATGAGGTTGATTCCTATGCCTGTGAAGGCTGCGGCGTGTGTGATGCAGTTTGTCCGATAGGGGCGGTTTTCCTTCAACCGGCTGTAGCCGGAGAGTTGATGCTTTATAAAGATAATGGGGTTTTCTCTACCGCCAGGCTTAAAATGGGCAGCGGTACTTCCGGCAAGCTGGTGAGCGAGGTTAAAAAGCAGTTGAAGCAGGAAGCAGCGGATGCTGATCTGGTCATTATCGACGGTTCGCCGGGAATCGGTTGTCCGGTGATCGCTTCGCTTAACGGAGCGGACATGGTCCTGATCGTTGCCGAACCATCTCTGTCAGGGATTAGCGATATGAAGAGAATCATTGCAACAGCAGAAAAGTTTAGAATAAAAATCGGAGTTTGCATTAACAAGTATGATACCAACAAAGAGCTCGCCCAGAAAATAGAGGCATTTTGCCAGGAGCGGGATCTGTCTATCGTAGGCAAAATTCCTTTTGACACTGCAGCAATAAAAGCTATAAACAAGGGAGAAGTTATTGTAGATATTGATTGTCCCGCAGGATGGGCGGCAACCAATGTTTTTTATAAAACGTTAAAGCTAATGAATAGCTGAATGATCAGTTTCGAAGGTAAATCAGGATAACGATCAACCGAAATTAAATTGATAACTTAAGTATAAGGAGAGAACGTAAAATGAGCGAAAATTGCAATCAAAATTGTAATACTTGCAGCGATGAATGCGCCGACAGAAAAGAGCAAACAGACTTTACCGCCAAACCGCATGAACTGAGCAATATCAAAAAAGTGATTGGTATTGTCAGCGGCAAAGGTGGCGTCGGTAAATCGCTGGTAACTTCCATGCTGGCTGTAACCATGAATAGAAGGGGTTATAAGGCCGCCATACTTGATGCAGACATAACAGGCCCATCCATTCCTAAGGCCTTTGGCATTACGCAGAAACCTGATGCCAGCGAACTTGGCCTGTTTCCCCCCAAGAGCAAAACTGGCATCCAGCTTATATCGATCAATCTGCTGCTGGAAAATGAGACAGATCCGGTTATTTGGCGGGGTCCGATACTTTCCGGCGTAATTAAACAGTTCTGGTCGGAAGTGATTTGGGGGGATGTGGATTTCATGTTTATCGATATGCCCCCTGGTACGGGCGATGTGCCGCTGACGGTATTCCAATCTATCAAGCTGGATGGCATTATTATCGTGGCTTCGCCTCAGGAGTTGGTTTCCATGATTGTTTCCAAAGCGGTTAAAATGGCCAAATCAATGAATATTCCTATTTTGGGGCTGGTAGAAAACATGTCTTATTTTAAGTGTCCGGAATGTGACAAAGTATATAAAATATTTGGGGAAAGCACCATTGAGAAAATTGCTGAACAGCATCAATTAAAAGTTCTTGTCAAGCTTCCTATTGATCCGAAGATAGCGGCAGCCTGCGATAAAGGGATGATCGAGTTTTATGACGGGAATTGGCTTGACGGAGCAGCGGACATTCTGGAAAACTTAGAGGAGAATAAAGACAATACGATTTTGGAGGATAAAAAAAGGAGAAATACCAATATGAAAATTGCCGTAGCGATTGAAGGAAAAGAGGTTGCCAAACATTTTGGACACTGTGAGGGTTTCGTGATTTTTGAGACGGAAAATCAACAGATTATGAATAGTGAAACTATACCGAACCCCGGACACCGTCCTGGATTTTTGCCGAACTTTTTAAACGATATGGGAGTTAAGGTGATTATTTCAGGCGGCATAGGAGGCGGAGCAATTGAAATATTCAATGAAAAAGCTATTGAGGTCATAACCGGTGCCTCAGGAGATGCACAAGCTGCCGTAGAGCAGTATTTGCAGGGAAATCTGAAATCGACTGAGTCTGTTTGTCATGAACACCAGCACCATGACGAGTGCGACGGACATTAATTTTGTTTTTAATTGCTCACCTGGTCCGAATATCGGTCAGGAAATTTAACGATAACAGCGATATTAACATATGACTCATGCAACTTTTAAACCTAAAAACAAATTGATATTATTTATTGGAGCCTGCCTGTTTGGCGGGCTCTTAAAGCAGTACTTACGTTAATTTAGAGTGCAAATAGATGCATTAATAACATTTGGAGTAATTTCGGTATAGCCGGATTGAAAAAAGCCCTTTCATTCAGGCCTAATTCCACCCTGAATGAAGATATATTTTCTACCTACAATTCATAATGTAAAGGGTGGTTAAGCATGTTTACAATTATTCTTTATGTTCTGGCGGCAGTACTTCTCCTGCTTTCGTTTCTCAAAGATAAAAAAAAGACCAAGATGGCCCTGATGAAAGCCTGGAAGTCCTTCGAAAACATACTGCCGCAGTTTTTATCAATTCTTATTATTATTGGCATCATGCTGGCGGTACTTAGTCCTAATACGATCTCCAGACTAATCGGTCAACAATCCGGTTGGATTGGAATGGTTATTGCAGCTATTGTTGGTTCTGTTACATTAATACCGGGTTTTGTTGCATTTCCCTTAGCTGCGGCACTTCTAAAAAGCGGTGCAGGCTTTATGCAAATTGCCGTATTCATTTCTGCATTGATGATGGTAGGGATTGTGACGTTACCTCTGGAAATAAAATATTTTGGAAAAAAAGCTGCGATATTAAGAAATTCTTTAGCGTTTATGTTTTCCTTCGTGATAGCAATCGTGATAGGGGTGGTGCTAGGGTGAAGAAACTATTGAACCGTTATAAATTTTTTATTATCCTGGCAGTCATAAACTTAGGCCTTGTTATTATTTACCCTTCAATAGGAAAAACTTCTTTAAGCATGACTTGGAGCAACACTCTTGAGATGCTTTCTGTTATACCTCCGATTTTTATTCTTCTTGGACTTCTGGATGTTTGGGTCCAAAGAGAAACAATGATCAAACTTATGGGAGAAAAATCTGGGATGATCGGTGTAACCTTAGCTTTTTTTCTGGGTTCGGCGGCAGCGGGTCCTTTATATGCAGCGTTTCCTATTGCTGGGGTTCTTCTGAAAAAGGGAAGCAAACTTTCCAACGTGCTTATCTTTATAGGGGCATGGTCAACAACCAAAATACCTATGCTGCTTTTTGAGACATCAGCGATGGGTTGGAAATTTATGCTGACAAGGTTTATTATCGATATTCCGGGAATTGCTTTAATTGCTTATATTACACAAAAAGCTTTAAGTGAAAAAGAAATTAAACATATATTTGAAATGGCTAAAAGTCAAATATAGAAATTTACATGGAGGAAGAGTCATGGGAAAAGTATTGTCAATTCATATCAGTCCGGAAAGAGGTACGGTTAAGTCGGATGTACAGGAAGCATTGATCGTAAAAGGATGGGGGCTAGAGGGTGATGCCCACAGGCTGTGTAAAAACGTAGAGAATAATGGATAAATATGGTATAATTAAGTAAGGAAACCGAATCATAAGGGGAATAATTATGCCATATAAAAACGGAATAAACCGCGAACAAATTACACTATTTCCGGAAAGCATAGATGATTATATAACAGAGGACAATGAGGTTCAGTTTATTGATGCATTTGTAGATAATATAGAAACAGAATTTAAGTATTCCAAAACAAGTGAAACGGGGCGCCCTCCATATAACCCAAAGGATCTGCTCAAACTATACCTGTATGGGTACATCAATGCCATAAGATCGAGTAGAAAGCTTGAAAAGGAATGTCATAGAAATCTAGAGGTAATGTGGCTTCTAAAGAGTCTAAGGCCGGATCACAAAACGATAGCAAACTTCAGGAAAGACAACAAAGAAGAAATTCCAAAAGTATTTAAAGAATTCACGCTGCTCTGTAAGAAACTATCAATGTTTGGGGGAGAAATAGTATCGGTAGATGGAAGTAAATTTAAAGCAGTAAACTCAAAAAAACAAAACGTTGTAAAAGAAAAAGCTGTTGCAAGGATAAAAGAAATTGAGAAGCAGATAAACGAATACCTGAAGGAAATTGAAGAAAATGATAAGAATGAAGAAGACACAAAAACGATAACGAAAGAAGAGCTGCAAGAGAGAATTGAGACAATTAAAAAACGCAAAGAAAAATATGAAACCCTAAAGGCTAAGATGGAAGAAACGGGAGAAACCCAAATATCAAGCACAGATCCAAACAGTAGACTAATGATGAACAACCGTAAAATGGAAGTCTGCTACAATATACAAACGATAGTAGATGAGAGAAACAAACTGATATTAGACTATAAAGTAACAAATGAAGTAAGCGACATAAATCAACTGTCTATCATGGCATTAAAAGCGCAGGACATACTGCAAACTGAAAACATAGATGTTTTAGCAGACAAAGGATATTACAAGTCAACTGAAATCAAAGCCTGTATAGATAATGGAATGGTTCCCTACGTATCCAAGCCAGAAGTAAGTGGCGGAAAAGGCTATAAGCTCGAGAAATTTGAGTACATAAAAGAAAAAGACATATACATATGTCCAGGGAAGCAAGAACTAACATACAGAAAACAAACAAATAAAAACGGTAAGATAATAAGGAGCTATTACACAAAAGGTTGTAAATATTGCAAAATCAGAAGTCAGTGCACAGAAAATAAGACCGGAAGAGAAATTCAGAGATGGGAACATGAAGAAATATTAGAAGAAATGCAAAAACGATTAAAGGAAAATGCAGAAAAGTATTTCTTGAGAAGATGTTTATCTGAACATCCATTTGGAACAATAAAACGGACAATGAATGCAGCATATTTGCTGATGAAAGGCTTTGAAAAAGTAGAAGTTGAAATCAGTTTGATAATGCTGTCTTATAATATTAAAAGAGTAATAAACATACTGGGAGTAAAGAAATTGATTGAAGTACTGGGGTAAAAGACCTTTGTATTTTTATATTTGTAGTACAACAAGAGCAATTATTGGTAAATCAATTTTATAACTGTAAATTAAGGATGAGTTTTTACACGGTCTGCCCATGGCGGTGATTGGGACCGGCAAGTCAGTATTTTCCCTGGAAGCTTTGACCAAGGTGTCGGAGGAGAAGCAAAAAGAAGTCTTAGAGGATGGATATACGGAAAATGTTACAATTGCGGATGTTCCTTTAGAGAAACTGCTCGTTGGACGGATCGTTCGCCTTGGCGAGGCGGAAGTGAAAATCTTGTATGTTGGGAAGGAACAATACAAAGAGCATGGAAGGCCATATATAGTTAGTCGGGAAGGGCGTTTTGGCCGTGTTGTAAAAGAAGGGCGTATCCGGGTTGGGGATTCAGTAGAATTGCTTTGATACAAATTTAAATAAATCTACCGTATTTTTTAAGGATTAAAAAATGTTATCACGCCAAAGATAGTCAAAACTATTAGAGCAAACAGATTGGTAAGAGGTTGGGATTGTATTTGAGGGGCAATATTCAATAAGGGCATAAACAACCCCATAGAAGCAAACCCAACTGCGTTCGCTACGATGACACCTTTTAAACGGCAAAATTCTTGCCGGTCACTTTCATGACGATAACTACTAATATTACTGTGCCAATGCCCAAGGCCATTGTTCCGAATAATGACTTAAAGAAAAAGGGTCAGTCAGTGGCAGTCTGTAAAACGGATATTACCAAACGCAAGCAGACCGATTTAATGGTTGAACGTTGTATTAAGCTATTCGGCAATGTAAATATTTTAATAATGTCGGGATAGCCCAGCAAAAGCTTTTTTCGGATATTACTGAAAAAGAATATTTTTACCACGAAGGTTGAAGACACCGTAGGAGCGGTTATCAAAGTTTAACAAAATATAGACAGCCGGTGCGCCAACAAAAACGACTCCTGCCCAGCGATGAATAATTGAAGCATTATGAAGATATTAGTTTGTGATTGTTCGTTGTTTAATGCCATTCATGCCAAAAATGCAGTAGACGAAACCGGCAAAACCAGTTCAGTAATGATTGATAAGAAAAACCCCGGATTCTATCAGACCGTTACAGCGGTAAAAAATGGCGAAGTCTATACCCAAATGGCTAAAGACTATGGCGGCTTTAAGAAAGTAGTGTTAAAGTAGAGGGTCAATATGCTGCAAGCAGGTCTTCTGGCTCAAGGTTCATTGCTTTTGAGCTAGTGATACGAATAAATTTTAAGGATTTTAAGGACTTCGGTGAGCGGTCAAAGTAAATGCAACCTTTGACAGAGTAAATATAGTGGGGTTTCATTGAGTCTGTCAAAATACTGGGAATAACAGGTATAGTACCTGTTAAAAATAGCCGATTCAGATTATATGGAGTGAAAATCTGCCAGCCGAGTTCTAAAAAAGAGTATACTAATAAAAGGGGTACCCGGAAATCGTTTTTCGGACAGAGTAACCGCGTCCCCTTGATCAGGATCGGTATGGATGTGTTCTGCGGGTTAAATGATACTGAAATTATTTTTTCAAAAGCGACGGCTTCAGCAGGATTTTATTAGCAGGAATCCTGCTGATTCCCAGGTTTTTAAGGACATCATCGTACCCGTAGATGAAACTAAACACATCCAACGGCGATTTGTCGCCCAGTTTCTCCCTGGAATAGGAGTTGATATGCGACATCATAAGGTCAATATCCCCTTGGCACAGGGCGTCAAACGATGTGCCTTTGGGCAATATTTTCCTAATGAACTCGTGGTTCAACTCCACGTTGGGCTTCTGGTATGATGCGAATGGGTCGCAGTAGTACAGCCGCGTCCTGCGGCGGCCCTGTGCATCATACTCCAAAGCTTTCGGGTTTGAAAACTCTGAACCGTTGTCAGTGAGGCAAACGGAAAGAAGGCGGCTGAACACCTCTCTGCTAAGAGTTTCGTCTAGGCAGTTGAAGACGTCGATAACGGACTGGGAGGTATTGCGTTCCCTGATGAAGGCCAGCATCAAGTCACAGGACTTGAACATCATCGTGAGCAGGACCTTTCCACCGACACGCCCGATAACTGAATCTATCTCAACGACCGGAGCGTCTGATGCTTCCGTAAAGGCCAGGAAGTCGGCGTAGGTGCGGCCAAGCCTGCAGGTGCTGTCGATTTTATGCTCCACCGTTTTGGTTTTTCTGGGCTTAAGGCGGCAGACCCGGGGCATGTCAATGTTTCTCGCCTTAAAGAGTCCGCCGGAAACATAGCGGTAGATGGATTTCTCACTGACGATAAGCCTGTCGGCATTGTGGACTGCGATGTGATGAACAGATTGCCCACGCTGGATGAGGGGACTGATCCATTCGTCAAGGTAGAGCAGTTCATCCTCGGTAATATTTGCACCGGAGCGGGATTCCACCAGCATCTCTCGGTATGCCTCATGAGCATTTCTGTGGAGGTAATACTTTTTCCGTAGGACACACTGGTAAGCTTCAAGACAACCGTTGCAGACATACGGTGGATCATAAAGCCTGTGGCAGCGTCGCTCCTCGAATTCCTCGCATACGGCATTGCAGTAATTACAGCGGGAACACTTTCTTGTGCAATTAGGCTTGTCGGAGCAGATCTGCATTTTTTGGCAGACATTGAGATTGGCGCAGCGGTTATGGATACGGTATGGCGCATATTTATTGCTTTCAATGGCGCGGGCGCGAATTTCACGGGAAATGGTGGATGCGCTTTTTTCAAGGGTGACGGCAATCCGCTTAAGAGATACGCCCTCTCGCAGTAGCTGCTCAATTTGTAGACGCTCCGAATCAGTGAGATGCTTGTTTTTTGCCATGGTAAATTCTCCTTTGACTCAAAGATTCCCGCAGAACACATCCTAAAGTTCTTGTCGGAATATTGCCAGACTAAATGCAATCACTCCCCCATGGGGGAGTGAAGAAAAAGGAGACTTTCGATTGTAAGACTTAATGCCACTATCCTGTTTGAAGATTTAAATGCAATCACCCAGTAATGTATAGGTTGCATTTACAAAGTCAATTGAGGTTTTAAGGACTTCAAACAATAAGTCCAAATTTGTTCGTGACATAAGCTCTTTTATAAGATATAATAATAGAAAAATTGAATATGTGGTAATGAGCGATTCTTGCCCGAGGGCAAGAACTGAAAAGGGAAGTCAGTGAATGCTGACGCGGTACCCGCCACTGTACGAGGGAGTCGATCCACAAAAATGTCACTGGGATTTGCCTGGGAAGACGTGAGTCGATGATGATCTTGAGCCAGGAAACCTGCTCTTGCCAGCCGCTACGGCAACCTACGGGATGTTAGGGAGGTGAATACTCTGTGTTTTCTGGATTCTTACCGTTTTTTGATACAGGTTAGACTCTTTACCCTTTCATGGTAAAGAGTTTTTTTGTTTTTCGGATTTTGTTATTAGCTATGGAGGTTAAAATGATCATCCTTCTGGGAGAAACGCCTGCAGCTCGTGAGATTAGTGAACATCTCCAAAACAGGGGGATCAACTTCATCAAGAAGTCGGCTTGGATTGGCAAAGACAACCTGACGCTGCCTTCTGTTATTGTCGATATCAGCCATCCTTCCAGTGATAAGTTTGTTTCGCTAAGTCAATTTTGCAAACAATCCGGAGTCCCTTATCTTAGGCTAGAAAGGCCTGAAACCAATATTCCGGATAGTCCCTTAATTTCTCAGGCATGTAATTGGGAGGAAGCGCTGCTTTGTCTGAATGAGCGCATTAGCACATTATACCAGAAGAAAGAACGGCAGGTAAAAGTTTTTATCACTACCGGCAGTCATCAACTGGAAAGTATTGTGCATAGCCCCTTTGCCGGTATGGCCCGTTTCATTGTCCGCGTTCTTCCCGAAGGCTGTCTGGTGCAGAAATGTCAGGATTTAGGCATTCATCCCCGGGACATCCTGGCCATGCAAGGTCCTTTTTCCAAAGATATTAATAAAGCACTGTTTAAGTTTTACGGAGCGGACATCGTTTTGACAAAGGATAGCGGGCTTGCCGGCGGAACGGATACAAAAATATCGTCAGCTTTAGAATTGGGGTTAGAAATTCTGCTGATACGGAAAAATAAAGCTGGCTATGGTTTAATCATGAATAATATTGACGAATTAATAACATGGATTGATGAGAATATTTTAAAATAATTCATTAAAAATTTTGGATAAAAAGAAAGGTGACGCTAATGAATAGTAAAAGAATAATGATGATCGCAAGCATTACGTTGATGCTGATCTTATTGCCTCAAAACGTTTTCGCCATGCATATTATGGAAGGTTTTTTGCCCCCGGTTTGGTGTATTTCCTGGGGTGTCCTGACAATCCCGTTTTTAGCTTATGGTTTGTATTCCCTGCGTAAGTTGACGACAGAATCTTCAAAAGTGAAGTTACTGCTGGCGATGGCCGGTGCGTTTGTCTTTGTCTTATCCTCTCTGAAAATACCCTCCGTTACCGGAAGCTGTTCACATCCCACCGGAACAGGGTTAGGCGCAATTTTATTCGGTCCGGCGATCATGAGTATCCTTGGCATCATTGTTTTATTATTCCAGGCTATTTTGCTGGCCCATGGAGGGCTTACGACTCTGGGAGCGAATACATTTTCCATGGCGGTTGTTGGTCCGTTTGTAGCCTTTGCTGTTTATCTTATTGTGCTCAAAGCAAAAGGACCCCGGTCACTGGCAATCTTCTTAGCGGCAACACTTGGGGATTTAGCTACCTATATTACAACATCAATTCAGCTGGCACTTGCTTTTCCTGACCCAACGGGAGGGATTACAGTTTCTGCAGCTAAATTTTTGGGTATTTTTGCTGTTACCCAAATCCCCTTGGCAATCAGTGAAGGAATACTGACTGTGATTATCTTCAATGCAATTATGAATTACCTTAAAGGCGATGAACTTCAATCCTTAAAAATATTTTCCAAGGGGGCCGCACGATGAATAATACTTATGATAAACAGGGCAATAAAAAAAGAATTACTACCAATCTTATCTTGATTGTTATTGTTATCCTGCTGGCTGTCATTCCGCTTATTATCGCTAAAGATGCGGAATTCGGCGGAGCGGATGGCCAAGCCGAAACTGCGATTACCGAGATTAACCCTGAATACAACCCCTGGTTTTCTTCAATTTTTGAGCCTCCCAGCGGTGAAATTGAAAGCTTGTTGTTTGCTCTGCAAGCAGCGTTAGGTTCCGGCATTCTCTTTTATGGACTGGGTTACCTGAAAGGGCGCAGTAAAAAAGAAGAGAACAGAAATAAAGCTTAGTGGCAACATCGTAAAGTATGAGTATTCTGCGTAAGAATATAAGCAAAATTCGTATGAAATAAGGAAAAAAGCATGATAAATATTGACAATTACGCCTATGCTTCAAAACTGAAACGTAAAAATCCGATGGAAAAAGTTGCCTTTGCTTTGTTGACCCTGGGTGTCTGTCTTTGGGGGAATTCCATCCTGCTCTCGCTTGTAGTTTTACTGATCATGACGTGGTTGTCCGTCAGGAAGGGTGGGATCCCGCTCCGCTTTTTTCTTAAACTGATGCTCCTGCCGATGTCATTCTTAATCTTGGGAGTGCTTATGATAGCCTTTCAAATCTCAAATGATCCCCAGCAGTTTGTTATGTCTGTGCCGGTGTTCGGTACATTTTTAGGATTTTCTAAAATCGGTATAGAGACAGCCGCACAGCTATTCTTCAGGGCCTTAGGAGCGGTATCCTGCTTATATTATTTGTCCCTGAATACGCCGATGGTTGACCTCCTATCTGTACTGCGGAAGCTGAAATGTCCTAAAATTCTGGTGGAATTGATGAGTTTAATTTATCGGTTTATTTTTGTATTGATGGAAACAGCGGAGACAATGTATACGGCTCAAAATTCCCGCTTAGGTTATTCCAGCCTGAAAGCGGGGTATCATTCGTTGGGGGCTCTGGCATCAACTCTTTTTATCCGGGCCTACAAACGCTCGGATGAGATTTTTACGGCGATGGAAGCCAGGGGATATGACGGGGATATTGAAGTATTGGAAGAACTGGCTCCTTTCTCTTGGCAGGGTTTCTTACCAGCAGTATTGATAAATATGATTTTGATCGGTTCCGTATTGTTGGGAAGGCAGTATATAGGGGGATTGCTTTGATGAATTCGGAATGTCCATTTGAGGCTTCCGCGCATCGGACACTTGATGAAAATACTGAAATAAAAAGTCATTACATGTTCTAACTAACTGAATACTGACAAAGCTCAGGTACCAAAGTCCGAGGATTTTGGTTGAAAAGGGAAGCAGGTGCAAATCCTGCACGGTCCCGCCGCTGTAATGGGGAAATGTTTCATGAATGCCACTGGTTTATTCCGGGAAGGCGTGAAACATTGATGATCCGGAGTCAGAAGACCTGCCTGAGTAGTTTACTTCAACTCTGCGAAAGACAGAGGAGGTGCTGTATGTTAAACATCATATATTTTACTAAATATATTGTTGACACCTCTTGACGTGAAGTTGAGAGGTGTTTTTGTTAAAGGATAAAGATGGAGGAATTTTCATGATTAAGTATCAAAAGAATTTTTTTATTGTCGTCATACTGATTATGATTTGTTCGCTGATAGTGGCAGGCTGTTCCGCCGGAAGCCAGGAAAGCAATAAGCCCTTAACCGGCAAAGAGGTCAGTTTAAGTTATACAAACGCATTTAAGATTGCTGATTATGGCAACAATATCAAGCTGTTGACGGATGCGGAAAACAATCAGTTCCTGCTGGTGCCGGAAGGAGTGAAGACACCTAAAATACCGGAGGCCGCAGGGGCGACGGTTATCAATACACCGCTGAAAAAGGTAGTTTACTGTTCGACCACACAGGTAGGCTTGCTTCAGGCAATATTCTCAGACAAGGACTGGGACAGTATTGCCGCCGTCACTACAGATACAGCAGAATGGTATGTTGATGAAGTGAAAACGCGCATGGAGAATGGAACGATTCAATATGTCGGCACAGGGGGCATGGCAGATCCGGATTTTGAAAAGATCCAAGCACTGAACCCCGATATGGTCTTTGTCTATACCGGAGATTACGGACTGCAGAAAACGCTCGCCAAAATGAAGGAACTTCATATCCCCTGCGTGGTCGTCAATGATTATACGGAACCTACGGATATGGGACGTCTGGAATGGCTGAAATTTTTAGGCGCGTTCTACAACAAGGACCAGAAAGCCGCCGGCTTTATTGAAGAGAAAGCGGCGATGCTGCAGGAAATCACAGCTGCCGTTAAAGATAAGCCGAGTCCAAAAGTTGTCTATGGCATGGTCTACGATGGCAAGGTGTATATTACCGACGGCGGATCCTATGTGGCAAAACAAATAAAGGAAGCCGGGGGAGATTATGTATTTGCGAATGTTAACCCGGATAAAACCGGCAGTTCCCAAATTTCCATGGAAGAATTCTATGAGAAAGGCAAGGATGCGGACGTATTTATTTATTCCTCAATGGTTGCCTATATGCCCTCCGTCGAGAGCCTGCTAAAGGCCGAACCGTTATTAAAAGATTTTAAAGCTGTCAAGAACGGAAAAGTGTATTGCTTCGCTCCTTGGTACTACATGTCGATTAACAAAACGATTGAAGGCGTGAAAGATATGGCCTCGCTCTTCCATGAAGGACTTTACCCGGAATGGAAACTTGTCATGTTCCAACAGCTGCCGGGAAAATAGAACATGGAACAAAAGCGTGTCAAACCAACCTTGTTTTGACTGCAAGACTTGTTTGAGCGGTGCAATCATAACATGTACAGCGGAGGAAAAAATGAAAATTCATACTTTATCGACTGGGGATGAAGTCCACAGGTATCAAAAGAGCATCATCATTCCGTTCCAAGAGGACCGCAAGGTGCTAAGCACCTCCGTTCTAAACGGAGGATACAGCGAAAAGCTCAAAGCGGCCTTCAACCACGATTCCAATCCGGGAGAAGGGATGACCTGCTCGCTTAGGACAGATTCCTACCTGAACGACCTGAAGCTGCTTGCCGCAGAGATCGGCCTCGATCCGGAAACGGTGACGGGCATTTCCACCGCCGCGTCGATGGATAATGTTTCGATCAAAACGGTTTCTTATGATAATCTCACGGTGACCGCCATTGTCACCGGAGGAGTGGAAGTCAACGGCGGGAGGGTCGGAGACCCGGCATCTTACCATGAAGCTCAGGGCAAAACCGTCATGACAAAGGAAGGAACCATCAATATTATCCTGAATATCGATGCGGATTTACTCCCAGGTACGTTGACCCGCGCTTTGGTAACCTGCACGGAGGCCAAAACGGCCGCCTTGCAGGAGCTGATGGCGGGAAGCAATTACTCCCGGGGGTTAGCGACAGGTTCAGGAACAGACGGTACGATTATCATTGCCAACAGCCAATCCGATTTAAAACTGACCTATGCGGGCAAACACAGCAAGCTGGGTGAACTGATCGGCTTAGCGGTGAAGCCGGCCGTCAAAGAGGCGCTGTTTTTGCAGACCGGTTTATGTCCAAAAAGCCAGCACAGTATGCTGCGACGCTTGAAACGCTTTGGCATCACGGAAGATAGTATCTGGAACAAGCATTGTGACTTGGGAGAAAAAGCATTGGTCAAACCCTTATTTATTCAGCAACTGGAAATCCTGGACAGAGAAGAGGAACTTGTCGCCCTGACCTCGCTGTATGTCCACCTGATGGACCAAGCGGATTGGGAGCTGATCTCTCCCGGGCGTGCAGCACAGGAAGGCAAGGCTATTGCCGACAGAATAAGACAAAAGTACGGGCTCGACGTTGAATATACTTATTGCTGGCAATCCGCTGAGGAGACAATAACCGGAATGCTGGAAAATTTCGCGGATCTGACGGCAAGAATCACCACAGTATGCTCGGATTAATGGTACTTACCGGGATCAATGTACATGTTTCCGGCAAGCACAATAAGTAGGGGAGAAAAAATGGATCAACAAAGACTGAAATTGAAAATGCATGTGTTTTTTATTATTATACTGGCGCTGCTGGCAACAATGGTGTTTCTATTGAATATTTCAGCCGGTTCTGTAAACATCAGCCTGGAACATATTATCAAAATATTGACGGGACATGAAACCGGGAATGACACCTATGCATCGATTGTCATGAACATCCGTCTGCCAAGGGCGTTGGCAACGCTAGTCGGTGGCGCTTGCCTCGCGGTGGCAGGACTTTTGCTGCAAATCTTCTTCAGGAACCCGATCGTAGAACCCTACGTGCTTGGCATCTCATCGGGCGCCAGTCTGTTTGTGGGCCTCGTGGTCTTAGGGGGATATACTTTCGGCATGACGCATATGACGCCGATGTTTCTGTTCGGCGGCGCGTTTCTCGGTGCGATGGTCGTCATGCTGGTTGTGGTATTAGCCGCCAAAAAAGTCAGGAATATCACCACACTGTTAATTATCGGGTTAATGGCGGGATTTATCTGCAGTGCAATGACCAGTATGCTGACAGCGTTTGCCGATAAAGAAAAAATTCATGCGTTTATGATGTGGACGCTGGGGAGCTTTTCCGGTTTTTCCTGGACGCAGGTGGAGTGTCTGTATCTGATCGGTGTTCCGTTCCTGCTGATGTCCTTATTGATTTGCAAACCGCTGAACGCGATGCTTTTCGGAGAAAAATACGCCTTATCGATGGGGTTGAACATCAAACGGTTCCGGATGCTGGTTATCCTGATTTCCAGCGTACTGACCGCGGTAATCACGGCGTTTGCCGGCCCGGTTTCCTTTGTGGGTCTGGCGGTCCCCCATATGGTGAGAATTTCTTTTGGTACTTCCGACAACCGTGTTTTGCTTCCGGGTGTTATCCTGGCAGGCGCGTTAATGACCGGAATTTGTGATTTGGGAGCGCGGATGCTGATGGCACCGACAGAATTGCCGCTGAGCGCGATTACTTCGTTGATTGGCGCGCCGATTGTTGTCTATCTGCTGCTTAGAAAGGGGAGTGAACTGTGAATAATGTGATTCTTGCTGAGAAAATGGATGTCGGATATGAAAAAACGGTGGTGGTGGAAAATGTCGACCTCCGGGGCATCAAGGGACAGCTAATTTGCCTGCTTGGTCCCAACGGAGCCGGAAAATCCACCATCCTGAGAACGCTGTCCGGGCTTCTTGCGCCTGTCAGCGGGACAGTGTATATCAACGGCAGTGATTTAAAAAGCATTAAAAAACCAGAATTGGCGAAAAAGTTAGCTGTAGTCTTGACAGAACAGGTATCGTTAGGTCTGCTTACCGTTTTTGAAATTGCAGCTATGGGACGCTTTCCGCATACCAACCTGATCGGCAAATTGTCGGACGAGGACAAAGGAATTATTCAGGAAGCCCTGCAGGCGGTAAATGCCGTCCATTTGAGGGACAGATATTACGCTGAACTCAGTGACGGTGAAAAACAAAAAGTGATGATTGCCCGCGCCTTGATCCAGCAGCCGGAGCTGATTGTTCTCGACGAACCAACAAGCCACCTGGATGTCAAACATAAAGTTGAAGTCATCAGTATCCTGCGCAGGTTATGCCTGGAAAAAGGCATAACGGTCGTGCTCTCGCTCCATGACATTGATCTGGCCATTAAAGGCTGTGAAACCATCCTGCTGATCCAGGACGGAAAAATTGCAGCCCAGGGTACGCCTGAGGAAATCATCAAGGCCGGAACGATTCAATCGTTGTATGAGATTGAAGGGGCGCAATACAATGAATTGCTGGGAAGCCTGGAATTTTTCAGCCGTCAGTATCCCGAGATTTTTATTGCAGGGGGGAATGGAACGGGCGCAGGCGTGTATCGTGCGCTTTCCCGGGCCGGATACGGAATGTGCTGCGGGGTGCTGCACAGCAATGATATTGATATCCATATCGGTAAGGCCTTAGGTTGTGAAATTATTGAGGAAGAGGCTTTTAACGCCATCCATGAAGATAAATATCATCAGGCCAGGGAGATTATGAAAACCGTGGATTATATGATTGATACAGGTTTTCCGGTAGGAAGCATCAATCAGCGCAATATGGACCTGGTGATTGAAGCGGTGAAAATGGGGAAAACCGTATTCTCCTTGTTCCCGAAAGAACATGCATTCAAGCGTTACGGGGAGTGGACGGATAAAATCCGCTATTGCTCGAAAGCGGCGGAAGTTACCAAATGCATTGAAGACAAAAAAACAATGGAAAGGGTGTGAGGCATTATTATGATCATTGCCCGACTTGCTACGGGAGATCAAGTTTACAAGTATAACCGCTGCCTGGTGGTACCTTTCTTAGGAAAGCGCAAGGTCATGAGCACCTCCATGCATAACGGAGGCTACCGTGAAGATTTAACGGCGGTGTATAACCAGGATGTCAACCCGGGTTCCGGCCGGGAATGTGAACATTGCAAACCGGGACAGGAAGAAAAAATCAAGCGGTTTATGATCGACGATCTGGGACTGGATTACGACACAGTGGCCTATATGGCGACCATTGTCTCCATGGACAGCGCTGCCGTCAAAACGGAAACCTATGATGAGCTGACCGTTACCGCCATTGCTACAGCCAGTCTGGAAGTCAACGGCGGACGGGTGGGAGAGAAAGCCACAAGCTATGAAAAACGTGGGAAAAGCGTTAGTCTCAAGCCGGGAACCATTAATATCATGGTTTTTGTCAACGCCGATATGACACCCGGATGCCTGGCACGCAGCATTGTCACAGCTACAGAAGCTAAAACCGCCGTCCTGCAGGAACTGCTGGCCGGAAGTTTGTATTCATCCGGAATTGCCACCGGATCAGGAACAGACAATGTGATGATTATTGCCAATGCGGAATCGGATAATACCTTGACCTATGCCGGGAAGCACGGCAAACTGGGGGAATTGATCGGCCGGATGGTTATGGATGCAGTCAGGGAATCGCTGGGGAAACATATGGGCCTTACCAGAGAGAGCCAGCACAGTATGCTGGCCAGACTGAAACGGTACGGCATCACTGAAAAAAGCTTCGGCGACAAGTGCCGCGAGGTCTGTTCCGGAGTGAGCCTGGCCGATGCAATCGGCCGTATCCATGTGCTGGATTCACAGGATGAAATCGTTTCCTTAACGTCACTTTATGTCCATTTGCTGGATCAATTGTCTTGGGGATTGCTTTCAGTAAAGGAAGTTGAGTTTTCCGGAAAAATTATCTTGCAGAATCTCGCCGAACACCGGAAGACGACAGCGGAATGGACCGCCTGTGCCAATGCGGATCAAAAAGAATGGGTGCAAGCGATGCTGGATTCATTTGTTACGACAGTCTGCCGGGGAACAGCAGCGGCAATTCAAACGAATCAAGAAGATTAATGAGGGTTGACCGTAGGGCTTTCAGACGAAATGTATTTCATATTTAAGTTATAAGGAGAAAAATAATAATGAAAAGAAAATCTCAATTGCAATGTTTTTTAATTTTAACAATGGTACTAACTTTGCTGGTGATGCCCCTGGGGTGTGCCAAAGAGACTGCGCAAATGGATTCCGGTATAGCCGCCGCCATCGGCAGTGTTAAAGATGTGAAAGCCATGTATCCTGCCGGGAGCAGCATGAATTTGAAATTTGCCAAAAACTTCAGCATTGCGTACCTGGAAGACGGCATGAAACTTGTTACCGACGGCCAGAAGAGACAAATGCTTCTCCTGCAGGAAGGACAGCAGGCGCCTGCGGAATACAAAGAATTACCAACAGTCACCCTGCCTTTAAGTCAGGCGATCTACTCCAGTTCGACACAGGTCGGTTATCTGCGGGCGTTTGATAACGATATGCTGTTTGACAGTATCGTCGGCGTTCGGATGAAAGCGGAAGACTGGGACTTTGATGCGATGAAGAACCGTATGCTGAGCGGGCAAATCAAGGATATCGGCGATAATACCACGACAAGTACCAGCTATAACCATGAAATTATTCAATCCTTAAATCCAAAACTTGTTTTTACGAGCCAGGGAATGGGGACAGAGCAGCAGAAACTGATGGAAATGCTGAATCAGGCAGGGATTCCTTATTTGTTCGACGGGTCGAGTACGGAGCTTGATTATCGGGGAACGATGGAATGGCTGAAATTCTATGCGGCCTTTTACAATCTGGAAAAAGAAGCAGACATTTACTTTGATCAGGCGATCGCCCGGATTGACGAAATGAAAGAAAAGGTCAAGGACGCTCCGAAACCGAAGGTCGGCTGGGGAATCATCAGTATGGGCAAAGTCTATGTGGAAAACGGCGGCTCCAAAAGTGCGCAAATGGTCAGAGACGCAGGCGCTGAATATATTTTTAACGATATTGGCGCCGGTCAGGACGGTGTGACGAGCATCAGCGTTGAGGAGCTTTACAACCGTCTGGCGGAAGCGGATATTTTCCTCAACAGAGGGATGCCGAAATATGGGCCGGATATAAAATCCATCACGGATCAGGCCCCGGTCTTGGCTGAGCTGCCTTGTTTCAAAGATAAAAAAGTCTGGCAGATTACGGATAGTTACTGGAGTACGTACCATAATATCGACCAAAAATATATTGAACTGGCGGCGATCTTTCATCCTGATCTTTATCCGGATTATCAGTTTAAAAACTTCATCCTGATGCCGGATGTTGCGGAGTAAGGGAGGAGAGTCATGGTCAATATTGTTGTGATTCTGACACCGATGGAGCCTTTTTTGACATTCAGGGAAGCACAA
The DNA here is from genome assembly GCF_000512895.1 of Dehalobacter restrictus DSM 9455. NCBI lineage: Bacteria > Bacillati > Bacillota > Clostridia > Eubacteriales > Desulfitobacteriaceae > Dehalobacter > Dehalobacter restrictus. Next base: position 274,112 of record NZ_CP007033.1, read on the forward strand.
GCGGAACTGGACAGCCAATATCCGGGACAATTTCAGATCCATTTATTTAATACAACGGAACTCGACAATGACAAGGAGCAGGCTGCGGCCTGCCTCGAGGCCAGTCGCAACGCGGATTTTGTCCTGATAAAAATTCACGGGTCATTATCTTTTTTCAAAAGTTTTCTCAATCTCTTCACCTGTCTGAAGCAAAAACAACGTCTTTTTGTTTATACCACGATTGAAGAAGAGAATGCGGAAGTTTTTCCGGATTGCAGCATCCTTCCGGAGGATTTTAAGACGATCAATAAATACTATCAATCCGGCGGGCTTAAGAATACGGTCAATTTAATCAAATGGCTGGGCAATCAGTACGCCGGAGCAGGTGTTCCTGTGGAAGCGCCTGTTTGCCCGAAATGGAGCGGGATCTATGATCCGGATGAGAATACGGAAGACGAAGACGCATACCTGACACAGGTGAAAAACAGCGGGCTGCCGGTCATCGGCATCATTATCAATGTCCTGCTGGTTCAAAAGAATAATCTGGTCCATGTCGATGCCTTAATCCGGGAAATAAGAAAACAAGGCGCGCATCCTTTGTGTGTTTATTCGGATATGCTTCCGGACCAAGACCTGGGCTGTGAGGGAATCAGAGCCGCTCTGGAGCGCTGCATGATGTCTGAGGGAAAACCTTTGGTGGATTCGATCATTAACACCACCGCCTTCAGTCTGACCATCCTGGCTGATCCGGGTGACGGGTCCAAGCCGAGGGAAAGCAGTATTTTTGAACTTTTGCAGGTTCCGGTTTTTCAAGCCATGACCACATTGCAGTCTTTTGAGGAATGGAACCATTCGGTCAAAGGGCTGGACGGCCTGTCATTGAGCTGGAGCGTTTTCCAGCCGGAATTTGACGGACAGGTCATCACGTTCCCGTTCGCGACGACGGAAACAGTCGAAACGGCGTTGGGGCCAAAAAGAGAGGCGCAGCCGATTGCCGAGCGGGTGGAAAGTATTACAACCCTGGCAATCAACTGGGCCAAACTGCGATACAAGGATAACACAGAGAAAAAAGTCGCAATCATCCTGCATAATAATCCGCCCCGCAATGACAACATCGGCGGCGCTGCCGGGCTTGATACCCTGGTATCGCTGCAGCGGATGATCGGACGGCTGGAAGAATGCGGCATTAAGACGGATTACCATTTTGCCGACGGCAAAGAAATCATTGACCGGATCACCGCGGGACTGACCAACGACGGCCGGTGGTCCTCCCCGGAAACCATGCTGGAAAAGAGTATCGACACCGTCAGAAAAGAGCAGTACGGACGATGGTATGATGAATTTATTCCCCGGGTGAAAGAGAATCTGGTCAAATACTGGGGCGAACCGGTAGGCGATTTCATGGCGGTCGACGAACAATTGCTGGTTCCGGGCATTCTAAACGGCAATATTTTTATCGGGCTGCAGCCGCCGCGGGCGTTTGAGGAAAAAGCGGAAGAGATGTACCACAGTACGGATATTCCGTGCCCGCATCAGTATATCGGCGTTTACAACTGGGTGGAAAAGGTGTTTCAAGCTGATGTCATTATACACGTGGGTACCCATGGCACCATTGAATGGCTGCCCGGCAAGGAAGTCGGGCTGTCCAAAGATTGCTACAGCGATATTTGCATCGGCACGGTTCCGCATTTGTATGCCTACATCATCAATGCTCCCGGTGAGGGAACGCAGGCGAAAAGAAGGACCTACGCAACCATCCTGGATCACATGGTTCCTTCAATGATGGAAAGCGGCGTTTACGATGAACTAGCCGAGGTCGACGAGCTGATGAAGCAATATTACCATATCCAAAGCGCCGATCCGAAGAAACTGCCGGTCATTCAAAAGCAGATACGGGAGCTGGCGGTCAAGATCAATCTAAACAATGATATCGGTCTCACCCCGGAGATGCTGGAAGAAGATATCGACGGCTGCATAAAGCAGATGCATTCCTGGGTCAGCAAGGTGCAGGCCTGTGATATTTATGACGGGTTTCATATTTTTGGCATGGTCCCGGAAGAGGACCGGTTTCGGAATATGCTGAAGATGTTGGTAAGAAACAGAAACGGGAACACACCGTCACTTCGGGAAGGCGTATGCGATCTTCTGGGTCTTGATTTTGAAATGCTGCTGGCAGTGCCGGAGACACCGACAGCAGACGGAAAATCCTATGGGATTTTGCTGGCTGAAGCAGATGAAATGGGAAGAGAAATCTTTCTGGAATTGGAAAAACATCATTATGAGCTTCAGGCAGTGGAGGGAATGATTGAACAGTTTAAGGCGAAGTGCGTTAGCTGTTCAGAAAGCACGGACAGTTTCCGTAAGATGAACAGTACGGATAGGCTCAGACAATGCCTGAACTTTGTCTGTTCCTTCATTAAGCCGCGGGTGATGCGGATTACAGATGAACTGGACCGCTTTATCGGCGGTGTCAACGGGAAATTTGTACCTCCCGGCCCTTCAGGAGCGCCGACCAGAGGGAATGCTCGAATACTCCCGACAGGCCGCAATTTTTATTCCGTTGATCCGGGAGCTATGCCCTCGCGGTCATCCTGGGAGATTGGCCAGACCTTAGCGGACCAGCTGTTGGAACGGTATCTCCGGGATGAGGGAAAATACCCGGAAAGTACTTCAATTTTAGTCTATGCCACCGAAGCCATGCGGACGTACGGGGACGATATTGCGGAAACCTACTATTTGCTGGGGGTACGGCCTGTCTGGCTGGGCAATACGGACCGGGTCATCGGGATTGAAGCCATTCCCCTGGAAGAACTGGGACGGCCGCGCATCGATGTGACGTTAAGAATTACCGGATTGTTCAGGGACGCATTCCCCAACTTGATCGAACGGGTAGAAGACGCGGTGAATTTAGTCGCATCCCTTGATGAACCGGAAGAGCAGAATTACATTAAAAAACATGTCAAGGAAGAAGTAGCCGAACTGGTCGCCCAAGGCATCGAGATGGAACAGGCTTATGAATATTCGCTGATCAGAGTCTTCGGAGATGCTCCGGGCGCTTATGGCGCCGGGACCAAAAATGTGGTGGAAAGCAAAAAATGGAATGACGTCACCGATCTGGGCAAAGTTTATACCACCTGGGGCTGTCATGCTTACGGCAAGAAACTGCACGGGGAAAAACTGCCGGAAGTGTTTGCCTTGCGGATGAAAAAAGTCAATGTTGCGGTGAAAAACGAGTCTACCCGGGAGTTTGACATGCTGGACAGCGATGACTTTTACAATTATTTTGGCGGCATGGTGGCGGCGATTACCACCCACAGCGGTTCCCAAAAACCGGCCTATGTCCCGAGCACATCCGATACCGATCATATAGAGACGCTGTCATTGCATGAAGAAGCGTCACGGGTCATGCGGGCCCGGGTCAATAATCCCAAGTGGATCGAAGGATTGAAAAAGCATGGCTACCGGGGGGCGAAACAAATCTCGGCCATGGTCGATATTACCTTTGGCTGGGATGCGACGACCAATGTAATTGATGACTGGATGTACGACTGTATTGCCCAGCGTTATGCGTTTGACCGGGAAACGGCGGACTGGATGCGGGAAGTCAATCCCTGGGCCCTGCATAATATGGCCGAGCGTTTGCTGGAAGCCAATCAGCGCGGCATGTGGCATGCGCCGGAAGAAAGTGTGGAGAAACTGAAAAAGATCTATCTGGAAATGGAAGGCAGCTTGGAGGAACTGGGATAGAATTTTTCGGGCCTGTCTGCATGCCACAATTCCGCTTTCGGCCGTTGTGTCTTCCATGACACAAAAGGCCGCGCTTCGCTTCCTTGCTTCGCTGACGCCGGAACTGTGACATGCAGACTGATCAAAAGTTGGTTAAGTAAGTTCAGTAGAAGGAGATGGAATAATTGGCTCACATTTATCCTTTTGCGGCAGTTGTCGGCCAGGATGCCGTGAAGAAGGCGTTGATTTGGAATATGGTCAATCCCAGTATCGGCGGCGTGCTGATCAGCGGCGAGAAAGGGACGGCCAAATCCACGCTTGTCAGGGGAATCAGCTGCATTGCACCGGATGTCCGGCTGGTGGAATTGCCGCTGAATGTGACTGAGGACAGGTTATGCGGCAACATCAACTTTGAACATGCCGTGAAATACGGGGAAAAACGTTTTGAAGCCGGTATTTTGCAGCATGCCCACGGCAATGTTCTTTATGTGGATGAAGTTAATCTTTTAAGCGATCCTATCGTGAAAACGCTGCTGGAGTCGGCATCATCCGGGATGAATATCGTCGAAAGGGAAGGAATCTCGTACCGGCACCCCTCACGGTTTATTCTGGTTGGCAGTATGAATCCTGAAGAAGGGGGCCTGCGTCCTCAATTTTTAGACCGTTTCGGCCTGTATGTCGAAGTCAGCGGGGAGCAGGATACCCGGATCAGGGCGGAAATCATCCGGCGGCGGGTGGAATATGAAAAAGACCCGGCGGCATTTTGCGAAAAGTGGCAGGAAGAAAGTGAACAGCTGCGTATTGACATCCGGCGGGCAAAAGCAGCGATCAACCGGATTGAAGTAACAGCAAATGCCATACAATTGGCTGCTGCTATTGCCAGGGAAGGTAATTGCGCCGGTCACCGGGCGGAATTGGTGATTGTGGAAACGGCCAAGGCAATTGCAGCCATGGATTCCCGCATTGCCCTAAATATCTCAGACATCAAAGAAGCAGCGCAATATGCCCTGCCTCACCGGACAAGAGAAAAGCAGGAACAGCCGCCGTACTCTCAGCCGGAGCAGGAAGAACAGGAACAAGAGCAGGAACAGGAAGATCAGGAACAGACCCAGGAAGAAAACGAAAATCAGGAACAGGATCAAAATCCGGATCAAAGTCAGGACCCGGCGGATTCCAATGAGGCGCAGCAGGAAAAACAGGATCAAAACGACAACGACCGACCGGATGAAGGATCGGAGGACTCTCCGTCTTCCGAGCAGCAAAACCAAGATGACAGGGAACCAAATGAGGATCAGGAAGGCGCCGAAGGACCGTCTGAAACCTTGGATATTCCGGAAGAATCCTTTATTGTTTCCAGATGGCTCTCCGATGCCGGCATTCGTACCATCCAAAAGGGAAGCGGCAAGCGGAGTCTGGTCAAAACATCATCAAAGCAGGGAAGGTATGTGCGCTATCGTTATCCGGGCAGAGACGAAAGCTATGATCTCGCTTTCGACGCCACGCTGCGGGCGGCAGCTCCATACCAGGTTTTCAGAGAAAAAAACGGCAGAGCGGTGGCTGTCGAAAAAACGGATATCCGGGTGAAGGTTCGCGAGAAGCGGACAGGAAATACCATTATCTTTGTCGTGGATGCCAGCGGTTCCATGGGGGCGAACAAAAGAATGGCAGCGGTAAAGGGGGCAATCCTCTCTCTGCTCAATGACGCGTATCAGAAAAGAGACAAAGTCGGGATGATTGCGTTCAAAAACCGCTCGGCAGAGCTTCTTCTGGGAATCACCCGAAGTGTGGAATTGGCGGAGAAAAGGATGGCTGCGCTTCCTACCGGCGGCCGAACACCGTTGGCCGCAGGGCTCAACCTGGCCTACGAAATTGTTAAAGCGGCGAAAATAAAAGACAAAGACACGCTTCCGGTGATTGTTTTGGTCTCAGACGGCAGGGCGACCTACAGTGAAAGCGGATTGGATGCTTTTGAGGAAGCCGTTGCCGCAGCCCAAAGGATTGGGGCGGAGAAAATCAAATCTGTCGTCATAGACACCGACCAGAGCTTTATTAAGTTGAACCTGACGGAGAAGATTGCCAAGAGCATGAAGGCGGACAGTTTTGTTATTGAAGACCTCCGGGCACAAAATCTTGTCGCGGCAGTATCGTTATCGATCTAGGGATTGAAGCAAAGGAGAATAACGAATGAATAATGAGATTAAAAAGTACCCGTTTACAGCAATTGTCGGCCAGGAAAAGATGAAATTGGCATTAATTCTGAATGTGATTAATCCGTTTTTAGGCGGGGTCTTAATTCGCGGCGAAAAAGGAACAGCCAAATCAACGGCTGTTCGGGCGCTGGCTGATATGCTGCCGGAACGTTCGCAGGCGGAAGGATGCCAATTTTCCTGCGACCCGCTGCAGTCGGATAAAGTTTGTAGTGAATGTGCGGAAAAGATGAAGAATGATCAACCGATCAAGAGTATCACGACAAAAATGAAAGTCATTGATCTGCCCGTCAGCGCCACGGAAGACCGGGTCGTCGGAACACTTGATATTGAGCATGCCATCAAAAAAGGAGAAAAGAAATTTGAACCGGGTATTCTGGCCCAAGCCAACCGGAATATCCTTTACGTTGACGAAGTCAATTTATTGGATGACCATGTGGTGGATATCCTGCTTGATTCGGCAGCAATGGGGATCAATACCATCGAAAGAGAAGGCATCTCCTTTTCTCATCCGGCAAGATTTACTTTGGTTGGAACCATGAATCCGGAAGAAGGGGATTTGAGACCCCAGCTTTTGGATCGCTTTGGACTCGTTGTCGATGTTGCAGGGGAAAATGACACCGCCCAAAGAGTGGAGGTCATAAAGAGAAGGCTGGCTTACGAAAAAGACCCGGAAGCCTTTTGCCGCTCGTTTGATCACGAACAGTCGGCGTTGGCGGAAAAAATTCAAAAGGCAACCGCACTGCTTCCCCGGGTAAACTTTGAGGATGAACTTTTAGAAATGGCTGCGAAAATATCCATAGCACTCGGCGTTGACGGGCACCGGGCAGATATTGTCATGATCAAGGCTTCTATGACGATTGCTGCTTTCTATGGCAAAGATAAGGTGACCAAAGAAGAATTAAAAGAGGCGGCTGCCTATGTTTTGCCGCATAGAATGCGGCGGAAGCCTTTTGATGATTCGCAGATGAGTATCGATACAATAGAAGAGATCATTAATAAAATCATGGAACCGTGCGTTTAGAAAGCAAAAAAATATAACATGCCGGAAAATAGAAGGACGAATAAATCTTAATGAGTAATGAACAAGGTAAGTTAGCAATGAAGAAAGAAAGAACCCTGATTGTATTATGGACCACAAGCAAATGCAACCTGCAGTGCAAATACTGTTATGCCTCGGCTGCCGGAGAGCAAAAAAACATGGATTCGGATACGGCGGTAAAAATCTTGGATTATTTTGCGGATCAGCCCGTGAAGCTTCAGTTAACAGGCGGAGAGCCCTTGCTCAATTATGACCTGGTTTGTACAATATATGACTATATTGTCCAGCGCGGCTATGACGTCTCGCTGCAGCTGCAGACAAATGGAACCATCATCAATCAGGAAATCGCTAACGGCATTAAAAAAATGAAAATGGCTGTCGGCGTGAGCCTGGACGGTCCTCCGGCGGTGAATGAAAGTATCAGAGGCGGAACGCAGCAGACCGTTCAGGGCATTCAGCATTTAGCCAAAGCAGGGGTCATGCTTAATTTGAACAGCGTGGTGACAGCGCAGAATGTCGATAAGCTGCCGGAACTTGCAGATTTTGCGCTGTATCTTGGCAATGTGGCCGGTATTGGCTTTGATCTGCTGAGAAACGCAGGACGGGCCAAAGAAAACAGCGGGGCGGTGGGCAGGCCTACAGGCGAACAATTGAACACCGCGTTAAGACGCCTTTTTGAAAAATCGGAGTCAATTTATCAACAGTTCGGCAGAAAGATTATGATCCGCGAGGTCGAAGAAGCGAAGAAGCGCCTGTCCTCTCCGGCTGGCACTCAGGAATATTGCTATGCTTCCTGTGGACGCTCTTATGTTTTCTTACCCAATGGCGACTGCTATCCCTGCGGCTCGCTGATCGACAATCCCGACTTTTATATGGGCAATATCGGGAATCCGCCACTGAAACCGATTGCCATAGTCAAGCAAAGAGCGGGCCGGTGTGAGGCGTGCTGTTATCACCCCTTCTGTCCGGGAGGCTGTCCCTCCAGACTGATCGTCAATGCGGATGAGGCAGAGGATACATTAGACTGTGTTTTAAAAAAATCGGCTTTTGATATTGCCTCCGGTTTATTGAAATAAAATATTAGGTATTTCGGAAGCAATCGTTATGAAAATAAATTGAGAGGAGCATACCCATGTTACGTCTTATCAACTTGACTAAAAAATATGGAAACCTGACAGCGGTTAACGGGCTGAACCTGGATATTGAAGACGGGGAATTCTTTGGACTGCTGGGGCCGAATGGAGCAGGAAAGACCACGACGGTCAGAATGATCAGCACTCTGACGCCTAAAACTTCCGGTGACATTGTCATTAACAACGAAAGCATGGACCGGAACCTGGTTGCAGTTAAGATCAAAATCGGCGTTGTCCCCCAGCATAATAATCTGGAGAATGAGATGACCGCCTGGGAAAATCTTGAGGCTCACGGGATGCTTTATAACATGTCTAAGGCCTTAAGGAAAGAACGAATTGATGAACTGCTGGAATTCACGGAACTGACAAAACGGAAAAACGACCTGGTGGGCAAATATTCCGGCGGCATGAAAAGAAAACTGATGATTGCCAGGGCGTTGATGCACAATCCGGAGATTTTGCTTCTGGATGAGCCTACCGTCGGACTGGATGCCTCGGCCAGGAGGAAAATGTGGGACCTGTTAAAAAGCCTGAAAAGCAGAGGGCTGACCGTGCTCTTAACAACGCACTACATTGAAGAAGCTGAGGTGCTGTGCGACCGGGTAGGACTCATTAATGGCGGGGCCCTGGTGGAATTGGATTCACCCCAAAAATTGATTGAAAAAGTTGGTAAATTTGCCGTTGAAAATTTTGTTAATGGTAAGACCAAAGAAGAATTTTTTGAAACAAGGGAAGAGGCTGTCGCCTATGCAGCGGCTTTAGAGGGAAGCGTCAATATCCGGCCGTCCAATCTGGAGGATGTTTTCCTGAAATTAACCAATAGAAGGGTGGAATCCTGATGGCTGCCTTATACGGAATATTGTGGCAGGAGTTTGTTTTATTTAAAAGAAAGTTTTGGAGCACAACGATCGGCGCCATGGTTTCACCGACACTGTATCTGATCGCTTTCGGCTGGGGATTAGGCAGCGGGATGCAGGTAGAGGGGCGCTCCTATATGGAGTTTGTGATTCCGGGGATTATCGCCATGAGTACGATGTTGGTAAGCTTCAGCAACGCCGCCAACTCCATTAATATCGCCAGAATGTATTACAAAACGTTTGAGGAATTTATGGTCGCGCCCGTGAATATGACGGTATTTGCGCTGGGCAAAATTATTGCCGGAGCGTTATACGGCATGTACTCCGCACTTTTGATTATCATTTTGGTATCCGTTTTTGCAGGAGGACTTCCTTTGTCGCCTTATTTTATCCTCATAACACTGCTGAACTGTTTTGTTTTCTCTGCCGGCGGCTTTCTGGCAGGTTTAATGATCAACTCACACGGTGGGATGGCCAAGTTTTCCAACTTCGTGATTACCCCGATGTCATTTCTCTGTGGGACGTTTTTTTCTATTGAGAAGATGCCCCTGGTATTGAAGTATTTCATCCAGGTGCTGCCGCTTACGCATACCAGCATAGGTCTAAGGAGCACAGGAGAAGGGATCGCAGCGATGGCCCTGCATTTCGGTGTATTGGCAGGCTATTTCATTGTGCTTTTTATTGTTGGGGCGTGTTATTGTAAAAAAGTAGAATGAAAAAGTCAGAAGAAAACGATTCGATGATAACGAATATCTTGCCTATTGGTTATAAGTCTCGTTTTTCAGCGTTTAAAAATCGTGGTAAAACATCTTACAAATACCTTTATTTCATCTTCAGTCAGTTGCCGGACATAATGTTCGGACAGTATCCGGAATTTCTTGAAGATTATCTTTCGTGGAGCCTCGAGGTTCAAGAAGCCTGTAAAAGAGCAAAAAATTAGTTGCGTTAAAGGCAAACTCATCAAAAGATGGGGACGCAAAGCCGCAGGGGCTAAGGTACTTACTCGTACTATGGTAGCCTGGCTGCCGTAGAGACTTTGTCTAACCTGCCTTTAACGGCAGTTTTTTTTATGCATTGTAAGGAATCAATTTACTATTATTACAATATTAGAAAATATCGACATATTTCGATCAATTTATCAATGCTCACGAAGCTATTATCTTTACTTTTTTTTGTAAGTAAGTTGATGACAGATAAAAAATGGATTTATGTTAAAGGAGCTAAAACAGTATATGTACAGGATTAAATTTAACTTTTATCTTTATAGGATAAATTACGGAATCTAACTGCTGTACAATAAAATACAATATAACCTGGAAAACCGCAGTTTGCAAAAATTAGGCTGCGGTTTTCTTATTGACAAAAACAACGCTTTTTCGACTTTAAATAAATTAAAACAATCTCTTTATGATCTGATGATATTGAAGAATAAAGGGATAGCGAACAAACTGGTTTTTGCTGTTTTCTTTGAATATTTCCCAGTATGCCGTTCTCCGCCTCTGTTTTGGTTGTTCTACCCCCTTGAGGTCTTTGAAAATTGAATATGTGTTTTATCCGGTACGTTCCCCATATGTCCTGTAAAAGGAAAGCCAGATTGCAGGTACGCAAAGATCACCTGTCCGGTAATTCTTGAGGATTGCAATAAGAGGATCAATAATGCTTAATCGGGTTGATGAAGGTAAGGTTGAAGCGATCAATACCCATGCAATAAATAAATGTTGGTAGCATTTATGGCCATGACACATATGGCGGGATAATGATACTTGCGTGCAGTCGAGGTTAAGTCCCAGAGTGCGCCCCGGTCGTTGACGGGGAGGTGAATTTCCTATGAGACGGTTAACCGCCGTCTGCCGGATAAGATCGTGATTGAAAAACCAAAACAGAGGTGCAGTTATAGGGGCACGCTTATTTTTTACGTATTAATCTATCACAAAGGTGTGCCCCTGTAATTGCAAATATATAAATAGGAAGGAATTATAAATGGACGAGAAATTTTATACGGTACCTGAAGTTGCTGAACTTCTAAAGGTAAGCAAAAATTACATATATGAATTGATTAATCGAAAGCAAATTAATTATTTACGTTTGTCGGAAAGAAGAATAAGGATTCCTGCCAGTGCTTTGGAGAATTGCAAACTACAAGATTTGGACACTCTTGGTTATAATCAGATTGTCCAATCCCCAAAGGCGGGGAGGCCAAGAAATGTCTGTAAGAGAGCGCGGTGAGAGTTGTTGGCAGATCCAAATTTATTTAGGGAGAAAGGAGGACGGCGCAGAAGATTATCATTATGAAACATATCATGGAAATGAGACTCAAGCGAACAGATATCATGATAAATTGAAAAAGCAAATAAAAAAACAATTAAAGTCTGCTTCAGGAAAATTGCTGTCTGTTGAAGATCTAATTGACAAGTGGGCCAATATATTAGGAAAAGAAATTGAGGATACAACCAAAGATACTTACAAGCGGCAAGCGAATGCAGTAAAGCCGCTTGTTGAAGGGCAGATGCTCTATGAATTGAATGTAGAAATAATCGAAGAAAGATTAAAGACTCTTGACGGGAAAATTGACGCCGGCATCCTAAAGGTCAGAACAGTGAGGAATTACTATTCGATATTAAAAAGAATTCTTGCTTGGGGAGCTTCGAGGGATTTGGTTCAGCCGGATTTAATGAAAGATATAAAACCCCCGAAGGTCTCCAGGATCAAAAGAGATGTTTATTCTCAAAGCAACTTAAATATTTTCATCGATACTGCTAAAGAATATAAACACTATTTGCCCCTTAGAATCCTAGGAGTAGGCGGCTTACGCGTCGGGGAAGTAATCGGCGGCAAGTGGAAGAATTTAGACCTGACTCATGAGAACGGGAAAATGAAAATCGTAGAAGCCATGAATTCCAGAACGAGAAAAGATAATAAAGAGACAAAGACCTTGAATAGTGAACGAACGATTATCTTCGATGTGGAAACAACAAAAGAATTGGTAATTCATAAAGAATCTATGCAAAAGCTGAATAAAGCGAACGACAACGATTTCATTTTCCTAAGTGAAGACGGCAACCCGTTACGGTATCAAGTTTTATTCAGAGCGAAAGAACGTGTCCTTAAAAAAGCCGGACTGCATCATATCCGGATTCATGACCTGAGACATGGGGTGGGGTCGATCTTGTTAGACAAAGGTTATTCACTAACAACCGTGGCAGAATTTTTAGGACAAACCCCGGCGACGACAGCCGCGGTTTATGGCCATTCCTTACGACTAGGTAACTGTGAAGACGTATTGCGGTGAATTACCAAAATCCAGTCAAAAAACCCAGTCAATTCATGCAAATTGAATAATACCAGCGGTTTAAGGGTTGCGTTCAAAGCTTCGAGTCCTCTCAAACCCACCAAAATTAAAAACAAGAAAACCTTGTAATCCTTGATATTAGCGGATTTACAAGGTTTTTTACTATTATTACGAGTATTTTTAGTAGTTCATTATAGGCGCTAAGCTTGGATGACCGCTTGGGAATAACTAAGATTCGAATCCGGATTCGAATCTGGCAAGTTCCCGCCGGGAGAGGTTGGTTTAGGGTCAGAATTCCTTGTAGATTCACTTCCCATCAAAACAAAAGACTATATGATTTGGTTAAGTACGGTCAAGTAATTAAATTATAATACAAAGAATACACTCAAAATACAAAACATTATATTCCCAACTTTGAAAAATAGCCTCCTTTATAGTTAATTTATAAAACAATTAACTATAAAGAGAGGTTATTTTTTATTTGGGATAATCGTATAAAATAGGTGCATCGTTATAAGGTTCTTAAATTGGGATAAAATATAGTATAAACAATACGTGGAAGGTTTACTTGTAAGGGAATATTAAAGGAGTGACTGGCCATGAAGAAGAAAATTGTCTTGCTTTCTTTAACAGTACTTCTATTTGGGTTAGGCATTACAGCCATCGCCTATTATAATACGCCTATTAAAGATTATCAACAGCCACGGGCAGGAGAGGAAAATGAACAAACTCCACCTGAAGACAGTTTTGCTATCCGCGGAGTTATTGAGGGGTTCTACGGAACCCCCTGGACCATGGCGCAAAGAATCAACATGCTTACCTTTATTGGCCAACACCATTTAAACACGTATGTCTATGCTCCCAAGGATGACCCTTATCAGCGGACCAATTGGTCAGACCTCTACCCAATTGGACAACTACAGCAGATGAAGAGTTTGGTGCAAAGTGCAAAAGCGAATGGAGTTAATTTTGTTTATTCTATTTCTCCTGGTATCCCGTCACCGCTGCCTGGTGAAACATTGACCTCAGCAATGGTTGCCAACTCCATTACCTTTACATCTAAAGCCGATGTACAACTGCTTGAAAGCAAAATTGATCAGTTGCGTTCGATTGGAGTTCACACTTTTATGCTTTCATTTGATGATGTTCAACACTACTTGAAAAGTTCTGACCAACAAGTGTATGGTTCTGATTATCCTAAGGCTCATATCGATTTAGCAAATAAATTGCTTGAGGATGAGACTGTAAAAGATTCAAGTTTCAGGCTTTGGCTTGCTCCCACAGACTACTACGGTCTTAAGGACAGCGCCTATTGGACTACAATACGGTCACAGCTAGATCCCTCTATACAGGTGATCTGGACGGGGTCTTGGGTTTTAAACAAATCCATTACAAGTAGTGAAGCTGACCAAGTACGGCGGCTTTTGGGTAGGAAACCTCTTATCTGGGACAATTATCCGGTCAACGACTATACCTATGCAGTAAAGAAAGCGCCACAACTATTTATGGGACCATTGATCAATCGTTCGGAGGATTTGTCGGCATACACGAGTGGCATGTTAGCAAATCCCATGCTTCAACCTGAAGCGTCAAAAGTCGCACTTTATACTGTTTCCCAATATCTGTACAATCCCAGCACGTACCAGCCGCTTCAAGCCTGGGACGAAGCGCTCCAGAGCATGTCTGGCATAGGCGATGCATTGGCCTTCCGTAAATTTTGTCAATATTCAAGCCAAAGCACACTTGATACGGGTGACAATACCGGGTTTTCCAAATTAGCCGGCGCTTTTTGGCAAGAATACCAATCAGGCCAGCATGGACCTAGTGAATTAGAACTTCGTAAAGAATTACAATTACTGAGTGCTTTGCCCGATAATCTTAAGAAGACGATAACCAACCAACAGCTCTTGGCAGAAATTGGCCCATGGGCAGTAAAACTGGGTGAAGAAGGGCAAGCGGGACTACAGGCTTTAGTATATTTAGATTTATCGAACAATGATCCGCAAAAGCTTACGGCTAAGCAGCAACTTCAAGCAAGCTTGCAACAGTTACGAAACAACAACTTACAAATTGGATCGGAAGTACTATCATTTATTAATAAGGCCGAATCTAATTAGGAATTGCTAAAAATGGATAAGATCCAGTAATAAATCGAAAGTGTGGAACACTACAAGGATCAGCACGGATACTACCCCGAGTGCCATACATCAAACCCAGGCTAATGGTATAAAGTGCTCTGCTTGGTAATTATTGTATGGTATATTATTAACTTAGAAATATATTTATTTATTAAGTATTTAAGTTTCTCTATAATGATGGCCAAGGCCTAAAGGCTAAAATTAACTCCAATATTCATTATTTTTTATCGGAAAATGTAAGGCACTAATATTTTCTTAAGTCATAACCCCCTTTTGGGAATTACATTTTTTCTTTCAGGCACTATATTATTGAAAGAAATCACCTCTTTTCTGTAATTGGTTTTGGATAAATTCCTAAATCAAAAGAAAAGAGGTGATTTTTACTTTAGGTAGATTAATATTATCTGAATCAGTTTATCTGCCTGAAACTGAAATAGCGGTATTAAGGTTGGAATACCCGGTATTATGATCGATCATAACCAGATCAGCCCGATTGTCACCATTCATGTCTGCAGCAAGTGCAGCATCTTCATTCCTGGATCCCCATGGGCCAAAGGGTCTGTCGGCGATGAATTTACTGCCGTCGGAGATATAACTTTGCCAAAAACCGTCAGAGCCGTGTACCAGTAAATCGTCCTTACCGTCACCGTTAATGTCTGCTGCGAATATCTGAGAATCCGGTTTGAAGCAAAATGGACTGTTCCAGGTTCCAGCGGCAAGAGAGAATTTGTTTGCTTTTCGCCCGACCAGCATTTTCGACTGCTTGGTATCATGATCCATTACGAAAAGTTCACTGTTCCCATCACCATTAAAATCTCCTGCTGCAAGTTTTAGGTTCTTGGCTTTAAGCAGGCCAAAGCCTTGCCAGGTGATATCTGTAAAAAAACCGCCTTGATTGATTGCCGAACCAATTCTGCCATGTTCTTTGTCATACAGGAACAGGTCTGTGAGCCCGTCATGATTAAGGTCAGCAGCCAGGGGACGGATGGTCTGTGATTGATTTAAAGCCGGCCACTTTAAATGATAAGGAACAAATTTATTCCCGTCGTTTGCAGCTAAAATTAGATTCCCGGAGGCAGCATTGAACAACAGGAGATCTTCTTTGTCCTTATTTTTAAAATACCCGATTAAAGGAACCGTTCCTTTTTCCAGCGTTAAGTCCTTGAGCCATACACCTGAGTCTTGAAATGAGCGCGTGGCTCTGGGGGCATACCAGGAAGCTGTATATCGGAACATATGCCATTGATTTGCGCGCTTGTTCCATAGCAGCAGAGCTTTCCCCGAGGCATGCGGTACGAACTGACCGGCAAAAACTTCATCTCTCGGGTCAAACTGAATATTTTCCGCCCTTTGGGCAGGGACAAAGCCTACGAGTGAATAGATCGAGACAAAAGTGTATCCTCTGTTTTTTAGCTCCTTTACAAGCTGGTGCAAAAGGGAATTTTCATCATAAATATACTGAACTTCTCCGTTTTCTTGCTGGACTTTTTTTATAAACTGAAACTCATAGGTAGGATGGACGTATAAGGATGCCAGTGTCCCGCTTTTTGCCGGATCATCCAAGACAGCCAGCATAGCGGTAAGCCGTTCCGGGGAATTTAAATGCCCTAAAGGAGCAGGTACAACATCGAGGCCGCAATAATATTCTTGATGCTGATTTACAACGTTATTGCTTTTCCAGGCCTCAGGATAGTAATAATTGTTTTCATAGATCAAACCGATCTGTTCTTCAAAAGCGATCAGCTGCTGGGGCGAAGCGCTGTAATGCGGGGTCTCCCAGTAGGCCGGATAAATCCCTGCTTGATCAAACAGCGCGATCGCTTTTTCAGCCCGCTCTTTGGCATAGGCGTATGTATTGGGTACGTCGGGATTTTTTGCCGAGCTGTAAAATTCATACCCTGACACGCTATTGCTGTTCCCACTCTGGTGGGTATAGCCGTGGACCCCGATGATACCGCCTCTTTCTTCCAGGCTTTTAATGGTAGAGACGAATCTTTGGGCATATTCCGTATGATCGGTAATGGCAACATCATAGTTCCTGCCGGGAACAACCATCCTGGGAATTAAGGAGACTTCAAACGGTATCCCCTCTTGCTTAAGATAATCTGCCAGTACAATCAGTTTATCGAGGTTTTCCTGGCTTGCATATTCTTGCCCGGGACCTACATCCTCTAATCTTAATAAGGCCGACTTTTTTCCTGAAAATTGATCTTCTGACGTATTGTTGACATCGGCAGGTACGTTCGTATGTATAAGAATTGTTAAAAAAAGAACAAGTATCAGCGCCATTGCAAAGATTTTTTCTCTAGACATCAATTTTTGTTTAAACATAAATAATTACCCTCATAATATTTGAATTTTATAGAAAGATAGGATAATCATAATCGATCTGAACATATTGTCAATATGTATTATCAGGTATCCTGGAAATGTATCCTGAAAAATATAGGGTGGAACGTAGTGAGTTTACGCTGTAATGGATAGACAGCGCCAAGCGAAGTGCGATGTGAAGCGTGACCTTTTTGTTCCAAGGATGCAGCGATTTTATTGACATTGTCAAGATTGTCTACTATAGTAACGTTGATAGTTTTATAAAGTTTATAAAGACACAGACCATAGCAGAGGGTGGAGATTTTCATGCATTCGGCTTCCCAGGACAGAGCGCCTATTTATGAGGCCCTTCAAAAATATAAAGCAATGCGGATTGTACCGTTTGATGTGCCCGGGCACAAACAAGGGAGAGGCAACCCGGAGCTCAGGGAGTTTCTCGGGGAAAGGTGCCTTTCTGTTGATGTCAATGCCATGAAACCTTTAGATAATCTTGGACATCCTGTTTCGGTCATCAAAGAGGCAGAGGAACTTGCTGCGGATGCCTTTGATGCCTACCATGCTTTCTTTATGGTCAATGGAACGACCTCAGCAGTCCAGGCGATGATCATGAGCGTATGCAAACAGGGCGATAAGATCATTATGCCGCGTAATGTTCATAAAAGTGCCATTAATGCACTGATTATCAGTGGGGCCATCCCGGTATATGTGAATCCGGGAGTCAATAATGCGCTCGGCATACCTTTAGGAATGTCGATCAGCGAAGTGAAAAAAGCAATGGAGCAGCATCCCGATGCAAAGGCTATTTTTATTAATAATCCTACCTACTACGGGATATGTTCAGACTTAAAGACCATTACCGAACTTGCTCATCAAAAGGGTATGTTTGTACTGGCCGATGAAGCCCATGGCACCCATTTTTACTTCGGTGAAAACCAACCGCTGAATGCCATGGCCGCAGGGGCAGATATGGCGGCGGTCAGTATGCATAAAACTGGAGGAAGCTTAAGCCAAAGCTCTTTTTTGTTAATTGGCAGCCGTTTAAATATTGGACATGTCCGGCAGATTATCAATCTGACCCAGACGACCAGCGCTTCTTACCTGCTTTTGTCTTCTTTGGATATTTCCAGACGCAATCTTGCACTTGACGGGAAAAATATCTTTGCCAAAGTAACTTCCCTGGCCAACTATGGACGCGACGAAATTAACAAAATTGGCGGATATTATGCATTCTCGAAGGAACTGATCAATGGAGATTCAATTTTTGATTTTGATACGACCAAGCTTGTCGTACATACCCGGGATATAGGGCTTGCGGGAGTGGAGGTCTACGATATACTTCGGGACAATTACGATATCCAGATCGAATTCGGCGATATTGGAAATATTCTGGCCATTATCTCTGTTGGCGACAGGGCGCTGGCCTTGGAACGTCTGGTCTCGTCTCTGTCGGAGATCAAAAGGCTTTATATGCGTGATAAGACAGGTATGTTTGATCATGAGTACATTACGCCTGATGTCGGCATGGCTCCGCAGCGCGCGTTTTATTCAGAACAGCATTCCCTGCCTATAAGAAAGAGCGCGGGACAAATCAGCGGGGAGTTTGTGATGGCCTATCCCCCCGGAATTCCAATACTCGCGCCTGGAGAGCGGATCACCGAGGAAATCATTGATTACATTGTCTATGCCAAGAGTAAAGGAAGTTTTCTTACCGGGACGGAAGATATGTTTATTGAAAATATTAGGGTTGTGGGGGAATGAAATATGGAATTATGGTATACGGAACAGCATACCCAAAACGTCCGTTTTACCATCAAAGTCGATGAACAGCTCTATAACGGACAGAGTGAATACCAACGAATTGACGTCTTTAAGTCCAAGGAGTTCGGCACGTTCTTAACGCTGGACGGGCTGATGATGGTTACAGAAAAAGACGAATTTATTTATCATGATATGATTGTGCATGTCCCTATGGCAACGAATCCAGGGATTAAGAACGTCATGGTTATTGGTGCCGGAGATGGCGGCACTGTCAGAGAGCTTACCCGTTATAACGGGATTGAAAACATCGATATGGTGGAAATTGACAAGATGGTGGTCGACGTGTGCCGGGAATATCTGCCTCAGACAGCCAGCAAGCTAGATGATCCCAGGGTGCATCTTTATTTTGAGGACGGACTGAGATTTGTCCGTTCCAAGGAGAACACCTATGACCTTGTGATTGTTGATTCTACCGATCCATTCGGGCCGGGGGAAGGACTCTTTACCAGAGAGTTTTATGGCAACTGCTTTAAAGCGTTAAAAGAAGACGGCATTCTGGTCAATCAGCATGAAAGCCCTTACTATGATGAGTATGCGCAGGCCATGCAAAGGGCCCATAAACGCATTCAGGAATATTTCCCGATTTGTAAGGTATACCAGGCCCATATTCCAACCTATCCTTCAGGCCACTGGTTATTTGGTTTTGCTTCTAAAAAATATGATCCTGTCACGGATATTAAGGAAGAATCCTGGAACAGACTCGGGATCAAAACCAAGTATTATAATACCGATATTCATAAAGGAAGTTTTGCGCTTCCGACGTATGTGAAGGACCTCTTGACAGATACCGTGGAGTAAAAGCAGAGCGATATCAGCACGTGCACACTTTTCAGTAATGACATATTGCATAAATAATCGCCCTGGAGCTCAAGAGACTTCAGGGCGATTTAATTCTGACACTGTGTTTGGGTAATTCTGTGGACTAAAGACTACTAAAATATATTTGAGCCTGTCTGCGTGCCACAATATCCGCGTGCCATGGATGGCACAATCCGAAGAAAAGGCCGCGCTTCGCCATCCAGGCTCCGCTCGTCGCGGAACTGTGGCACGCAGACTGATCATAGAGTTA
Organism: Dehalobacter restrictus DSM 9455; assembly: GCF_000512895.1. Classification (NCBI taxonomy): domain Bacteria; kingdom Bacillati; phylum Bacillota; class Clostridia; order Eubacteriales; family Desulfitobacteriaceae; genus Dehalobacter; species Dehalobacter restrictus. The sequence goes on from NZ_CP007033.1 coordinate 293,701, forward strand.
TTCAAGCAGGTCTGTATGCCAGAATGCAGCTCGTTATTTGTGTAGTAACTTTAAGAACTTTTACTAGACAGCGATTCCAAAACAGGGTTAACTTCAAAAAAACTTTCATAAACTCCAGATTAGGTCTTCGTAATGGATGGACAGCGTCAAGCGGAGCATGGATTGCATAGCGCAGCTCTTTGTGCCAGGGAGGGCACAAGAGCCGAAAGCGGCCATCCATTACGGAGACTAGCCCGAGCAAAGCTATCATTGTTCTTAACGGGATATAGAAATCGGTCTGCTAGGCATTTAAATGCTTCTGTAAAGTTTCGATATGGTGATACTCATCACTTAAATTCTTTTGGATTACGGCGAGTGTTTCGGGCTCCCATTTCGCTGAATTGATGATTTTCTGATAGTCGGCCACGGCTTTTTGTTCTGTCCAGATCCCGGCATTCAGCATGGATTTTTCTCCCCGCAGGCGGCTGAAAAGACCAATGAACATTCCAACAAGCCAGAATAACCACCGTAAAGGGCTTGGGCTCCAGCCATATTCATAAAGTTTGATCTGATAATCCTGGACATGGGTCATCTCATTGGCCATGGCCTGAATGATCAGTCTGTTCAGATCGTTTGAAGCGCCAGCAATCTGAAATTTATAAATATTGACGGCCATGATCTCAAAAGTATGCAGTTTTCTCAGACCCTTGCGGATCATTGTGAGCTGGGCAGGGTCAATATTATCTGCGCGGAAGAAAATTTCCTGGGGTTCAACTGCTCCTCGGATCATGTAATTAGCCATTGATTAATCTTCCCCCTTTATTTATCAATGATAGATCAATTATATCGGCTGGAAAAGTAAGGTACAAGAACCATCCTTTGAAAATTTTCTGGTTTTAATTAACGGGCATTTGCGTTATGATGTAATGGAAATAGTATAAAGGTCCTAGGAAAAAGGACCAAAGTCCCGGATAAATAGCCCATTAGTCCTATTAGCCCGAATGGTTTGCAGAATCGAGCCAGATCAGTTATTAAATATTTTGCATTTTTGACACAATCACGACAAATTTTACCTAAAATATTCCAGAAATGATCAAAAAAAATAAAGGATATTAAATTATTTTCAAGAATTAATATCAAAAATATTTCCACAAAAAATAAAAAATGGGATAAAAAGGAATTATGGACAAGATCAATCGGTATAAGGATAATTGGAGACGAAAACTTTTTTTGTATAATGCCTGTATAATCGGAGCTTTTGTTATTGTCTATTTGTTTATTGGGGATAATGATAAGCTGTTTTTTTGGCTGCTAATCATTATTATTTTGTTTATATTCTCCTTTGCTTTAAATGTGGGGATGCATAAGGAGATTCATAAAAAACGAATGATAGAAAATGCCTTGAAGCAAAGTGAAGCGTTGTACCGTGGGGTAATAAATAATGCAGCCGCAGGAATTGCCTTGCTGAACCAGGATGGGCATTATCACTATGTAAATGCGACCCTGTGCCAGATGACTGGTTTTTCACAGGAAGAGTTAAAAAGGTTAACCCTTTTTGATTCGATTGTGCCAGAGGAGCGGCAAGAGAGTGTTATGCATTGCAGGGAAGTATGGGAGGGCAAAGACGCGTGGAAGAAATGTGAGAAACAATTCCGATGCAAAGACGGACAGTCCTTATGGGCCGAAATCAATTTATCCACAGTTTGTGACAGCGGGGACAATGTCATTCATCTAATCATGATTGTTCTGGATATAACTGTCAGGAAAAAGTTGGAGAAGGAATTGCTGTACCAGGCAACCACAGACTTTCTGACGGGTATTGACAACAGACTTGCTTTTATGCAAAAAGCGCAGGAGGAATTTTCGCGCTCGGAGAGATATAAGCGGAATTTTACGATGCTTTTAATTGACATTGATAAATTTAAAAGCGTGAATGATCAGTATGGCCATCTGGTTGGTGATCGCGTGCTGAAAGAGGTCGTCAAGGCATTTAAGCTTGTTTTGCGTGAGATGGATGTCCTGGCCCGGATCGGGGGAGAGGAATTCGCGGTGATTCCAGTAGAATCCGACCTTATGATGGCCCAAACGGTGGCAGAGAGAATTCAACAGAAAGTCCTGGATGTCGTCGTAGAAATGGAAAATACCGAAAAGATCCAGGTTTCTGTCAGCATCGGAATTGCTGAAAAGAAAGAACTGGACCTCGGTGTTGATGACATATTTAAAAGAGCGGATGATGCACTTTATGAGGCTAAAAACACAGGCCGGAACAGAATTGTCGTAGGAAACGAATTAGTTGAAGATATTGGAGTTTGTAATGGTAATCCATGATATAACGATCCCGCTTTTTCCGGGAATGGTTTCTTATCCCGGGGATCCGCCGTTTCAATCAGAACCTGTGTATTCCCTAGACAAGGATGGATATTGTCTTTCGATGCTTTCGATGGGCTCCCATTGTGGAACCCATCTTGATGCGCCGTCTCATTGCCTGACAGGAGGAGGATCTGTTGATAGGATTCCTCTGGAGTTGCTTATCGGAGCGGCCAGGGTAATCGAAGTGGCGGCTGCGGGGAGTATCCTGCCTGACCATCTGATCCCCAAAGGAATCCGGGAAGGGGACAGGGTTTTATTGAAAACCCGGAACTCAGGCTTTTTAAAGGACCCTATGTTTCAACCGGAGTATACTTATCTTTCTTCCGAAGCCGCTGAATACCTTGCAGCAAAAAAGGTACAATTGGTTGGGATCGATTACTTGTCCATTGATGATTCTACGAGCAGCGCTTATTCAAGTCATACCATTCTGCTTTCCGGAAACAGTGCTGTATTAGAAGGACTAGACTTATCGGAAGTTAATGAGGGAGATTACTTTCTTGTTGCACTGCCTTTAAAAATAAAAGACTGCGACGGCAGTCCCGTAAGAGCAGTTTTGATCGAAGGCATCAATCTATAATTTATAACTTAGAACCTATACCCTATAACCAATCAATCAGGGAGAAAGATGTTCGAGTCCCTGGGTCAATATCCGATAAACATGGTCGTCACTCAAAGCATAAACACTTGTCTTGCCAGCCCGGCGCACCTTGACTAATTTGTATTGCCGGAGAATCCTTAGTTGGTGGGAGACGGCAGATTGGCTCATACCTAAAATTTCCGCCAGTTCATTCACATACAGCTCATTATCCAGTAGTGCAAAAAGGATACGTATTCTGGAGAAATCCGCAAATACCTTATAAAAGTCTGCCAGTTCCAGGGATAGTTCTATACCTGGAATATGTTTTTGGGGCTGTTCCGGGGCAGGAGCGTGAAATACCGACATTTTAACGGCCTCCCAAAGAAAAATATAATCAGGACTGTACATATGCACATATATGCATATGTACGTATTTATAATACTAAGTATTGTTGGGGGCTGTCAATACGAACCCCAAAAGTCATTTAAATTTTCCAGGTTTGAATAAACTGCTGAAGCTATCCCTGAACTGCGTAAACAACAGCCCTCCGAGGAAGATCAACCCGGCAAATCCGATCAAAGGATATATGGCAGAGACTGCCGCGGAAAAACCGTACTGGGCAGCGATAATTGCACCGATGGAAGCAAGGGTAGCACCAAGAATCCTTTGCTTGTTATCATAAGCAATCCTGGCTGTAAAGCCGTAGAGAATACTTACGGCAGTTGTATAAATTTCCAAAAGCAAAATTAGCCCGTAAGCATAGCCTACCAGTGGATTCAGTCTGGTAGCGAGAAATACCATGGGAACCTGAAAAGGAAGAATTTCCGGAGACCCGCAGATGATTGCCAGATTAATTGCCAGAATCCCGGCGCCCAACCCAAGACCACCCAGCAGGCCGCCCCAAACAAGACTCTTTTCACTCCGGCCTTCCACACCTAAAGGGGACAGGATAGCTACAGAAAGTACAATATTATAAGAAACATAGAGAATGGCGGCAGTAGACCAATGGGATGCTGTCGGAGATTCTAACGATCCGAGCAGTGCAATTTTGGATGGCGTGATTGGATCGAGGACAATCGAGATTATAGCAACACTGAAGACGGCAAGGAGCAAAAAAGGTACAACCAAACCAATTGCGCGTATGACGTTTCTGACCCCGGAAATGACGGTGAGAAACGAAAGCAGAATAACGGTAATACTGCCTAGAAGTGGGGAAAAGCCAAGCTGCTCTTCAACGACAGCGCCGGATCCTGCAGCCATGACGATCAGGACACCCAAGAAGCTCAAGGTAATAAACCAATCCATCAAAATGCAAAGAGGTTTCCCAAATGTGAATCTGACCAGTTCCAGGTGCGAATCGGCATTTTGTTCTCTGGATATCCGCATGATGAGAATCCCAAAATAACAAAATAAGACAGTACACACGGCGATACCGGCAAAACTTTTTATTCCAAATACAGTAAAGAATTGGAGAACCTCCTGTCCGGTCGCAAACCCTGCTCCGACAATTGTTCCGATGAAGGCGGCAGCAATTGAAACTGTGGAAAACTGTTTTGTATTTTTCATACTTCACCTGCTTTCCCTCTGAACATAGGGTTCCAGGAACAATATCCTTAAAGATTATTATGTTAAATATCTCTGGAAATGAACTTCAACGCATGCAGAATAGGTAATAATGGTGTAGAATAATATAGGCACAAGGGAATTAGTTTGAATGCTTATGGGGGGTAAAAATGTCACCGGAAAAGAAAAAATATATGCTGTCATCATCATTGCTGTTTTTTGCCTGATTATTGTCACGGGGGTAGGAAATTTCCGAGCCAAACAGCTCGCAGTAGATTTGGCAGGCCAACGGGTCAGCAACACGCTTACTCTGGCCGTGGCTGATTTTGATAACGAAAAACTGCAGGAGCTTATTCAAACGCAGAATCAGCAGAATGCTTATTACGGAGAACTTCGGGCGAAGCTGATGCAGTTAAAGACAGAGCACCAGCTCGAAAATATTTACATGTTGTACAAGGATGAGCAGAATAAGGTATGGTTTTTCGTCGTTGATGCGAGGGCGGAGGATGACCCGGCACATTTGGCTTTGGGACAATTGGAGAACAACGCCTCGTCGGCAGTAGAGAACACGCTGAAGGGCAAAGTTGTCCAGGGAGAGTATCACACGACTTCACTGGGGACATTCGTATCGAGTTACCAGGAAGTGAAGGATGCCGGCGGAAAGACGTATGCTGTTCTGGCAGGGGATATCGATGTTAAGAATGTGACAGAATTCCTGTACTTAACCAGATATGTACAATTCGGGATCATGGCGGTTAGTTTGCTGCTGATTGGCCTTATTGTTTATTTAAGCGGCAGAAAAAATATTAATTAGACAAGAAACAATGTAATCCTAACCAATATAAGAATATATAAGAATAGATAAGAATAAGAAAATTCCTTACCGGAAATATTAGGAAGGATGATGCATATATTTCCAGGGGGGGATTTTTCTTTTGAATGATTATTATTTAGAAGTTGGGACTTCTGATTATAAAGAAGAGCTTTCTCAAGCAGTATACGATTTGTACCATAAAGACGGGCTGCCGATTGAAATATCTGAAGTCTGCCATGAGCCAAACTATCTGGTCAGCTTCATTTATGCCAATTTGAAGGGGAAAAATGTCCGGAATGAGCTTACCGTCAAAATCGTTCAGTACTATATTGCCCATGCACTGGGTAGCGTTGTTCTTCAGGGATGGGAAGAACGTTATATCAGAAAAAAATTAAAAGATGACTTCAACATGTTCGGGAGCGAAATCGACGAGGCTTATCCAAAGGTTGCCGGATATCTGAATGACCAGGCAGAGACTGGTTTTCTTCGGCTTAGAAACAGAATCCTGGTAAAGTCCATTCTGGAATTTTTGAATGACCATCAAAAAATTGATCTGGAAGGATTTATGAATTTCAGATCGGGCCAATATAAGAGAGAATTAAAGAAACAGATTGCACGTGCTGTAAATGTTTATGCCCTTCAGCAGGAGCATGAAAGCTTTGTACGACTCCTGAAAAGATTTTTTGAATCCCAGCGGGATAACAAAAATACGATGCATATGGTCATTAATCACAAAGATGAAGTGGCATTTTACGATGACAACCATTCTGTTCTGATAAATTCCAGTGCTGAAAGCGAAGATCACCCCATCAGTGTTTTGCTGAAACGCTCTCCGAATCGCCTGATTGTTCATGTTGCAGCAGAAAAACAGTCCGGAATTGCCCGGATCGTTCAGGAAGTTTTTGGTGATAAGATGACCTATTGCCGGGGATGCAGCCTGTGTAAAGACAACTGATTGACAACATACTTTAAGTGGTATAATCTAAGACTATATAAAAGGAATAATGAAGGCACGATGAAGAGGACAGTATCCTAATCGTTCGCATTTAGAGAGAAATGCCCTGGGCTGTGAGCATTTTTGCGATATTTGGGAAAAGACCGCCTCCGAGTTCCTCGCCGAACATGATATGCGTAGGCTGGACGTTTATCCGCGTTAAGGATGCCAAGGAAAATTAGCTGCCGGTATAGCAGGCGGTCGTATTTTTGAATTTGGGTGGAACCACGGGTTTCTATCGCTCTCGTCCCATAAGAAGGACGGGAGCTTTTTAGTATTAATACCAAAGAAGTTTGAATGGATAAATCATGAATAAAAACAAGGAGTGATAGGATCATGTTAAATGTAACCTTAAAGGATGGTTCGGTTCGTCAAGTGGAGCAGGGTTCAACTGTTCTGGAATTGGCTGCTTCTATTTCTCAGGGTCTGGCCAGGGTCGCGGTTGCAGGCAAGGTGGACGGGGAGGTCAAAGACCTCTCGTTTCCGATAGAAGATGACGCAAACGTAGAAGTACTTACGCTTGACAGTGAAGAGGGACTGGAAGTAATGCGCCATTCAGCTTCTCACCTTTTAGCTCAGGCTGTGAAGAATCTTTTCCCGGGAACCATTCTGGGTATCGGTCCCGCGATTGCGAATGGTTTTTACTATGACTTTGACTCTGAATACACTTTTACCCCCGAGGATTTAGGCAAGATTGAAGAGGAGATGCGCAAACTGGCGAAGAATGATTATAAGTTTGAACGCCGTGAGGTTGCGCGCGAAGAAGCGATTGACTATTTCCAAAATAAAGGGGAAAAATATAAAGTCCAATTGATCAACGATCTCCCCGAAGATGCTAGAATATCCATGTACACGCAGGGGAATTTTACAGACCTCTGTGCCGGACCGCATGTTCCTGGAACAAAGGTATTGAAGGCCTTCAAATTGCAGAGCCTGGCTGGTGCATACTGGCGCGGCAGTGAGAAAAACAAAATGCTTCAGAGAATCTACGGTTTAGCTTTTGCCAAGACCTCTGATCTTGATGATTATTTATTTAAGCTTGAAGAAGCCAAAAGGCGTGACCACCGGAAGCTTGGGATGGAGCTTGACCTTTTCAGTCTGCACGATGAAGGTCCCGGCTTCCCGTTCTTTCATCCGAAGGGTATGGTTTTAAGGAATACGCTGGAAGATTTCTGGCGCAGAGAGCACCAGAAAAGAGGCTATGTCGAGATCAGAACGCCTATCATTTTGAATACAGCTCTCTGGCAGCAGTCCGGGCACTGGGATCATTATAAGGAAAACATGTATTTTACGAAAATAGACAATGAGGACTATGCCGTTAAACCGATGAACTGTCCGGGTGGTATGATTATGTACAAGACAAAACTGCGCAGCTACCGGGATCTGCCGATCCGCTGCGGAGAACTAGGTCTGGTGCACAGGCATGAACTATCGGGTGCCCTTCATGGTTTGTTGAGAGTAAGAAACTTTACACAGGATGATGCCCATATTTTTATGCTGCCTTCCCAGATCAAAGATGAGATCATCGGCGTTATTAATTTAGTTGATTACTTTTATAAAATATTTGGTTTTGCGTACCATGTTGAGCTTTCCACCCGTCCGGAGGATTCCATGGGTTCGGATCAGGATTGGGAAATGGCGACAAATGCGCTGAAGGAAGCGCTGGAAGCTAAAGGGATGGATTACAAAATTAATCCTGGTGATGGAGCCTTCTACGGACCGAAAATTGATTTTCACCTGAAGGATTGTCTCGACAGAACCTGGCAGTGCGGAACCATCCAGCTGGATTTCCAGATGCCTGAGCGATTTGACCTGACCTACATTGGGGAAGACGGGGATAAACACCGTCCTGTCATGATTCACAGGGTCGTTTACGGCAGCATTGAGCGTTTCATTGCACTTCTGACCGAGCAGTACGCCGGTGCTTTCCCGGTTTGGCTTTCGCCTGAGCAGGTGCGCATTCTGCCGATCAGTGACAAGCACAGCGCCTATGCTGAGAAAGTTAAGGGACTGCTTATGGACCGGGATATCCGCGCCGCGCTTGATGAACGCCGGGAGAAAATCAACTATAAGATTAGGGAAGTACAGACCGATAAAATACCTTTTGCTTTGGTCGTCGGAGATAAGGAAGCCGAAGAGGGTACGGTATCCGTCCGCCGTTATGGAGAGCAGAAGACCAGCGTCATGGAATTGGAAGACCTTATTTCCTTGATTCTGGACGAAATAAGCACCAAAAAAATTCCTGCAGGCAATCAGGCCTAAATCGGATTGACCAGCGGAAAACAATACAAATTCCGGAGAGTGGTGGGTAACTTGACTGAGAAAAAGAATTGGAATGAGTTGAAGTCAGGAGAATCTTTGGTCGCATTTTTCCTGATTCGCAGGGTTGAAACGAAGACTACGGCTGGCGGAAACCGGTATCTTGATATCGTCTTAGGTGACGCCGGCGGGGAAATAACCGCAAGGATGTGGGACTGCAAGCAGGAAGATGAAACACTATATCAAAGCAATATGCTTGTAAAGATCAAAGGCAGTATTGCGGAATGGCAGGGCAAGAGACAAGTTAAGATCGATAAAATCCGTGCAGTTGTTGAGGACGATCAAGTTGACATTAATGCGTTTATACCTGTTGCACCGTATAGTCCGGAAGCAATGTACGCTGAGCTTCTGCAATACCTCTCCGGGATGGAGAATGTCAAACTAAGAGAAACAGTCCAGCTTCTCCTGACAGAAGCCGGAGAGAAACTGCTGATTCATCCGGCTGCTGTGCAGAATCATCATGCCTTAAGGTCGGGACTGCTGTATCATACGCTGACAATGCTTAAAGCTGGAGAAAAACTAGCGGATGTCTATACTTTCCTGGATAAAGATCTTCTTTATGCCGGGATCATGCTGCACGATGTTGCCAAGCTTGATGAAATTGATGCCAATGCCCTTGGGATCGCTACGGAATATACAGTTGAGGGGCAGCTGCTAGGCCATATTGTTCAAGGAATCAAGAAAATTGAAAAGGCTGCAGGCAAGGCGGGTCTCGATGAGGAGACCAGTCTCCTTCTTCAGCATATGCTGCTTTCGCACCATTATGAGCCGGAATATGGCAGTCCCAAGAGACCGATGTTTCCAGAGGCAGAAATCCTTCATTATCTGGATATCATTGATGCCAGGATGTTTGATATGCAAAAAGCCCTGAATGAAACCGAGCCTGGGAATTTTTCCGATAAACTTTGGACACTGAACAACAGAAGGCTATACAAGAGGTGAAAAAATGTTAAAAAGAAATGCAGTGAAAATATGGGGAAAAATGCTTTGTTTGCTTGTTATAGCCTTACTGTTACTGACTGGCTGCGGGATTCTGGGCGGAGGCGGTCAGGACGCACCTTCGGATGACTCGGGAAACTACGCGATCAAGGTCGGCCTGATAACCGGCCAGGACGGAATAGAGGATATTTATTCTGAAAAGGCCTGGGAAGGACTGCAAAAGGCACAACAGGAACTAAACGCCGGGATCGGCTATGCTAAGGTCAAAAATGATAAAGACTATCCGTCAGGACTTGCCGAGCTTAAATCCCAGAACTGTCAGGTCATATTCACCATAGGTCCTGCTGCCGTTCCGGCAGCTCTGGAAGCGGCAGAAAAAAACCCTAAAATTACCTATGTCTGTCTGGACAGCACCATCGAGGGAACCATTCCTGACAATGTTCTGGCCGTGTCGTATAGAGTAGAGGAAGCGGCTTTTCTGGCAGGGTATCTGGCGGCAAAAAGGACGGAAACAAATGTCGTTGGTTTTATCTCAGGGGACAATAAAGAAGCAGCACAGCCTTACTTTTATGGTTTCAAGAGCGGAGTACGGTTCGTCAATCCCAACTGTGAGCTTTTAAAAGGAAATGCCGCCACTTTCACCAATAAGACCAGGGTCGAAGAGATGGCGGAAGCGATGGTCAATTCTGATGCCGATGTTATTTTTCATAACGCAGGTCTGGCAGGAAAAGCAATGATTGAAGTCATGGAGGAAAAAGGCAAGTATGCCATAGGTGCTGACATTGATCAAAATAGTCTGGCACCTGAGACTGTCCTTACTTCAGTCATCAAAGAAAACGGCGAGGTCGCTTACAGCATCATCAAACAAATTGAAGAGAAAACCTTGGCGTCCGGTAAAAATGTATCGTATGGCTTAGCGGAGAATGCCGTCGGTTTGGCAGAGACAACTGAATCTATGGTTTCGGAAGAAACCTATACCAAAATAAATGAATATAAACAAAAAATGATTGACGGAAAGATCACGGTTCCAGCCAATGAAAATGAAACATTTAAAATCACATATTAGATGATTGACATTGAACGCTATACTATGTATAATACTTATGCCAAGTAGAAGCCATCCGCTTCTCACCTCATGACATAATGCCGATGAGGTCCTAGTGAGTTTTCCAGTATGGTTATGCTCATTTTGTATGATGAAGACGGGTGGAATACCGTCTTTATTTTTTTATACTCTTTGGCTCGTTGTAAGCAAAAAATTGGAGGTGATTCGCTATTAACAAAGATTTACGGATTAATGAAGAAATCCGGGCTCGGGAAGTTCGATTAGTAGGCGAAGAAGGAGAACAACTCGGGATCATTCCTATTAAAGAAGCCTTGAGCGTCGCTGCTGAAAAAGCGCTTGATCTAGTGGAGATTGCTCCTGCTGCCAAACCACCGGTTTGTAAGGTGATGGATTATGGGAAATATAAATATGAACAGGCGAAGCGTGATAAAGAAGCCCGTAAGAAGCAGAAGGTTGTTGAAATTAAAGAAGTCAAGCTCCGCCCGAATATTGAAGACCATGATTTTATGACCAAAGCTCGCAATGCCCAGCGCTTTTTAGGCGATGGCGATAAAGTTAAAGTTACCATCATGTTTCGAGGACGGGAGATAACACACCCAGACCATGGTAAAGTATTGTGTTTACGAATGGCTGAATTTCTTAGTGAAGAAGCTCTTGTCGAGCGTGAACCCAAAGTCGAAGGCCGTAATATGGTTATGATTTTAGCTCCTACCGCACACAAACACGATTAATATGAAAAGGGGGTTGTCATAAATGCCTAAAATGAAAACACACCGCGGAGCTGCCAAACGTTTTAAGAAAACTGCTACCGGTAAAATTGTTTGTTATCATGCCTATAAAAGCCATATCTTGGAGAAGAAATCACCAAAGCGTAAACGGAATCTTCGCAAAGCTACAACGATGCATAGTACTGATGCGAAGCGTATTGCTCGTTTGATCGCTTATGTAAAATAAGAATATCACTTAAAGGAGGTCTTTAAAAATGGCCCGTGTAAAAAGAGGCGTCAGAGCACATGAACGCCATAAAAAAATATTAAAATTAGCCAGAGGATATAGAGGACGTAAGAGCAAACTTTTCAGAATGGCCAAACAGCAAGTCGTTAAATCGATGGCGTATGCTTATGTTCACCGCAAACAGAGAAGACGCGATTTTCGTAAGCTGTGGATCACCAGGATTAATGCAGCTGCCCGAATGAATAACATTACGTATAACCGGCTGATGTACGGTCTGAAGCTGGCCAATGTCAATATCAACCGCAAAATGCTGGCCGATTTGGCAGTTAATGATGCTGCAGCTTTTACGAAGCTTGTAGAAGTTGCCCAAAGCAAACTCGACAACACCAATGCAAAAGCTCAGGCGAATGCTTAAGTCAAGAATACCTATGAATCTTTGGAGTTCGGTCTTTTCAGGACCGGACTCTTGCTCTATCTATTCCAGGTAATCCGGGAGGATCATCATGATCGTTTCTTTGCAAAATGAACAGGTCAAGCATGTAGTATCCCTGCATGATAAAAAAGGCCGTAAAGAATATAGGGAATTCCTTGTAGAAGGCAAACGTTTTGTACAGGAAGCTATTCTTAGGCAAGCGCAGCTTAAGAAGATTTATTATACGGCTCAGGACGCGGCGATGGAAAAATCGGATTTGCAGCAATCCTTAAGTATTGGCGGACTGGTAACGGAGATACGAGCGCTGGGAATAGAAGCTGAAGAGGTGTCTGAAGCGGTAATGCGCAAAATGAGCGCTACGGAAGAGCCACAGGGCATTCTCGGGATTATCCGCAAAACCGAATTTGACTGGCAGGATATCTTGATTGAGAAGGATACCATTCTTCTCGTCGTTGACGGAATCCAGGACCCGGGTAATTTGGGTACGATTTTAAGAACCGCCTTGGCTGCAGATGTCAAGCAAATCATTCTGACAAAAAAAACGGTGGATCTTTATAATCCCAAAGTTCTGCGCAGCAGTATGGGCTCCGTTTTTTCCGAGGTGATTCTGGCGGATAAAACGCCTGAAGAAATAGCAATTTTTTGCAGACAAAAAGAATGTTCCATGGTCGTATCCACCATGGGTGGAACTTCCATATTTAAGACGAACATTCGTGAAGACTATCCTTTGGCATTAATTGTGGGAAATGAAGCAACAGGGCCGTCAGCTTTTTTTATGGAAAAGGCCGCTAAGCACTATTCCATTCCAATGTTTAACAATGTTGAATCGTTGAATGCGTCAATGGCTGCCGGAATATTCCTTTATGAAATGCGAAGACAGGGACAATTCTTGTAAACCATGATTGAAAATGATATAATTCTGATCAGGCAAAGAAAACAATTACTTTGCTTTCCGGACCTAAGCCGAGGAAAGGTGGGCTCAAAATGTCAGCGCCTGATTATTTTTGGAAAGCCTTCGAGGCAACCGGTTCTCCCCAATTATATCTTTGGTACAAGAACAACGACAAATTGACAAGTGACAATGAACGGAACAAAAGGCAGGCAGGCCTCTAAAGGGAGGACCGACTCAGACTGAAAGTCGGCCAGGCAGGCAGCTACCTCAACATGGGAGTCTTGAGGTTGAAGTTCATTCCGGGAGTTATATCGGTTGGCAGCCGTTACCAGCTTATTAAGTGTGAACTGTGATTTGACGCATGGTCAAAAAAGGGTGGTACCACGGGAATACGAACTCTCGTCCCTAGTCGGACGAGGGTTTATTGTTTTTTTATATAATTAATTGCTGAAAGGGTGACCGCGATGCGAGAAGAAATTCAAAAAATTAAAGAAGATACACTGGAGCAACTGACCAAGCTGACTTCGTCGGAAGAGCTTCAGGAGCTAAAAGTTCGCGTGATGGGCAAAAAGGGATCACTCACATCCTTGCTGAAGCAGATGGGTCAGCTCAGCGCGGAAGAGCGTCCCAAAATGGGGCAGATCGTTAACGAACTGCGCACGCAGCTCGAAGATGCCTGGGACAAAAAATGGAGGGAATTTGAAAAGAATGCTTTGGAAAGCAGACTAAGGGAAGAACGAATCGATATCAGTCTGCCGGGGTATTCTTTGCCTCAAGGACACCAGCATCCTTTAAGCAAAGTGATTGAGGAAATTGAAGATATTTTTATGGGCATGGGTTTTACCATTGCTGAGGGACCAGAAATAGAAACGGATTACTATAACTTTGAAGCGCTGAACCTCCCGAAAGACCATCCGGCCAGGGATATGCAGGATACGTTTTTTATCACCGAGGATATTCTGCTTCGGACGCAGACCTCGCCGGTCCAGATCAGAACCATGGAGAAACAAAGACCCCAGCTTCCGGTCAAGATTATTGCGCCTGGTAAAGTCTTTCGCAACGATGATGATGCAACCCACTCACCGATGTTCCATCAGGTAGAGGGGCTGCTGGTCGATAAGGGAGTCAGAATGTCCGATCTCAAAGGACTGCTTCTGTATTTCTCCAGACAAATGTTTGGCGAATCTCGCGAAATCCGCTTGAGGCCGAGTTTCTTCCCATTTACTGAGCCCAGTGCTGAAGTTGATGTATCCTGCATGCTTTGTGGTGGTGCAGGCTGCAGGCTGTGCAAAGGGACCGGCTGGATTGAAATCTTGGGGGCCGGAATGGTTCATCCGCATGTGCTGGAGATGGGAGGATATAATCCTAAGGAAGTAACAGGCTTTGCTTTCGGTATGGGCGTAGAACGGATTGCAATGCTGAAATACGGCATTGAAGATATGCGACTGCTTTTTGATAATGATATCCGCTTCCTGGAGCAGTTCTAGGACATTGATCTTTAAATAATTTGACAAATATAATCATTGGGGTCTGGTCTGCGCGCCACATTCCGCTCTCGGCAGATAGCGCCCTCCATGGCGCTAACAGCCGCGCTCCGCATCCATGCTCCGCTTACGCTGGAACTGTGGCACGCAGACCCAGCTATGAAGGTTTAAATGTCTAGTTATTTAGAGAACGATATTCTAGAAATCGTTTGAGTGATTACAGATAGATTGTTTTTATTGATCATAAAATGTTGAAGTACTGGAGGATGCTCTGATGAGAGTAAGCATGGAATGGCTGAAACAATACCTCGAACTCCCTCTCAGTCCTGAGGAATTGGCAGAAGTCCTGACCGGGGGCGGGATTGAAGTTGAAGGGGTAGAATGCTTGAATAAAGGCTTCACAGAAGTCTATATCGGTGAAATTCTGGATATCCAGCCCCATCCCGATGCCCAAAAACTGCAGGTATGCCGTTTGAATACCGGCAGGGAAGAACTGACCATTGTAACGGGTGCATCAAATGTCCTTATCGGGGATAAAGTACCGGTAGCCGTTCCGGGAGCGGTGCTTCCAGGGGGTAAAGAAATTCAACCGGTCGATATGAGAGGCGTAAAATCGTATGGGATGCTTTGTTCCGACAAGGAACTTGAGATCGAAGCGGTCGGTCAGGAACGCAGTAAAGGCGGGATCCTGATCCTGTCTCCTGACGCGCCTGTCGGTCAGAGCCTGGAAACATATCTTGGTTTGCAGGACAGCGTCCTGGAACTGGAACTTTACCCTAACCGGCCGGATTGTCTGGCGATGGTCAATGTTGCGAGAGAAGCCGGGACTTTGCTCGGGAAAAAGCCTGTTCTGCCGGAATGGGGCCGGGAGGAAATGCCTTCCTGGCCGGAAGATGTCAGGCAGAAGGTTGAAATTGAAGATCCGGAACTTTCCTGGCGTTATTCGGCCCTGCTGGTGGATGATGTCGTCATTCAACCCTCGCCGGTTTGGATGCAGAACCGACTCCGGGCTGCCGGAGTCCGTCCGATCAATAATATTGTCGATATTACCAACTACTGCATGCTGGAAATGGGACAGCCGCTTCATGCGTTCGACCGGGATAAACTTCAGGGTACGGTCAGAGTCCGCAAAGCCAAACAAGGTGAAACCATGGTCAGCCTGGACGGCATCGAAAGAAAATTGGAACCCGATATGCTGGTTATTGCCGACGATAACGGGCCGCAGGCCATTGCCGGTGTCATGGGCGGCCTGGAAAGCGAAGTGACCGGCAAGACCTGCAGGATCCTGTTTGAATCAGCACATTTCCTCGGTTCGAGTGTCCGGCGTACCAGCAGAAAGCTGGGACTCCGTTCGGAGTCTTCCAGCCGTTTTGAAAAAGGCGTCAATCCTTACTGGACAGTCCCAACCCTGGGCAGAGTGGCAGAATTGCTGCTGGAACTCGAGGCGGGTGTACCGATGTCCTTTACGGAAAAAGTCTGTGCGCTTCCGCCCAAGGTTCGGATCGAAATAGCGGTTCCCACGGTCAATCAGGTCCTGGGTGTGGAATATACGTATCAGGAAATTGAAAAGGTGTTTGAAGCTCTTGATTTTGAATATCTGAAATTGTCTGATTGCCGGTACAGTGTTGAAATTCCTTCTTACAGGCAGGACCTTAAAATTGAAGTTGACTTGATTGAAGAGATTGCCCGCATCATAGGCTATGATAAGATTCCTACCACTCTGCCGCAGGGCAGCCAAACGCAAGGGTGCAGGACACCTGAACAGGTTTTCCGGCGCAAACTGCGTAAAATCCTGATCAAAGCCGGGATGAACGAGGTTATTTCCTACTCTTTCAGCAATAAAGAATTGGATGATCAATGGGGGTCAGAAGGCCGGAATATCCCGCTCTTAAATCCATTAAGGGAAGAATTAGGAACGATGAGGACGTCACTTCTGCCCGGACTATTGGAGATTGCGTCCAGAAATACCGCCAGACGCAACACGGATCTGCTGCTGTTTGAAATCGGCAATGTCTATTTGCCAAAAGAGCTGCCGTTAAAGGAGCAGCCCGATGAGGTTTCCCGGATTGCTGGCTTGGCGCAGGGGGAAAGCAAACGCCACTGGCTGAATTCGCAGGTGAAATTTGATTTCTTTTATGTCAAAGGGATCCTGACACAAATTGCGGAAGAATGCGGAATGGAATTTGAATATCGGAGAATTGAGGAAGGCAAGTACTGCAGCCTGCTTCATCCCGGAAGGTCCGCAAGCATTTACAGCAAAGGGGAGTACCTTGGTATTCTCGGGGAAATCTATCCACAGCTCGACCAGAAATGGGACCTGCAGTGTCCGGTGCTGTTTGAGCTCGATTTTGGAGCGCTTTCCAGGAATGCCAATCTCGCGGTTATTGCCAAATCGTATCCGCGTTATCCGGCAATTCAGCGTGACCTGGCCGTTGTGGTTCCTGAAGAGGTATCCGCAGAAGATATTAAGAAAAAGGTCATGGCACTCGGCGGGGAATTCCTGAAAGAAGTAGAGCTGTTCGACGTGTATCAAGGACAGCCCGTTCCGGCAGGACACAAAAGCCTTGCCTTTACGATGCGTTACCAGTCTGCAGAACGAACCTTGAAAGATGAAGAAGTGAACACTTTTAATTCCGACATCCTTTCGGGAATACAGCAGGAATTTGGGGCAAAATGGCGAAAATAAACAATAATGATGATGTAACAAGGTACTAGACAGGAGAGCGGGTGAAGACA
Source organism: Dehalobacter restrictus DSM 9455 (assembly GCF_000512895.1). Taxonomy (NCBI): domain Bacteria; kingdom Bacillati; phylum Bacillota; class Clostridia; order Eubacteriales; family Desulfitobacteriaceae; genus Dehalobacter; species Dehalobacter restrictus. Next base: position 310,822 of record NZ_CP007033.1, read on the forward strand.
GTGAATCCGGAAGAACAAAAAGTATCGGTTCTGATATTCGGAGAACTTCATGTTATTCGCGGCAAGGGATCTGAGGAATATATCAAGAAACTCGCCCATGATGTCGATAAAAGAATGGAAGAAATTGCGTTGAAATTCCCGAGGATACCAGCACATCAGGTAGCTATCCTGGCAGCACTCAATTTTGCAGATGAATTGGCAAAAATAAAAGAAGAACAGATGACGCTTCTTAACATGTTAGGAGAAAGCGGCGGCGAATAATTTTTTTTACATCTGACGGTGATTAAGAAATGGTCGATCCCGCTTATTATTCGGCCATTTCTTTATTATTTTTCGCAGGCGCCTAATATTTGAGAAGGACTGCGCTATTTTTGCTTTTGTTTATCAGGAAATGATAGAATAAAATGAAACAAACGGAGGTGTTACAATGAAAGGAATTGTCACTGTAATAGGAAAAGATAAAGTCGGGATCATCTATGGCGTTACCAAGATTCTGATGGAGAATAATGTAAACGTGGAGGATATCAGCCAGACGATTTTGCAGGATTATTTCACCATGATGATGCTGGTCAATCTTTCCAATATAAAATGCGATTTCAGTGTCCTGAAGGAAGAGCTCGATGCCTTCGGTAAAGAGATCGGATTGTCGGTGAAGATTCAAAGAGAAGAGATCTTTGACTACATGCACAATATTTAACTTACAGTTAACAAGGGTTGACAAGTTGCCAGCCAGAAACAGGGGAAGTCTTTTGGAGGTAAATAATGAGTCTCTATAAAAATATTTTTGAAACCACCCGCATGATCGAGAAAGAAAAACTGGATATCAGGACCATCACGATGGGCATTTCTTTGCTTGATTGCATTGACGCTTCAGGAGAAAAGGCCCGCCGGAGAATTTATGACAAAATTACCAGGTTGGCACAAAATCTTGTCAAAGTCGGCAATGAAATCGAAACTGAATATGGCATTCCCATTATCAATAAACGAATATCCGTTACGCCGATGGCTATCATCGCCTCCGGGAGTGAAGACGAAAGCTATGTCGAGTTTGCGAGAACGCTGGACAAAGCAGCCCGGGAGGTCGGCGTTAACTTTATCGGAGGCTTCTCCGCTCTGGTGCAGAAAGGCTTTACAAAAGGTGACAGAATCTTAATCGAATCCATCCCTGAGGCTCTGAATGAAACAGAACGGGTATGTTCGTCTGTGAATGTGGCCAATTCCAAAGCCGGCATCAACATGGATGCAGTCAAGATGATGGGAAGAGTCATTAAAGATACAGCTTATTTGACCAGGGACAGGGATTCTCTGGGTTGTGCGAAGCTGGTGGTGTTTGCGAATGCCGTCGATGACAATCCGTTTATGGCAGGCGCCTTCCACGGGGTTGGTGAACCTGAAGTTGTGATCAATGTCGGGGTAAGCGGTCCCGGCGTCGTTAAATGTGCCATGGAGAAGGTTAAGGGAGAACCCTTGCATGTCGTAGCCGAGAATATTAAGAAGACTGCCTTTAAAATTACCCGGGCCGGCCAGCTGGTTGGCAACGAAGTATCCAGAAGACTGGATGTACCGTTCGGCATTTTGGATTTGTCCCTGGCCCCAACACCGGAAATCGGAGACAGTGTGGCCAGGATTCTTGAAGAAATGGGCTTGGAAGCCTGTGGAACCCATGGCACGACTGCAGCGCTGGCCATGTTGAATGACGCTGTTAAAAAAGGCGGCATCATGGCCTCCTCCTCCGTAGGAGGACTAAGCGGAGCGTTTATTCCGGTCAGCGAAGATGAAGGGATGATCAATGCGGTCAAGTGCGGCGCACTGACCTTTGACAAGCTCGAGGCGATGACCAGTGTCTGCTCCGTAGGACTGGATATGATTGCGATACCCGGAGATACCAAGGAATCGACGATCTCGGCCATGATTGCAGACGAAGCCGCCATCGGCGTCATCAATCATAAAACCACCGCAGTCCGCGTGATTCCGGTTCATGGCAAAGGGGTCGGCGATACTGCCGAGTTCGGCGGCTTACTGGGCTATGCACCGATCATGGCGGTCAATCCATACAGCGCGGAAGAGTTCATTAACCGGGGCGGCAGAATTCCGGCACCGATTCACAGTTTCAGGAATTAACTGTTTCATTGGTAGTTGTATAATAATCTTAAAATCCCGTGTTCCAGTCATTCACCTCTTTTCCCACCGGATTGACAGGTCATTCGAATCTTGTCTGTACAGTCAGTAAATGTGCTTGTCCGGAGATTACAAAACAAAATGCCAGTCCGCAAAAACGAAATTGCTTTTGTTTTACGGACAGGCATTTTTATATGTGGTTATCATGATTGTCATGTCAATCTCATAAAAAGAGATTAAATTATTGTCTTTTGAATATAATGTAATATAATGGTAATAAAAGGGAGGTATTCTATGCGACAAGATAACATTATATATTTGAAAGAAAGAACGAGAACTATCAATAATATCTTATCAATTATCTTTATTATTGGGATAATATTACTTTTTGCAACATTGATTGTTTGTTTTATTTTATTCTTTACTCCAGAACAAGGATTTACTGTTGAAAAGGGAAATTTAGATTGGTTTATAGAATATAATCTAGCTAATGGTACCACCTTTGGTGTTTATATTCCTTTTAGCATTATACAATCTGTAGCTATTGAAAGATTTAATGCGAAATCAGCCTTTCTAACTTACTTAGTTTCAAGTTCAATTCTTAATATTATTATTCTATATGGGATAAAACAGGTAATAGACATTCTTAATACAATTTTGAAAAGCACAACCCCATTTAATACCAATAATGTCATAAGGCTGAAAAAAATAGTATTATCAATAATCATTTATTCGGTTGCGGCTGATCCAATAAAAAACTTTTTAGGTTGTGTTTTCGTAACAAAAATTTATTATTTTGATTTTTCAAATATTCATATAAGTGGAATCTTAATTGCAGTGCTTATCTCTATCATAGCTGACGTTTTTAAATATGGTATACTCCTTCAAGAGAAAGTAGATACAACATTCTAAAGTACACTAATCTTTTCTTATGACAAAGAACCGTAGGAATATAATTTATATTCCCACGGTTCTCTGTAAATAGAATTATATTAGACTGCATTGAATTGGTCAGTAAACGACATCGACCAAGTAAAACCAATTAAATAGGATCCTATTTGCACCCCTAATACAATTTTACCATAGATTAAAGGGTGGATTCTTTTCGAAGTAATCTGGTAAAGCCTCATCTGTTATCAAAATAAGATGAGTTCCACCATTGTTGGCAAAAGTTTCAAGGTTAGCGTTAGTACCCATATACAGAATATCGGATTCAAAGGTCTGCTTTCCAGTTTCTATGAGTTTCAAGGTTCGGATCGCAGATAGCCCATTGGCGGATTTATAGAGCTTTGGATTAAATGCATTTAATTTTTCCAGAAGTGTGGTCATGTAGATATCCAGCGGATATACCCCCCAAGTATAAAAGTCATATACTTTTCAAATTATACAGCTTATAATTTTCTTGTTTCGAATTGTATTAAGCTATTCATTAATATTGTTGTTGATCGACCAGTTTACATTCGTAAACCATTTGAAGTCTTCGGTTAATGGATTTTCTTATTAACATAAATTTTGTATTTGGCGGTAATAAGAATTCCTGTTCATTTAGCAAACTATCATTAAATTTTATAAATGCTCCTTTTGTACCTATTGGTAAAAATATCTTTAAAACACAATTATAGTGATGTTCTTTTGCAAAATCTTTTAGTAAATCTCGCACTAGAGTAGTGCTTAGAAATCCTTTTTCAACAAATGTTTTTCCCACCTTTGGTTTTGAAGAGTTAAATAATAATTTTAATAAATTCTTATGAGTGTATCTGTACACAATAATATTTTCTTTTAACTCAAATTTACATAATGCATTTGAAATAGTTTTTATATCTTCGGAATACTCTTTAGCCTCTTTATCGCTAAAGTCTTGATTTCCCCTAAGATAACGATTATAAACTATATTCATGTTACCGGAATATTCAAATAGAAGTTGAGATAGGTTTTTATCTGCTTTTAATTGCAAATTGTTAATCCATTCATGGAAATATTTCTTTGCCCAATCTTCAGCATCTTGAGAACTATGGAATTCTTTATACATTTCTTTACCAATCAAATTAATCTACCTCAATTATTTCGAATTAATTTATCCCACTAATCATTTATATTGATTTTGGTATTAATTTTTCTGCATATAGAGTGTCTAGATCATAATAATACACAATTAACCTAATAATACCTTGACGATCATTAATAAACAGTTGACCGTCATAATCTTTGTCTGCTATTCTCCATTTTTTCCCTCCATACTTAATTTCTTTCATGTTACCTCCCAGTAACTAAGACTTTTTTCTCCCTCCGCAGGACGCGGCGGTTCGTGCGCGCAATTTTATATAACGTTTAGGTGTTCCCGCCGCGTTCCAACTACATGCATCATCCTCTAAGTGACGGGAACACCGTGTTAGACGAAGTGCGTTGTTTAAACATTCAAAATCCACTATTCAATATACCCCTTTTTCTCTCAGGATACTTTCGACTTCAACACGATCATCATAAAAATCTTCCAAAATTCTTTGAGTATAATGATGTGACAGATCATATTCATCATAATCTACAATCCGCCATTCATCATGCAAGATGTTATTCCCTAATACTCTAATCTCTTCATGGGCCTTATTCTTTCTTGCAGAAGTAATAATTCCATCATCACAAACTTTATTTATCTTCTGTGCCAGATTACCTGAGGTATATCCATTTACTTTAAATGTCTTTTCTAAGCAAGAACGCAACAACGCAGTTGCTGCTCGATAAGCACCGATTGACGCACATTCCTCTGCCTCTGTAAATTCAGATTTTATGTCTTCAGGAACATTATTGGGGATGTTAGCTTTATCTACTGAATTTGGAAGAAACCATTCTAGATGACCGTTGTGTGATGTATTTCCCGAATCATGAACTTTAGCTAAGCCACCTCTTCCGCAATTTGCACATCGTAATAGTATGTAAAGAACTCTTGTATGCTCTATTCCATTGAAAGAAAGTTTTCCTTCAATAATTATTGAGCCAAATGATGAACCTGAACGAGTAGATTCAAAAGTTGTTATTACTCCATCACAATCCGGACAATTTGCCCTAACGTTATTTCCAGTTAATTCAGCTTTCATAATAGTCTTCCATCCTCCTAATATCTTTCATCAGTACTTCGTCTAACTGTCCTTATGCCGCCTTTTGGCGGCATCAATGATAATGAAAAGAGCCGATATCCTTATTTTACTTCAAATTACAACTATCTTCCATTATTTTCTACATTGGTGTATTAATAGTATATAGGCTGGACTGACGAGCGCGTGGGACGATTGGTAGAATCCAATCTTTTGCGTGGATAGACCCGTGCCTAACTCTGCGACGGCTGCCTTAGTGAATTTATGATTATGCTTAGAGCATGGAAACTACATTATTTTCTTTTCAGGCAGCCGTTTCCAGCCTATGGAGGAGATATTAACCGAAAGTTGTTCATTCTATCTGTACCGGTATTGATGTCCACAAAAACTATTGCTTGGCTTCAAGAGAACGACTGCCACGTTGTCGTTATGGAAAGCACCGGTAAGTACTGGATTCCTGTATTTAACCTGATGGAAGATTCTTTTTTTCTTACGTTGGCTAATCCCTCGTTTACTAAAACATTTCCAGGTAATAAAACCGACCGAAGGGATGCCAAGTGGCTGGCTGAACTTCATAGGCTCGGTCTGGTTCAACCAAGTTTCATCCCCCCAAAACATATCCGTGAGTTAAGAGAGCTAAGCCGTTATCGCCATAAGCTTATTCGCGACCGCTCTGCCGAGAAAAGCAGGATTCATAATATCCTTACTGTCTGTAATCTGATGTTGTCTTCCGTTGCTACTGATATTTTCGGCAAGTCAGGCATGAATATTATGCATGCTCTTCTTCGCTCTAAGTCCTTTGATGAGGATCTTCTCTCCAATCTTGTTATGGGCAAGCTCAGAGAGAAAATTCCTCAGCCTATTTGTGCCCTTAAAGGACATTTGACTTCAACGCAAGCGGCTAAGCTTTCCGTTGCTTTGGATAATCTTAAGAATTTCGACGATAAGATTGCCCAAATTGAGCGCTTGATCGAAGATAAGTCACATGATTTACAGCCTGCTATTCATTACTTTGCTCTCGTTTTGCTATTAGGAAAACTTCTGCGATTGCTATCCTTTCGGAGGTTGGAACCGATATGTCTGTTTTCCCTTCCGCTAATCATCTTTGTTTCTGGGCAGGCTTATGCCCTTAGAATAATGAAACAGGAGGCAAACGGCGTTCTGCTAAAACAAAAAAGGGAAATATGTATCTCAAAGCCGTTTTGACCCAATGTGTAAATAGCTTTTCAAGAAGCAAACGTTCTTCTCGTTTTGTCAGTAGGTATCCACTCTATTAAGCTGCGGAGGGGACATAATAAGGCGGTTATTGCTGTTTGCCGTTCAATGCTGGTTGCTATTTATTACATGCTCTCCAGAGATGAGTCTTTCAAGGAAGTATCCGAGTCTAAGGCTACCGAGAAGAAAAGCAGGCAAAATTCTATTCTGATCGTTCCTGATGATTTATTGATCCAAGAATTGATTAAACGTGGCTATAAGTTAGAGCCGGTAACTTAGCCGTTTTCCTATATTTGAAGGTGTTACTATGTTTATTTTTAGCATAGTTATTTTGTTATTGCCTTTTTTAGTTTTGATCATTATTTGGTACTATTTTTTCTTTTTTAAACTACGTCCCGAGTGTTTGCGACGCGCCCCAACCGCTTACATATTGGCTAAGTGTCGAAAATACTCTGTTGTAGTGCCTCACCCCAAATTAAGCATAAATAGCTATAGGAACTACCAACAAAACAGGTCCAGGAATTTGAGTAGTAAATTCACTTGGCGTTGATAATGTAGATGATAAAGTATTAAAAGCCTCAATAAATTGCATTAAATTATCCTCGGGTAAATAAGCAAGAGGCGTACCCCTCAATAAACTAACCGATTCGCCTATATCCTCAGGAATATATCTGACCACTTTACCAATGACCACAAATTGACCATCTATAATATCCGCTGGGCTTTGGTTTGAAAAATATTCAAGTTGAACTGGAATGACTGCCTTTATTTCAGGTTTTATAACTAAGTCCGAAACTAAATCTAAAGAGCCTGTTTGGGTAAGCATAGAGTAGAACTTTTTCATTTGAGTAAGAACTTCTTGTTCTGCTTTAGGTTTTTGTTTTCCCGGGGCAACTGTAAATAAAAGCGCAGCCTCCATCATTTGTATTAGCCCTTCCATGTTAGCAACCATAGGATTCTTTCTTAATATTCCCGAAAACTCAATAAAAGCACCCGGTAATAATGCTTCCATAGAAAATGCATTATCTAAAGAAACAAGTAATTTGCGTTCTATAAGGTTATCCCGCAATCTAGAGAAAAGTGAAGCTGGAGTAAATACCCTATCTTCTTGTACGTGTTTCTGCATAGATTGCGTATCTTTTTGATTGAGACCAGCTTTTAGACCAAGATTGAGAAAAGCAAATACATTCTTTGTACCCACTTCCCCAGATATTTCGCTATTGCTACCTTTCTCATCAGACTCGGCCTTCTTGATAGTTTGCAATTGAGAAAATCCACCTTCAACGATGGCTAGAAGGTCAAAAACTATTCTCTGATTAAGATAAATAGGTATTGCTAAACGTCTTCCTTCCAATTTAACTCCTCCTTATACTACACCGAAAGGCACAAAGGCACTATATCAGATATCGTTCAGCCATTCACGAAGCGTCATATTACATATATCAATTCCATGTTTCGGGAATGGCGTGTTAAATGAAGTTGGTCGCCCCCATATCCAGGGGGTGACAGGATGTCGACCCCGTAAATTCCCCAAAAAGTTCTCATCTTACATTTTATGATTGTGCCATTTCCAATAACTTCTTTGTTGTATTTGCATTTCGAATTGTAATACTTTGATATGCTTTTGTTCCGACTATCTTTGACCACCGGGTTCTAGAAAATGTTTTTAATGGAGCTGACCAAAATATAATCTCTTTATAAGCATAAAGTTGTTCATACTCCGGCTTCATTTTTCCTGCATCCGCAATAATTTCTTCCGCTGTGGCAGGTTGGATTACAAATATGGCATTATGTTTCGAGTTTTGATCATATCCCCACCAATCAGGTACATTCTCTAATGCCTCTTTCAATGTATTAACATCAATCAATGCTATGCCAATAGGAAAGTCAAATTTCTTCTTCAGAATATCATTGCAATAACTTGATAGATCTATGATACTTTGTTCTTCACTGTCAAAGATGACATTACCACTATTAATATAGGTCCGCGTATTTAGAAAACCTGCATTCTCGAAACAGTTTTTCAAATCATGCATAGAAACTTTGTTTTTTCCGCCAACATTTATTCCTCGGAGCAGTGCAATATATTTCATAAAAAAAGACTCCTCTATAATCTTTTGCAACAATATTAAGCTTGTTCTATTAACCCGCGCCAGGACGGCCCGGCCTTGCGACCAATTTCATTCAACGTCCCGGCAGTTCCCGAAGCGTCATACTACATTCATATATTCTAAGTTTTGGGAACTGCCTGTTAGGCGATGGACCATGCCCCTCGAAGCCAAGCCGCCACGGATGGCGGCCATGCAAAAATATTTCGCTAACCTTAATATAACCGAATCTGCCCTTTGTAAAGCCAATCAGGAACAGAGTATCCTTGAACTTTTGGATGGTTAGCAAGAATTAATCTAATTGTCCTAACGGCTGTATAAGACTCTTCAATAAGTTCATTTTGCATAATATGGTAGCGTTTATCAAAATTATCTTTTTCTACAGCATGAGCTGGTTTCTGTCTCTCTTTCCTTACTTTTCTTAGAGTTGAGAAAAGTTGTTTAGTTGGTTCAGGGTCTCTTGGTCTAAAATTATTAGTAATCCATTCCTCAAGCAAAGAAATAGTTCCCCGCTGCCGGGTTTCAATTTTTCCATCTTTTCTTTTTATCTCTTCTGTCAAGAGTATGTCATTCTTGAAAAAATCCTTGTTAATATTATCTGACATCATTTTGTCAAGAACATGTACAAAATTATTATAGTTATTTAATGTAGGCCTAAGAAAAACGCCAAAATCTTTGGGTCGATTTCTTTTAAAATCTTCCTTAAACAAACTTGGCTTACCAATTAATTCACACATTTTATTAATCACATATAATTCTTCAATAAATGCGATAAATATCGATACATTATCAGCCCAATGTCCAAGGGTATTTTTTAGATAGTCTATATTTTGGTAACAATCCTCTTTTGTCTCGAATAATTTCCAGTATTTTTGTTGATCTGGTGTTAAATCATTAAGATATCTAAGATAAACAATAACAAACCTCTCATGTTGATTATTATAAGCTAGGCCAAAAGTGTCCAAAAAGAATCCTTCGCCAAGTTCTTTATCATATTCATCCATACTATGTATACTTCCAGAATAATCATCATTCTGAACAACGTACCTAGGGTCGTTCAAATACTTTTCTAAAATAGTTAAATCAAAATATACTGGTTCGAATTGCGGCTCCCCTAAAAATAATCTTCTTGAATATGGCTTCCCTCTATATTTGCTTGCTTTTTTGAATTCCTTCAAACATTTAGCCGTTGGGTATGCACATATACCATCAAGTGATTCAGACATCAATTTCTTTATCTGTTCTTGTGGTTCAAGGTCTGGAAAGGCTTTTATATGAGGATTTAAAAATACGGTCGAAAATGTTAGTGTTACTAATCCGTCCAGAATCAATGAGCTAAGTTGATTTAATATCTCTGAAGTATCACTTGTTCTCAATATTTGTGACACCGGTATGCCATTATAATCCAAAGAATCAATATAAAAATCTACAATAGACCTTAGGGTACCTTCATATAACAATTTCTCTCAACCTCTCTCGCACCAAAATAGCACCATAGCTAATCCTGAACATTCCGCCCATGGAGGGGGCGGTCTTTGCATGGTCTTTCGCCTAACTACGGTATTCCCGAACTAAGTTCGTATATACCTCTTTTTTGATGGTATTTCCGAACTAGGTTCGGAAATACTTACTATATTTGAAATTAGTTCTTCCATTTCAGCCCCCCTAATAAATCCAAGCAGCTTATAAACTTCTTTCATCAAGTCTTCCTTCGATAAATTGATCTGGTTCATCAGAATTCACTTAATTTGGTAACAGCTTTTTACTGATCGGGGCTTCCGCAGCTATAACCTGACGGATCTGGGAAAGAATCAATCCGGTTACTTTTTAATTTGATATTCGTGAAAATTCACTGCTATCCTTCTAAAAAATTAAAATATGTGGAAATTTATTCTAAAAATAACAAAGCAGCCCTTTGCTGGAAAAGGCTACTTACATATCAAAAAGGATTTATACTTTCTGATAGTTTAAAAAGTGCTGTTCGCACATTTTAAACTATAGTTTTTCATTAACTATCCAAGTCATGAAATGATCAACCAGTTCAAGCTTTCTCTCATCGCACAGCTTGATTTTTTGATTAATCTGAGAAAGCAGACTGTCATTTGTTTGTCTGAAAATACCCAGCAGAAAATAATCTGGTGTGATGTCCAGAGCCTCGCATATTTTAAGCAATGATTCGATACTGGGGATAGAATGATTGTTCTCTATATTGGATATATGGTTGTTGCTGAGCCCTGTTGCTTCAGCGACGTTATCTTGGGTCAGATTCAAAACCTTGCGTCTTTTCGCAATCCGCTCGCCTAATGCTTTGTAATCAATTTCCATGTTTTATCACCCTGCTTTACTTTAGCAATTATGAATAGTATTCTTAACAAAGCACAAGAGTATTTATTACCCTTGTATTTGTATTATTGTCAATATATAATGAACTTAATACCTTTTTAGTTGTATAAACAGGCTTTTGGAGGGAGATGTATTGCTTACTATCGGCATTTGCGATGACAGGCCGCTGTGTCGCCAGTTATTGGAGGCATTCATTCATTTATATGAAAAAGAAAAGGGGGTTTCATTTGATATTTACCAATTTGGCAGTGGTGAAGAGCTTCTTGAAGAACTTAATAAGCTTGGGATGATTTTTGACCTTCTTTTTCTTGATAATAGTATGAAAAAGCTGACCGGTCTCGAGACCACCAAACAAATACGGCAATCTGCTTCCATGTCAACATGCAGCATCGTGTTTGTGACATCTGCCGATGATCATGATCAATTCATGCAGGTACAGCCTTTACAAGTATTATGCAAGCCAGGTACCCAGGAGCGCATTGATGCTATATTAGACAAAGCTCTGGCCAAAAATACAAGGTAATCAATGACATGTACTATTTTTTTGAATTTTTTATAGTTCAAACTTAGCTAAGGTTCATATAATAATATGAACAGTGATAAGGCAAAAGATGAGAGGGGGCGAGGCCGCCGGCAAATCTTGATTGCCGTCAGCCCGCCCCCTCTCTTAATCTTTTATGCGTACTGCCCGCTTACACTTGTGGAGGATCATAAAGGTCATTGGTCGTGGTTTCAATGACCTTTATATCCTTTACCCCTGTAAGGGCACCGTTTGCCGTGAGGAATATCCCGCCTGCTATAAGCGCGTTCATAACGTCCATGGCTTCAGTTAGCAGGATATCCTCTCGCGGTTGGGGAACCGTTAGGGAAAACGTGTTCCCTCCGGTGGTTGCAAAGGTTAATCTTGCTGTTCGGTTGGTGGTCACAGCCAATTGAATCACCTCCTTGACGCCTGAAATTGCCCTCCGGTTTACGCTTCGTTTGTCAATTCATCTGTTCTTCTGAAGTAAACGTCAAGCAGCGTATATTCCGACAGACCGAAGATGGCGTGAGCCGCCTCATAGACAGCTTGATTCGAAGCATTGTAAACAATATTGTTAAGGGTTCGCTGTTTGGTTATCGGAGCGCCGGAGGTGCTGACTCCGGTCTGATAGACCAATACCAGAGCCGCGCCGGATGGTGCTGAAACAACGGCCATTCCAATCATCTCCTTCTCTTTTATTGGACTGCTTACTGCTGTCTTGTATATACTATGCTTGGCTTGTCCAAAGGTTCCCAAAAAAAATCAGGAATGAACTCTAAGCGGTTTCTTGGGGGGTGGCCACTCTTTAATCGTCTCTGCCATGTATTCAATCAGTCGATTGGCCTCTTTTCTTTTTTCTTCTTTCAGGTTCGGATCGACATGCGCCAGATTGGTGAGCGCTGTCGTCAGATCGAAGAAGGTATCGGCGATTGTTTTGCAGCAAGCGTTGCATTTTTCTACATACTTGATGTGAGCGTCGGGGTCATGTTCGGCTTTAAGGTTGTGGGTCGGCAGGGCGGGTTGACTGGCAGAGAAGGCTTCTGCTTTGACATTCTCCGGATTTGTTGGCATTGACGCAGCCTTAGCCTGCTCCTTTTTTAATTCGGAGATTGTGCTGTCGATCGCCTTCAGTCCTTTTTTAAATGCTTGATTCTCCTGAAGCGCCTGGTCCTTTTCCTGATTGGCCTTGTCTCTGTCCTGAAGTGCCTGCTGCAGCTTTTTGGTGGTCATACCGCCGACATCATTCTGCTCGATGAATTCCTCCCGCTCCTCTGCCGGTAAACCCAGAAGGAGGAGGGCCTGGGTGTAAGTCATATTCGACATTGATGTCGATTTTGACGTGTCCAATCCGTCAGAGAAGTTTGGCCCGTACTCTTGGTAGAGCTTTATCAGTCTTTCGGCAGTTTTCTGGGAATAGCTCACAGACTCCAGCCACTTACCCCATTCCCCGTGTTTGACCAGAGCCTTGGCTTCCTGCAAACGACACCCGATTTCAATGGCGCCGGCAAGCAGGATTTTTTTGGTTTGGCAGGTTATCATATTTATCTCAGCCGCTATGACAAGCGGCGTGCGTTCAGTGGCCGGATTCTCCATGCCGTCCGCCCTTTCATTATGAGTCTAATTACAGCATATGCAGATGGGCTTCGGGTGGTGAGGGCTTGGCCGCTTCGGCTCAGGACATTTGTCCAATTCCGCTAAAGCCAACTCCAATTAAGTAAAATAATGGGAAGGAATTTGTAAATACAATGAAGAATAAATGTTATCAATGGTAAATTTATAGATCATTTGGACTAATTGAGGTTATTATTGGAGTTTGGACGTTCGTTATATAAAATTAATTATAAGGACAGAAAAAATGAGTACAGATAGCAAAAGGCGAAGAAGAGAACGGGTAACGGTTGAGAAAATGATTAATATTTATTGCAAGAAAACCCATACCCCACAAAATAGAAGGTGTGAAGACTGTGAGAGATTATATAAATATTCAAGCAAGAAAATAGAACAATGCATGTTTGGTGAGAACAAACCAGTCTGTGCAAGATGTAAAATACATTGTTATAAACTAGAAATGAGAGTAGAAATAAAGAAAGTTATGAGGTATTCTGGGCCAAGGATGCTGTTTAAGCACCCAATATTAACGTTCTATCACATAATAGATTCTAAGAGAAGTAATAGGAAAGCATGATTGGCTCTTAAATTAACTGCCTTTATTGAAAAAGAACGGCTAGCAATCGAAATAAGACGCATCGGGAATGGCTGAACGTATTACGACGACATATCGTGCAAAGGCCGTGCCGTCCTGGCTCGGATGAAATGGACTTAAAGTATTTCTTTGTGGTAATCAGATCTCGTGCGACAGTTAAATCACTGATGAGGTACTGTATAAGATGAACAAAATGAGAGAAGAGTTGATTGCTCCTTGCGGGATGAATTGCAGACTTTGTATGGCAAATCAAAGGGAGAAAAGTCATTGCAAGGGATGCCGAAACGAGGACGATATAAGGTATAAAACAAAAAATAGCACCAGTTGCATAATCAAAAATTGTTCTGTAATTCAAAGTAATAAATCCGGGTTTTGCTTTGAATGCGACAAATTCCCTTGCATAAGACTAAAACAGTTGGATAAGCGGTATCGAAGTAAATATCACATGAGCATGATTGAAAATCTTGAGCACATTAAGCAATATAATCTGGATTCATTTTTACAGCATGAGGAGATTAGATGGAGTTGCAAAGAATGTGGTAATTTTGTCTGTGTACATAAACATATTTGTTTAGTTTGTAAAACTTCATTTATTGAGTGAAGGGCGGCAGTGCCAATATGAATGTGGTTGGGGTGCTGCGGTAGTGTATTCCTTAATGGTTTAGTTCTTTGCTAGGGAGCTTACTCTGTAGAATAAAAAAGACCCCATTAATGGGATCTCAACGATGCATTTGTTCAATCTTACTAACCAGATACTGCAAGTCAATTTCGGGATACACCCAAAAAGAAGTCTTGAATAACTCCTTATAACTTTCTATTTTATTTTTCGTACATGGGCTGTTTCCATTTGCAGGATTTCGATTTTAGTTTCGATTCTTTCGAGGGTATTAATAATAGTATCATTTTTCTCATTTTGTACTTCGCGAGCATCAAATAGTGCTTTGATTTTATGACCCAAATCATGTTCAACTTTTGTTTCTATTTTTTGGACGCGAGAGGTTAATTCTTTAAGTTGGGAACTAGTCTCGGTTTGGTTTTCAAGGATCTTTCCGAGAAGATCCATTACCTTATCATCCAACACTATCGCCTCCTAATGAATAGCTTATCTTTTTTGAAAGATAAGTCAAGGAGAATTTTCCATCCATGGCAACTGCCGAATTCATTTTTTAATGGTTTTAATCTTTTTCTAATGAGATCTTTAAAGGAGCGAATGTAAAAAATTTGCCGCAAAATGATAGTGTGGTATGATTAGAAGAAAAGCAGAAAAAGACGAAACAGGAACGGAGAACGCGATCATGCATTCAGATTTTGGCAGCAGTCCGCAGCAGCATACAAATAAAAAGATGGAACTTCTTGCACCGGCCGGGGGTTACGAGGCATTGAAGGCTGCGGTGGAAAACGGAGCCGATGCCGTCTATCTCGGAGGCAAAATGTTCAATGCCAGAGCTTCGGCCTCGAATTTTGATTCGGAGGAATTGTCTAAGGCGGTGACGTACGCGCACGAACGCGGCGTTAAGGTCTATGTGACGTTAAATATTCTTGTGGCTGACAGTGAATTCTCAGAGCTGGCGGACTATGTCTATCAGCTTTATTCACTTGGCGCAGACGCGTTGATCGTTCAGGACATCGGGGTTGCGAATTTTATCCGGAAAGTTCTGCCGGAGATAAGGCTTCATGCCAGCACACAGATGACCCAGAATAATATTTACGGGCTGAAGCAACTTGAAAAAATGGGTTTTTCCAGGGTTGTTCTAGCCAGGGAAACTTCGGCGCCGGAAATAGAAAAAATGGTTCAGGCGACGGAGTTGGATGTCGAGGTTTTTGGACATGGCGCACTGTGTATCAGCTATTCCGGACAGTGTCTGATGTCGAGCTATATCGGGGGACGGAGTGGCAACCGCGGAAGATGTGCGCAGCCTTGCAGGATGGCCTACAGTCTGGTCGACGGCAAAGGCAGGGATCTGCTGGAAGGAAGGAAGACCGGGGAGCACCTTCTAAGCCCGCGTGATCTGAAATTGTTGGACAATCTCGGGGAGTTGCAGCGGATGGGTGTGCGCTCACTGAAGATAGAAGGCCGGATGAAAAGGCCCGAATATGTGGCAACGGTCATCCGGGTCTACCGTAAAGCCCTGGACTTTTTACAGGAACAAAAGGGGCAGGAAATCACAGCCCGGGATCTATATGAGCTGACTCAGATTTTTAACCGGGATTTTACAACCGGATACTTTCAGGGTTACCAGGGAGCGGAGATGATGAGTTTCAGCCGCCCAAACAACCGCGGCACCATGCTGGGCCGAATTACGGATCTAAAAAACAACCGTCTGACACTGAAGCTGGACCGCGAGCTGGGACTCGGAGACGGCCTGGAAATCTGGACAAAAAGAGGCCGTGAAGGGATCAGCGTCGGAAGAATAGGGATACCTGGCGGCAAAACGGTTGACAGTGCTGCACCCGGAGATACGGTCACCATAGAATTTGAAGGCGCTGCGAATATTGGGGACCGGGTATTCAAAACCCACGATGAGCAGCTGATTGCCCAGGCCCGGCTTAGTTTCCAGGAAGGCAAGGAAATGCGCAAGCGGCCGTTAAAAATGCAGCTTTCCGGAAAAGTTGGTCAAAAACTGCGCCTAACTGTCTGGGACGATCAGCAGCACGTTGCGCTGGAATCGCAGTGTGAGGCTCAGGAAGCACAGAATCGGCCACTGACACAGGAGGTTCTGGTAAAACAGCTGGGGCGTCTGGGGAATACCCCGTTTTATCTCGGAGAATTAACGACAGCACTGGAAGGGGATCTGATGATACCGGTCAGTGCGTTGAATGAATTGCGGCGTGCTGCGGTGGAGAAGCTTTTGGAGCCGTCTCACAGCAAGCCGGCGCTGACCTTGAATGCGTATCAGGAGCGGACTTACGCTTGGAATCAGCAGCTCAAAACCGGCCGGACCGTATCGGGAAAAACCGGAGCAGGCAAGCATTTGCTCAGTGCCGCGGTGACGGATTCTTCCATGATTGCGCCGTTGCTGAAGGCCGGTGCGGACAGAATCATTCTGGGCGGAGAACACTGGCGGTCCAGACCGCCCCTTACCCTGGCAGAGCTGCAGAAGGCACTCGATACGTGTCAAAGCAGGGGAAGAACGTTGCTATGGAGACTGCCGCGAATCCTGAATCAGACCCAGTGTGAGCAGGTGCTAAAGGATCTGACAAAGGTGGCAGGCTGGTCGTCAAGGCCAGTGATCATGGCCGGGAATCTTGCGGAAATCGAAATGCTGAAGACCGTTGATCCCGAGTGGACTTGGGAGACGGATTATTTTCTGCATTGTTTTAACGAAGCGGCGTTGGAATGGGTTCACAGGGCAGGCGGAAGGCAGGCAGCCCTTTCCATGGAATTAAGTCAGGAACAGCTTGCCGTTCTGGGCAAATCCGAAGGTATTGAGTTGCTGGTGTTTGGCGATATGGAAATGATGGTCAGTGAATTCTGTCTTCCCGGCGCTGTGCTGGGGGAGGGGAAAGACGGAGCCCGCAACAAATGCGGAAAGGCCTGTCAAAACAGAGACCTGTACCTGAAGGACCGCATGGCTTATCACTTCCCACTGGCTACGGATCAAGAGTGCCGGATGCATGTCTTCAATGCCAAAACCTTGAATCTGGTAACCGAACTGTCTAAAATAGCCGATATGGGCATCAGAAATATCCGGCTGGAACTGCTTCGGGCATCTCTGCCCCAGGCTGAACGTGCCGTTACAGTATTTCACCAGCTTTGGAAAGAAACGGCTGGAGGCAAGAATATAGGCAAAGAGGAAACCGAGGAAGCGATGAAAAGCTTGGAGGAGCTTTATCCCGATGGCTTTACCAGAGGACATTTTTATAGAGGAGTGCTAATATAAATTGATAGCTTCAGATAAAGTCCTGGCAAAACTGGATTTTGGCGCAGTCAGAGAACGGCTTAGGAATCATTGTATGCTTCCCGGAGCGAAAGAATTAGCGGAAGCACTTGCTCCGGAGTCTGACCTGCGTACCGTAAGGGCGTTGCTCCGCGAAACGGACGAAGGGAAAATTCTCCTTAGGATTAACCCTTTGTTTTCAGTCAGGGGAGCGCGGGAAATTCGTCCTTATCTGGAAAGATGTGACCGGGGAGGAACCTTAAATCCGGAAGAATTACTGGAAATCAGAGATACGTTGAAAACTGCCCGCCGCCTAAAGAATACGCTGATAGATGGCGGTCAGTCTGGAAAAGATCAGTACAGCGAATTATATGCCCTCAGAGAAACGGTCGATGGGATTGTACCTCAGAAAGAGATAGAAGATGATATCTCCCGCAGTGTCTCCGAGGACGGGGATATCAATGACCGGGCTTCCGAAGAGCTGGCCAGACTGCGGAAAGCGAAAGGGATAAGTCAGCAGCGGATCAAGGAAAGCCTTGACGGTATTCTAAGAAATCCGAGCTATCAAAAGATGCTTCAGGACAATGTCATTACAAGCAGAGGGGACCGCTATGTGGTTCCGATTAAAATGGAATACAGTTCAGCTTTTCCCGGAATTGTCCATGATCAGTCAGCCAGCGGTGCGACCCTTTTTATCGAACCGATGGCAGTGGTCCAGCTCGGCAATGAACTGAGGGAGATCACCCTGAAAGAGAACAGGGAAGTTCAAAAGATTCTTCAGCAGCTCACAGCAAAAGTTACTGCCAGGATTCCGGAAATCCTGCTGTTGAATGAAGCCTTGATTAAGCTGGATTTTATTCTGGCGAAAGCCCGTCTAAGTGAAGATATGGAAGCCGGGTCACCGCTTGTAATGAATAAACAGGAGGTCAAGCTGATCGGCGCGAGACATCCTCTGCTCACCGGGCCTGTTGTACCGATATCCGTCGGACTGGGGATAGATGATCAATTTCTGATCATTACCGGCCCGAACACCGGAGGGAAGACTGTGACGCTGAAGACGATCGGCCTTATGGCGGTGATGATGCAGTCCGGGCTGCATATTCCGGCTGAAAGTGAATCACGGCTCGGGATCTTTACCCGGATTTTTGTCGATATCGGTGACGAGCAGAGTGTCGAACAGTCTTTGAGTACGTTCTCCGCCCATATGACCAATATTGTTGATATTACCCGGGAAGCCGACAGCTGTTCCCTAGTTCTGCTGGACGAACTTGGAGCCGGGACGGATCCGGGCGAAGGGGCAGCCCTGGCCATGGCGATTCTTGCGGAATTATTGGAGCGCGGGAGCTGCGGGGTGGCTACGACGCACTACGGCGCGTTAAAGACCTTTGCCTACAATACGCCTCGGGTAGAAAATGCTTCAGTAGAGTTTAATCCGGAAACGCTCAAGCCCACCTACCGCCTGCTGATCGGTATTCCCGGACGCAGCAATGCCTTATCGATTGCCCAGCGGCTCGGACTTGGCAGTGGCATTCTGGAAAAAGCCCGCTCCTTTATCTCTGAGCGGGATACGAAGGAGAGCGATCTCCTGGAAAACCTCGAGGATACGCAAAGAGAGATTGAACTTAAAAAACGGAGTGTGGAAGAAGAGCAGAAGAAGGCTGAATATAAAGCCGCGGAGCTGAAGAAAAAGAATCTGGAACTGGAAGAAAAATACGAAGATATTATCCGCAAAGCCAAAGAAGAGGCTGTCGACGTTGTCCGTCAGGCCAGACTCGAAGCCGAAGGTATCATCAAAGAAATCAAGGAAGCCCAAAAGAAAGAACGGCGTGAACAGGAAGCGGCTCTGGAGAAAACACGTCAGGGGCTGAAAAAACTCTCTGAAAAGGTGTATGAAACCGAGTATACCGGAAAAAACAAATCCGGACCGAAGCCCGGGCAAGTAGAACCGGGGCAAACGGTCTATATGCCCAATCTTAGACAAAAAGGCCAGGTCCTGCAAAAACCGGATAACAACAATGAAGTGTTGGTCCAGACGGGTATCTTGAAAGTCAGCGTTCCGCTGTCTGAAATCCGGTTGGTCGATGAGACAAGAAAACCGGAACACTTTGCAAAAACCATTCAAGGTACTTTCGGGCTGAGCAAAGCGGTAAATCTCAGAAGTGAAATCGACCTCCGGGGAAAACTGGTCGAAGAAGGCATCCTGATGCTGGATAAATATCTGGATGATGCTGTGATTACAGGAATTAATCAGGTCAGCGTGATTCATGGCAAAGGGACAGGCGCCCTGCGGGCAGGCATTCATCAGTTCTTGAAGAGACATCCCCATGTTGCTGCTTACCGCTTAGGTGAGTTTGGCGAAGGCGATTCCGGGGTCACGATCGTTGAATTAAAGTAACCCAAACTAGCCACAAAAAAAACACTGCCGAGGTTATCTAAACCATCGGCAGTGTTTTTTTGAGAGGATTATTAATTACTGATTTCCAACGTCACGGGATTTGACGGAGGACCCTCTGTAAAAGAGTCATTGTCCATCAGAACACCCCAGAAGGTGTAGGTTCCGGAGACTGCTCCGGCACCGAAAAGATCTAAACGGTATTGAATCGTCCTCTTGTTTCCGTCTTCTGGCACATACGTTTCAAGATAGGATTGTCCCGGTTTCTTGATATACAGCTTAACAGTATATTTTTTACTGTTATAGTTGGAAACCGGAAGCTGAACAACCGTGCTCGATCCGTCATAATACGGAGAAGATAAAGACAACTGAGGAATACTTGAATCTCCTGCCGGTGGAGTCTCACCGCTGGTAGAGCTGCCACTTTCATTCACGTATTTGTCCGGAGCCTTATAGGGGGCTTCGTCCGATGGCCAGGTCACATCTTTAGGCCGCCCCAGAACGTTCAGGCAAAGCCTCGATACGGCATTCATGCTGCCTACGGGGGCTAAAAGATTGGGGTTATTAGCATCGACCATCACTTGGACCCAAACATCACTAACTTTTGTTGGAACACTGTCTGCCGCACATATTTCTGATTTAACAAATTCTGAAGGAGTCAGACTGCTTGGCAGAAGACCTGATTTGGAATCGAATTTTACGGTTGTAAGCCCTTCGGGACGGCTGATACTTGACTGAACTGCCAGTCCTTCGTGGGCAACCGTCATGACCTGTTTCCAGATGCTGGCCGGGTAGCTGCCGCCATATACCTTATACAGGTAATGGCTTGTATCTGTCTGATCATACCCCATCCAGACAACCCCCGCGTATTTTGGGCTATAGCCGGCAAACCAGGCATCGGGATTACCGGACCTATTGCCAAATTTAGCAGGATCCAGGGATGTTGTGCCCGTCTTACCGCAGATATACCAATTGCCAATCCGGGCCTTTGTGCCGGTTCCGTAGGTTACAACGCTCCTAAGGAGATCATTCATCAAATAGGCAGTGGTTTCTTTCATCACTCTTTTCTCGGAAGGCGTGTTTTCGACCAATGTTTTACCATCGGGGCCTAAAACTTTAATAACACTGTAAGGTTCAGCTTTGACACCGTTATTGGCAAATGTTCCGTAAGCTGAAGCCATCTGCAGGGTGGAAATATCAAATGTCCCGAGGGCCATACTTAATACTTTGTCATTGTTGGTTAGGGAAAGCCCCAGATTATTCTTGGCGAACTGCCAGCCGTTTTCAACCCCGAGAGAGCTTAAAAGTTTTACGGCGTAAACGTTTACAGAGTCCTCAACAGCTTCGCGCATCGTGATCAAACCCCGCCAACCGGAAGTAATTGTGTCATAATCCGTCGGGGCCCAGACAGTGCCGTCACCGTTATTAAATTTAACGGGCATATCATCGAATACTGTTCCAGGATAATAACCGCCGTGTTCAAGTGCCGGCGCATAGACAACCAGTGGCTTGGCAGTCGATCCAGGCTGCCTTTTGGACTGGTAAGCGCGGTTCAAACCCATCGGGGTGTATTCCCGGCCGCCTACCATGGCTGCGATCGCCCCGCTATCGGGCTCCAGTACAGTCATCGCACCTTGAACGGAAGTCCCGTCCTTACTGTTAGCAGGGAAATTCTTGGAGTCTGCAAAAGCTTCCTCGGCTTTGGTCTGGATTTTTGAATTTACAGTCGTATAAATCTTTAAACCACCGCTATAGATCTGTTCAGGTGTAAAGCCATATTTAGCCTGAAGCTCGGAAATTACATAGTCAACAAAATAAGGGTGTTGTTTGTTGCGCGTTGCAATTTCGGGCATTTGGACATTCTTTTGTTTGGATTTAACCTGGTCAACAAACGTGAAAGGTGTATCGACATACTTGTCATAATCAGCCTGTGTAATAATGCCATTGTCTCTCATCACACCCAGGACGATCGTTCGTCTTGCTTTGGCTTTTTCCGGATAAAAGTATGGGTCATAACCGCTTGGAGCTTGAGGGAGGCCGGCCAGCATGGCGATTTCAGCCGGATTCAGATCCTTAAGCTCTTTGTTAAAATAAGTCAAAGAAGCGGTCCGGATTCCGAAAGACGATTCCCCTAAGTAAATCCGATTCAAGTAAAAGGTCAGAATTTCGTTCTTGGTGTACACATGCTCAATCTGAAGAGCTAGAACGGCTTCCTGGATCTTGCGCGAAAGCTTCTGCGCCGTCGGATCTTCAATAAAAGCGTTTTTGGCGAGCTGAATCGTGATGGTGCTGCCACCTTCGACGACTTCGCCGGCTTTCAAATTATTAAAAGCCGATTTGATAATCCGGATCGGGTCTGCCCCAAAATGTTTATAAAACCGTTTATCTTCCACCGCGATAAACGTTTCCTTCACAGTGTCCGGAATGTCTTCATAGTCGACCAGCAGTCTGTTTTCGGAGGAGTGAAGCTGGGCAATCGAATTTTGTTCATTGTCATAGACCACAGAGGATTGTTTCTGACCTGTCAGCAGCTCAACATCTAATTTGGGGGTTTTTGCAACAGCAACAATTAAGTAAATACCTAAAATCACAATAAGTAGAATGATGATAAGAAGAGGAATTCTGAAGTAGGGTGTATTAAAAAACTTTTTTTCTTTTTGACAGGGTGAACCCGCCTGTTTTTCTGATCTGCATTACGGTTATGATAATCATTGTTATTAGCCATTTTTTGCCTCCTAGATAAAGACTTATTAATAAGCATTTAGATTAATAAGCTCAAAACATTATATCATATTTTAAAGGCTGTAAAAACAGTATCAATTTGGTAAGAGGTTGATATAAAATTTATATTTCTTTATAATATAAGATGCTTAAAGCGCAAAGAACTTTATATAGCACCATGTCAGCTCCAAATTTTATATATTCTGGTGGTGTATTTGATAAATTAATTTTATTATCCTTTATAAGGAAGATAAGGTACTTAAAGTTATATCGAAGAATGGAAGGAATGTTTTGAATTGATCAATTTAGACAAAGAAGTACAAAGACAAATGGAGATATTAAGAACAGGTGCTGCTGAGATTGTGCCGGAGGATGAACTGAAAGAAAAATAAAGAATTCCCTTTTGTCAAATAAACCGCTGACGGTTAAGCTTGGGCTTGACCCGACGGCTCCAGATATTCATTTGGGACATACTGTTCCTTTGCAGAAAATGAGACAGTTCCAGGATCTGGGGCATCAGGCAGTGATCATCATCGGAGATTTTACGGGCAGGATAGGTGATCCTACGGGAAAATCCGAAACTAGAAAGGCATTGACCGAAGAAGAAGTGCTTCGGAATGCGGAAACCTATAAAGAACAGATATTTAAAATTCTCGATCCCGCTAAAACAAGGATTGAGTTTAATGCCACCTGGCTTTCAAAGCTCAATTTTGAAGAGGTCATTAAGTTAGCTTCCAATTGTACGGTTGCCAGAATGCTGGAAAGAGATGATTTTGCCAAGAGATATCAGGAGGAACGGCCGATCAGCATTCATGAATTCTTTTACCCGTTGATGCAGGGCTATGACTCGGTAGCGCTGCAAAGCGACGTCGAACTAGGAGGGACAGACCAGAAGTTTAATTTACTTATGGGCCGTACGCTGCAAAAAGATTATGGGCAATTACCGCAGGTTGCTTTAACAACGCCAATCCTTGAGGGACTTGACGGCGTTCATAAAATGAGTAAAAGTCTTGGTAATTACATCGGAGTCTATGAAAGCCCCAGAGAAATGTTTGGAAAAACGATGTCTCTGCCGGACGAATTGATGATTCGCTATTTCGAATTGGTCACAAAAGTGCCTGTTGACGAAATTCGCCGTCTCGAAAAGGGCCTTGCTGACGGCAGCGTTCATCCGCGTGACTTAAAAATGCGTCTGGGATGGGAGATTGTCCGAATTTATCATGGAGATGCCGAAGCCGATCAGGCAAAAGACGAATTTATTAAAATGTTTCAGAAAAAAGAAGCACCAGATGAGATGCCTGAATTTAGCCTTGCGGAACTTGGTGCATCGAAGGACGGCACGATCGAACTGGTTACGCTGATGGTCAACGCAGCACTTGCCCCGAGCAGGGGAGAAGCCAGAAGACTGGTTGAACAGGGCGGAGTGAAGCTTAACGATGAAAAGCTCTCAGATTCGCAGGCTGCCATTCGTCTTTCGGCCGGTGATATCTTGAAGGTCGGCAAGAGAAAATTTATTCGAATTAGATCGTAGGATCGTATTAATTAAAAACGATCATTTTTCTAGAGACAAAGAACGCTCATTAATTCTT